>JAHDDX010000007.1 GCA_020629135.1 Hellea sp.
GAGGGGCATATCCTCGTCAATATCGAGCGAATGTTCCTGTCCATTGACAATGAGATTGACCATAACAGTTCCCGTGTTTTGATTTGTTACAAAACCCTAACAAGGTTCGGGCATTCCAACAAGGCGGGCCAAGCGCAATTTGCGCTTCATAAGTGTAAGCGCCCCATACAATAATGATCACCGCAGAGTTCGAGCGATGCGAAATCCGTAGTCCTCATATCGGTAGTCGCGGGTATATTTGATACGATTGGCGGCGCGTAAATGATAAGGATGGCTAACCCAAGAACCGCCTTTCATGACCCGAAACTTGCAATCGCCATCCCGTCGGGCAGAGCCGTCATTGGGGGCACCGACATGGTTGTCACTCCAGCAATCCTGGGTCCACTCCAATACATTCCCAAGAATATCATGAACCCCAAATTGATTGGGCGGAAAGCGCCCTACGGGAAGGGTGCGCTTCCGGTACACACCGACCTGGCTGTCATTATATGTCGCCGTCCCGTTAAAATTGGCCTGTCCGCTGGAAATACGCTCGCCCGTATAAAAGGGTGTTTTTTGACCGGCGCGAGCAACATATTCCCATTCTGCTTCTGAAAGTAATCGGTAATTTCTTCCGGTCTTACGATTGAGCCATTTCAGATAAATTTGAGCGTCATTAAAGCTGATATGAATGGCCGGACGGACGCCACGTCCCCAGCCTTCATCCTTGGGTCGATATCGACACCCGCCATCATCCACACAAATTTCCCATTGATCAAACGTCACCTCAAATTTCCCAACTTCAAACGGATAGGCAATCGTGACGGTCTGGACGGGTCCTTCGGTCGCCTGACGGCGTTTTTCACCTGGTGGCGCCCCCATCAAAAACGTGCCCGGTTTTATCCTAACCATGTTGAGTTTGTATATTTGCTCGATTGAAAGCTTCGGCTTTTTTGGCTTGGGTTTGATTTTGATATAGTCTGAACCAGAATAAAGTCGAAAAGGCGCCTGCCCACTCTCTGTGCAGGACCAATCCGCCGGCCGCGCGAATACCTCACCCGTCAACGCCCAGATCAACGCCAAAGATCCAATACCCCTGCCCCCCGCGCAAAGAATTGAATGCATAATTTTATCTTCGATAAAAGTTCCGCTAGCGGGTAAACTGCATAGCCAGCCAATCCGCCACCAATGCTGGTTTGTCTATCCCGTCAATTTCAACGGTGACATTATAGGTGATCAAATACTGCCCCGGATTTTTCTCGACAGCGTCTTTGAGTACGAACCGCCCACGAACCTTGCTGCCGACCGGCACCGGATTGATAAAGCGCATCTTATCCATGCCGTAATTCACACCCATGGCTACACCGTCGACGATAAGTGCGCCCTGTTCTGAGAATTTAGATAAAAGTGAAAGTGATAAAAATCCATGGGCAATCGTGCCGCCAAAAGGCGTCATCTTCGCCGCGTCTGGATTGACATGAATGAACTGATGATCCTCAGTCACATCCGCAAACTGATTGATCCGTTCCTGTTCGATCGTAATCCAGTCACTGACACCAAGTTCTGTGCCAATCAGGTCTTGAAGTTCTTCAGGTTTTACTTGCCGCATATTTTTATCCCTTAGTGATCATAGCCCGGATTAACCCGGTTGAGTTTGCGCATCAGCCCAGGCCAAACCAGATTGTCGCCCATGCCGGGTATAAAGGCGGCAGCCCCCTGCTGATAGACTTTATGACCCATATCTTCGGGCTCTTCGTGCAGGGCTTCGGGTCCACCCACAGCTTGCGCCAAGATCTGAGTTTTACAGGCATTTTCTAGGAAATACATGCGCAGGAATGCGGTGCCACAGCTCGGCCCCAGGGTCAGAGTGCCGTGATTGCGCAGGATCATCAGGCTCTTTGAGCCCAGATCCGCCACCAGCCTTTCACGCTCATCCATTTCTAGCGCAATACCCTCATAGTCATGATAGGCTATGTCATCATAGACCTGCATTGAAAACTGGGTGTAGCGGCGAAGGCCTGCCTTTTGAACGGATACGGCAATCCCATATGGCGTATGCACATGGATGACACATCCCGCATCTTCGCGCGCCATATGCACGGCGCTGTGGATGGTAAACCCTGCCGGATTGATAAAGTAAGGTGTGTCCTGACATATATTGCCATCGGTATCGATTTTGACCAGCGATGACGCCGTCATTTCATCAAACATCACGCCGTAAGGATTAATCAGAAAGCGCTCTTCCCCGTCTTCATCCGGCAGGCGCGCAGAAATATGGGTAAAGACCAGATCCGTCCAGGCATGCATCGCACAAAGGCGGTATGTCGCCGCCAGATTAACCCGGGTCTGCCACTCAACATCAGAGACCTTGCCTTCCAATCGTTCTATTTGCGTTGGGTCGGGAATATTAAACCCGGCATCGACTTGCATCGCGGATTGTTGGTTCATATCGGCCTCCGTTTTGGGGCACTATGACGCCAATCCAAATTATATGCAACAGTAGGCATATAAACCATTGCGGGGTGTAAGGCCTTTGCCTAATAAAATGAATAGTCAAATCAACCGACCGGAAACATATTATGACCGCTTCCTTGTTCACGCCTTTCTCCTGCAAATCTCTGTCACTCCCCAATCGGATCGTCATGGCCCCCATGACCCGCAGCCAGTCTCCAGATGGTATTCCAGGACAAAAGGTTGCTGATTACTATGCGCGGCGCGCAGCGGCAGATGTTGGCTTGATCATCACTGAGGGCACAACCATCGACCGGGGCGGCGCGTCCAATGACCCATTAGTGCCAAATTTCCACGCGCCAGACGCGCTCAAAGGCTGGCGCAATGTGGCCGAGCAGGTCCATGCGGCGGGCGGTAAAATTGCGCCGCAACTTTGGCATGTTGGGATGATGCGTAAACCCGGATCGGGTCCGCACCCCGACGCCCCATCAGATAGTCCATCGGGACTGACTCATACTGGCAAGCAGGTCATGCCGGAACCCGGCGATAGCGAAGTCGCCGATATGATCAATGCCTATGCCAAGGCAGCCGGCGAAGCTATGAAACTCGGCTTTGATTGCATCGAAATTCACGGGGCACATGGATATCTGATCGACCAATTTTTCTGGGACGTCATGAACCGCCGGGATGACCGCTTTGGCGGCGACCTGACTAACCGGGCTGAATTCGCATGCGAAGTGGTGAAGCAGATCCGACGAGAAGTTGGGGAGGACACGCCGATCATTCTTCGTTACTCGCAATGGAAACAACAGGATTTCTCAGTAAAACTCGCCGATACACCTGACGCATTGGGCGCATTTCTTAATGTACTGGCCGAGGCAGGAGTCGACATCTTTCACTGTTCGACCCGCCGTTTTTGGGAACCCGAATTTGAAGGCTCAGACATGAACCTCGCCGGTTGGACGAAAAAGCTCACAGGCAAACCGACCATAACCGTCGGCTCAGTTGGCTTGTCCTCTGATTTCATTGGCGGGCTCCGAGGCGAAGATAGTGCGGTCCGCTCACTCGATGATTTGATCGAGCGCGTGGACAAGGGCGAATTTGATCTGGTCGCGGTGGGGCGCGCCCTCCTGCAGGACCCGGAATGGGCAACCAAAGTCAAAGAAGGGCGCCTGGACGAGTTGAAGGACTATGACGCCAAAGCTCTAGGTACCTATTACTAGGATTTACTAGAGGTCGCTCGGGTCGAAATCAAAGACCTCATCAATCGGTTCACCCAGCACATAGGCAATTCGAAAAGCGAGCTCGAGCGAAGGCGCATATTTCTGCGCTTCGATCGAGATAATAGTCTGCCGCGTGGCGCCCACGCGGCGCGCCAGTTCGACCTGCGTCAGATCGGTTCGCGCCAAGCGGATACGCCGAATATGATTAGTAATCCGGGTTTTCTTACCGCCCATTACTCGCCTCCGCGTCCCCAGTGATAGGCAAAGATCATGGTCGCATTTTTGATAATATCGCCAATAAACGCCGCGCTCAGCAAAGCGAAGACCAGATGAGACGTATTCCGGTAATCAAAGACAGCGTCATAACCGGCTGTCGCTTCGGGAAAATTGTCAAATGAGTTCTGCAACACAATATGCCCGACAATCAAATTGAGAAAAATCGCCAGGAAGTAAAAGCCGTAACTGGCGCCTTTGCGCTCAATATTGATATCGCGCTCATCTTTGTCGGTAATATCGTCTTTGCGCTGACGCTGCTCAAATAGGCTTGCGATAATCGCGTGCAGTATAATTGTCATGATAATGACCCCGATAAACAGAGAGGTCTGTCCGCCAGCGCTCAGGGTATCAATCGACCAATCCGTTGTCGCTCCCCGCAAAAACACCAAAAACACCGCCACATCGACGATTAATGTCATCCAGGCCCGACGCTGGGTCTCGCTCATATCTTCTATACGGGTCATCACTCTCTCCTTTGATTGACCAATGTAAAATATTCTTTACATAGATAGGAACGCACAAACACAATGTAAAGTATTTTTTACAGACTTTTTCGAAAGCTTAATTTGCGGTAGCGTCAATTTCTGCCATAAAGACCCAAAATGGAGGGCCGCATGATTAAACCGCTTATCATTTCAATTTCCGCACTGGCGCTGAACGCTTGCGCTGTCAATTTCAATACCGAGTCCCCTCCGGTTTCAAAACTCACCCCCAATTCGATCAGCATGCCCGCGGCCAAGCTAGACCGCAACCAGGCCGTAACTCGTCTGGCCTTTGGATCCTGCCTGAAAGAAAAAGATGATCAGAATATCTGGAACGTGATTGCGGCCCAAGACCCGGACCTGTTTGTATTTCTGGGTGATAATGTTTACGGCGATGTTTATACGGATGACCCGCGGTTCACGGACCCGGACATGCCTTATATGGAACAGTCCTATCGCAAGCTCGCCGATAGCCGCACCTTTGCCAATTTCCGTGCCGAGACGCCTATGCTCGTCACCTGGGATGATCATGATTACGGCGTGAATGATGGCGGTGCCGACTATCCGTTTCGGGAAAAGGCCGAGCAGCTTTATCTCGACGCCTGGGACATACCGGCCGATGACATCCGTCGTTCGCGTCCCGGTGTCTACACCTCCGAGACCCTGGGCCCGGACGGACAAAAGGTTCAGATCATTCTGCTTGATACGCGCTATTTCCGTGGCCCCCTCAAGAAAACCGATGAGCGCAACGCACCCGGAAAAGAGCGATACCTGCCCTCTGAGGATGCCAGCTCAACAATGCTGGGCGAGGTTCAATGGAGCTGGCTGGCAGAGGAACTCGAAAAGCCCGCTGACCTGCGCATTATTGTAACATCCATTCAGGTCATTGCGGACGGCCATGGCTGGGAGGCCTGGCGCACCCTGCCCCATGAGCGGCAAAAGCTTTATGACACGATCAAGGCTGCGGGCGTGAATAACGCCGTCCTGGTTTCTGGCGACCGGCATTCAGGCGCGTTTTACAAGCGCGACGACGTGGTCGGCTATCCGCTTTACGAAATGACGACATCATCATTGAACGCGCCATCATCCATCTGGCGAGCCCGGAGCGGTGAGACCCGCGTCGAAGACGGCCCCCATCGCCTGACGACCATGCAGTTCGAAGTGAATTACGGTCTGATGGATATTGATTGGGATGCCAAAGAGCTGACCATGCGGATCGTCAGTCCGGGGAACGAGACCTGGACCCAGAAAATATCGTTCTAACGCGCTCATTATCCGCTTGCCCTGAAAGCTCAGTTTGTTCTACTAATGTTCTCCACCCTGACATGGAGAATTTCTAGTCGCTCAGCTCGAAGACATTGCGCCCTCACCGTTTGAACATGTCGCTCCCTTGCGGCCTGTTCGCCCCAAACGTCAGTTTCGAGAACTGCCGCAATTTTATTATCACGCCCATTTCACCGATCTCTTGGACTTCGTTGAAACCCGCTATGAACATTGTTTTCGGGACCAAGACCGGGCCTTTGTAAAGAGTTTCCACAGTCTGCCCTTTCCGGCCCAGTGCCTGTTTATTCGCCTGGCAGGTCGAAAAGGTCTGATCTTCGACCTTAGAAAGCTAAACTATCCCGAGATCGATAATCTGGATCTACACATCGGAGAATTACGGGAGGTCGGGTTAATCCGTGATGTGAGCGACAGTCAGTTTTACCGCTGGCTTGAACACCTGACCAAACCCGACTTGTGTCAAGTGCTCGATAATGCCTCCATACCGATATTGTTTCGATCCAGTTGGAATAAAGCCCGTCTGATTGAACTGGCCCAAACAGAGCTTGATCCCGCACATGTCGTTATTCCAGACCATTTTGTTGAGCAGCAAGCTGCAGAGGTGCTGAACTATCTCAGCTTTCTTTATTTCGGACGACTTGAAACCAATCTGCAGCGTTTCACTTTGCGTGATCTTGGCATCACAAAAACCCCGAATTTCAAGGCCGATTACTCTGCCCGTTTTGACAGTCTTGAAGACGCAATGTCGACCTATTTTTATGCCAAAGCCTTGCGTACCGCCAAGCGCGGCACGGAAGACGCCCTCACCGATTTAATAGACGATATTGAACAATGGCCGGCCCCTTGCTCGGACACAGCCTCTGATTTACGCGGACGCCTTTTGTTCAAGCTTGGGAAATTATGCGAGCGCCTCGAAGATCATGATTTGGCACTTGATCTTTATGAACGCAGCGACACGCCGGACTGTAATGAGCGCTCCGTGCGAATACGATATGCACGCGGCGAAAAGGCGGACGTGGAAACCCGTCTGAAGGCCTTGATTGATAATCCAGGCAGCGAAGCAGAGCTAAACTTTGCGACCGATTTTTACGCCCGCAAATATAAGAAAAAGCGGACAAGCGCATTCACGGACCTATTGCGATCCGGTGAAACCATCGTAATTGATGAAGTCTTCAAGGATCAAACCGAACAGGCGGTCATTCATCGCCTCGGACATGACCAGATTCAAGCCTTTCACAGCGAAAACGCCCTCTGGCGCATGTTATTTGGTCTGTTGTTCTGGCCCCTACTATTTGGTGACAAGGCCAAGGCATTGCATAGTAGTTTTGACCGACTGCCCGCCTCCCTGAAGGCCGGACGGTTTTATGATGATCACGAGGTTGAGATTGAGCGGATTTTATCGGACTTGAATTCCCCGGCGTGTCTTAAAATCCGCATATTGAAAACCTTTACCCGACATCATGGACATCCCAATGGAATTTTCCGCTGGTCAGACCCTTTATTTGATCTCGTCCAGGCCCTGATTAAACAGGCCCCTCCGCAATCGTTTAGCACCATTTTGCGTTTAATGTGCCAAAAATACCGCGATATGCGCGATGGATTTCCCGACCTGATTTGCATTTCTGAATCTGGGATAAAGTTCATTGAAGTCAAAGCCGAGGGTGATGTGCTTCGCAAAAATCAACTGACCCGGATAAAGCAAATGCGCGATGCGGGAATTTCAACGGAAATTTTGCGGGTCGAATGGGCGGTAGATCCGGCACAGGACTATGTCGTGATTGATGTCGAAACAACGGGTGGGCGCGCGGCCGCTCACCGGATCACGGAAATCGGCGCGGTGAAACTTCGCGGGGGCCGGATTGTGGATGAGTTTCAGACCCTGATCAATCCCCAGCGAACAATCCCACCTTTTATCACAGGACTGACCGGGATCACGCAGGACATGGTCGCTGACGCGCCGAAGTTTGAGGATATAGCAGAAGAGCTCGCCGCCTTTATGAGCGGTTCAATTTTCGTCGCCCATAATGTCAATTTTGATTACGGATTTATCAAACAGGAATTTAACCGCCTGGGGCGACATTTCAGCCGGCCCAAAGTGTGCAGCTGCGCGTCTATGCGGCGGCATTTTCCGGGCCTTAAATCCTACAGTCTTAAAAATCTATGCCGGGCATTTGATATCTCACTAGACCAGCACCACCGGGCTCTCTGCGACGCTAAAGCTGCCGCAGAGCTGTTAACCCTGGTTCATGAGAAACGGGCGCAAGCCTGAATTATTCTTCGGCGAATATATTATCAATGCGGCGCTGAGCGATAGGGTGATAGCCTGGACGGGCGCGGGCGTAAATTTCGGCGCCCCAGTCTTCACGACCATTATCTTTTAGCGCCTGATATAAACGATAGATAAATTTGCCGCGCCCCACAGTCATCAGGAAGTTATCCAATGACGCATCTGCGGGCGCATAGCCACCTTTGATCGCCTGCATATACCAGGCAAACGCGCTTTCGGCATTTTGGGTGCCCGTTAGCGAATAGGTCGAGTCCAATTCAGCGAATTGCGCCTCAGTTAATCCTTCTGGCAAGGAATTGATAAAATGCAGCCACTCATGGGTCGACCAATTGTCCGTCGGAATTTCCGCCGCTGTCACCTCTCCAGCAAGCCAGGCCGCTTGATGCTCTGAGACTTTTTCAAACGCATTTGAAATTGGTTTCCGAGCCGTTTCCGGCAAGCCGGGTCCGTAAACCCAAGCGTCAAGCTCAGCCCGGGTCAGCGCGTCAGGATTATCGACATGCAGTTCGTCATGCAGGAATTTGATGAAATCTTCGGTCGTTACACTTTTGAAAGCGTAGGTATCAAAATATTTTTTAAGGAACGGATCAAATTTATCCCGGCCAAATCGGTCTTCCAGGAAAAAGAGAAAGTTCGCGCCTTTGATATAAGACACAAGCGTGAAAGCTTCATCCGGATGGGTCAGATCGTCTGGTAATTTCAAATGGGTCAGCTCAGGACGCTCGGCCTCAGAAATAGCGCGTTTTAAGCCCTCCATATCCAAAGCCTGCTCCATAACGGCACGGTCTTCACCATATAAATCTTCCATGACCCGGTTTTCTACATATGAGGTAAACCCTTCATTCAGCCAGGCATCGCGCCAGCTTGAATTGGTAACCAGATTTCCGGACCAGCTATGGGCTAGCTCATGGGCGACCACATTGGTCAGGCTCTTATCGCCTGCAACCAAGGTCGGTGTTAAAAAGGACAGCCGTGGGTTTTCCATACCACCGAATGGGAAGCTTGGCGGCAATACGATCAAGTCATATCGTCCCCAAAGATAGGGCCCATAAAGACGTTCATTGGCTTCTTCCATCATTGGCGTTTCTGAAAATTCTTCGGTCGCCGCATTGAGAATATATTCCTCGGCATAAACACCGATATGATCATTGATCGGTTTGAAATCGATATCTCCAACCGCGAATGCTAACAGATATGCCGGAACGGGTTGTGGCATATCAAATTCATACTCCCCGTCGCGCGGTGTGTAAGGATCCTGATCTGCACTCATCAGAGCCACTAATTCAGGCGGCGTCCGGAGTTTGGCGGAATAAGTGATCCGCACAGCCGGTGTATCCTGCACAGGCGCCATGGTCCGCGCATTAATCGCCTGACCTTGAGAAAATAGATAAGGATGCGTCTTGCCCGCCGTTTGCTCGGGTGACAGCCATTGCAGCCCCTCCGCCGTCGGGCTGGTCTCATAGGCGATACGGATCTGATCGGCATCGTCGAGCAATAGAATTGTCAGCTTGGTTCCCATCATCGGATCCGGGTCAGACAGGGCATAGGTCGCCGGGACCCATTCATCCTTTTCCCGGATTTCGATAGATTTCAAGGTCAAATCTTTTGTATCCAGTACCAGCTCTTTGGCGTCTCCTTTAATTTTAACAAAATCGATGGTCGCCGTACCGTCCAAAACTTTGCGGTCAAAATCCACATCAAGATCGAGATCAAGATGGGTCATTCTCACTTCGTCATAATTGGCGTATGTAAATTTGTCGTCCTTGGTCAATTCCTGGACGGCAACGGGAGTTTTCACTGGCGTTTCAGCTATTTGAGTGTTTTCACAGGCCAGTAGTGTGATCGCCGCCACGCCGGCCAAGCCGTATTTTGTAAAAGTCATGCTGTTTCCTATCCTTTAAGCGTAGGGATTTTTATCGGCCCGAACAAACAGGCGTATTGGGGTGCCCGGAAGATCAAAGTCTTCGCGCAAGCCATTGACAAGATAGCGTTTATAACTGTCAGGCAAACGGTCCGCCCGTGAACACTTCAGAACAAATGTCGGTGGACGCGTTTTAGTTTGCGAAATATATTTGGGCTTAATCCGACGTCCATTGACGGCGGGAGGTGGATGCCTGATAATCTTCTCAGACAACCAGTCGTTCAAGTCTGACGTTTTGACCTGTGCGCTCCAGTCATTATGGACTCGCTCGATTGCCGGCAAAAGACGATCCACGCTTTTCCCCGTCAGACCCGAAAACATAACCACAGGGATGCCGCGCACCTGCGGGAGCAGACGTCCAGCCATCTCGCGCAGGCTTTTGGCCATTTCTGATTTATTTTTAACAAGATCCCATTTGGTCACGCCAATAACCATGGCTCGACCTTCGCGCTCACAAAGTGCTGCGATCTGCATATCCTGTTTGTCAAAAGGCTTGGTCGCATCCATCAACAGGACAACCACCTGCGCGAATTTGATCGCCCGTAGGCTCTCGCCCACTGAGAGCTTTTCAAGCGTTTCCTGAACTTTGGCTTTTTTACGCATTCCAGCGGTATCATGAAACTGTACCCGACGGCCCTGCCACATATAGTCGATTGTGATCGCATCCCGTGTGACCCCCGCTTCCGGACCGGTCAACAATCGGTCTTCCCCGATCAGAGTATTAATCAGGGTTGATTTCCCAGCATTGGGTCGCCCGACAATCGCAATGCGAACCGGCGCATCACTCCGATCAATTTCGTCTGGGATTGGGGTCAGGTCGATTGAACGGATTGCAAGTTCAACTGCGTCATCCAGATCGACTGTGCCAATATTATGCTCCGCGGCGACCTCAATTGGATCACCCAATCCCAATGCATATCCTTCGGTGACGCCCGCATCCGAAGCGCTGGATTCACATTTATTGGCGACCAGGACCACGACCTTTCCAGATTTCCTGACAAAATCAGCAAATATCCGGTCCAGTGGTGTGACCCCAGCCCGGGCATCATAAATAAACAGGCAAATATCCGCGTTTTGCACAGCGGCTTCGGTCTGTGTCCGCATCCGGGCTTCGAGCTTTTCGCCCTTGGCATTTTCAAAACCAGCGGTGTCCTCAAGAATAATTGGATGCCCGCGTAATCTTGAACTGGCTTCGCGACGATCTCGTGTTACGCCGGGCGTATCATTGACAATGGCGAGTTTTTTGCCGGCCATACGGTTGAACAATGTGGATTTACCAACATTAGGCCGCCCCACAAGCGCAATGCGCGCGGGACGTTGTTCGTCTGCGGTTTCTGCGTCGTCTAAGCCTGGATCAATGTCATCCGTCATACCAACCTATCGATAGGCTAACAATTTGGCATCGTCATTATAGAAATAAACCGTCTCATTGGCGATGACAGGCGGAACGAAAACGGCGTCGCCAACTTTAAACTCCCGAGTGATCGAGCCATCATAGGGGTTAAGTTCGACAGCTTCACCCCGCGAAGAAACCGTTATCAATCGTTCTCCAGCCATAATCGGACCCGCCCAGGCAATGCGTTCTTTGCGTTTCTTTTCGTTTTTAAATCCACGCAATGGCTGCAACCAGACAACGGCGCCGCTGATTTTAGACAAACAAGCCACTTCAGCATTGGTCGTGACCGTATAAATAAAGTCACCTGCCACCCAAGGTACGCCTAACGAACCTGCTGGTTGTGACCAGATACGTTGTCCGGTCCGGAGGTCAAAGGCACTCATGACACCACTTTGCGAGGTCGCAATCACATATCCGTCCGCGACAGCCGGGCCACCTGCGATATCGTTCAAACTGGCCAATGGTGTCAGTCGACCGGATGAACTTAAGCTATCCTGCCACAAAACATTCCCGTTCTGAGCCTGAAGCGCGACTAATTCTCCTGAGGCAAATGGCGAAATCACGACGTCATCTACAATTGCAGGAGACGGAACTGTCAACATACGTGCACTTTCGATAATGCCCTGATAGGTCCAAAGCGTATCGCCGGTGGATGCATTCATGGCGAAAAGCTCATTATCATCAGAGATTGCAAATAAACGTCCGCCGGAAATTTTGGGCGCTGAATGCATTGGGGTCGCCAATCGCTTGTTCCAAATAACCGCTCCTGTATTCGCATCAATCGCGGTCACAACACCCAAGCCAGATGTGGCGTAAACAACACCATCCGCCACGGCCACGCCACCGCCGACCGATTCCTTGTCCGCTCCACCGCCATCTGAAAATTGCAATGGATTGGTGACCCGCTCAAAAATACCAGCACGACCCTCACGGGTCTTACCTTTGGATTGAACCGTGATCTTATGTTCCCAGATTTCTGAGCCTGAATTCGCATCAAGCGCCGACACAGTATTATCAGCGTCCATAATATAAATGCGACCGCCCGCAATTACAGGCTGCGCCAATACACGGCCCTTCCGGGAAGTTCCGCTACCGACATCTTTGGACCAAACACGATTAAGCGCCCCACTCGCACCGGTATGTTGCATGGCATTGTAAACATTGCCACCGGCCTGAGGCCAATCAGCATTTACATAAACGCTTGGCAAAACAACATCCGCAGGGGAAATGTCGCCAGTCACAGTCAAGGTATCTTCAATCGACAGCAGTGAAATTCGTTCAGATTCACCGCCAACTTCACCCTGGGCTTCGTTCTTATCGTCGCCGCCGCCAAATGGATTTAAACTACCGACGGCATCACCGACACCGCCCAGCGTAGAACATCCGCCCAGTAATAAGGCTGAACCCAACGCCAGATTAAGTAGGAATTTATTCGACATTTTCAGTCTCCGGCTCAGGAATTTCTGTTGTATCTTCTGGATTGGCAATCTCGGTCGGCGCGTCGACCATTTCTGCCTCAGCGTCCAAGGCTTCAACACTCATCAATGATAGATATTGTGCGGCCCGTTCACGGATCGTATCCGGCACCCCCGGAATGCTCTCGAGATAGGAGAACTGTTCCTTAGCGGCTTTCGTATCGCCGCTTGCCTTGGCTGCGAAGCCCAGTAATTCGCGGGCCAGATATTCATAGGGCTGATCTTTCTCCGCCAAAGATGCCACCCGAACACGAACATCATCATATCGACCCTCACCCGCCAAAATATAGGCCGCTTTGATCTGCGCCAATTGACCGTGACGGGCATTGTCAAAAACATTGGCCGCCTGATCTAATAATGAAATCGAAGCCTGAGTGTTTCCGCGGTCAAGCTCCAGTTCCGCAGCCCGCATCAAAGAAAGGCCCGAATATCCCGTCGGTGCCTGCTCGGAAATTGCCAAATACTCCCGAATGGCCTGATCTACATTGCCGTCTTCAACCTTTTGCCCGGCTGCCAGATAGGCAGATGAAGTTGCCCGCGCCGCCTTTTCGTCTCGGGATTTATCCCATTCCAAATAGGCGGTTGCAGAAATCACGGCAATAATAAGCCCCAACAAATACGGACCGTATTTCTTGAGAAATTTATTATAGTCATCTTTTCGAAGTTCTTCCTGAACTTCACTAATAAAATCGACCACAGATTGTCCTTTTTTACTGGATTGAAGACTCAGGTCTTAAATCGCGCGGAACCTATCGCTCCTTTGCACAAGGTGCAACCGTTAACGGCATGACGAAACAGTTAGTTTTTAGCTTATTCAGAGAATTTATAAGTGTTGTTTTCCCCAGGAAAAGACCTGTCAGTAACTTCGGCTCGGTAAGCCTTGACGGCGGTTTCAATCAGGCCCTTTATATCCGCATATTTTTTGACAAATTTAGGGACCCGGTCAAACATACCCAACATATCTGGCGTGACAAGAATCTGACCATCACACCCCGGTGAAGCCCCGATCCCAACCGTCGGAATCCTGACGGCGCGGGTAACCTTATCAGCAAGCTCCGCCGAAACCCCTTCTACAACGACGGCGAAGGAACCCGCATCGGCAGCCGCGATTGCATTCTCCACAATTTCTTTTGCAACGGCTTTACTGCGGCCTCGCGCCCGAAATCCACCTAAAACATTCATGGATTGAGGCCGCAAACCAACATGGCTCATAACCGGAATTCCGCGCTCAACCAGATAAGCAATGGTTTCAGCGGCATAAGACCCACTTTCAATTTTAACGGCCTGGCACCCGGTTTCCCGCATCACACGGGCCGCATTCTTAAATGCCCGTTCGGGACTATCTTCATAATATCCAAATGGGAGATCCACAACGACGAGCGCTTTTTGCGATCCGCGCATAACGGCTTGTCCATGCATGATCATCATTTCCAATGTGACACCAACGGTCGTCGTCAGACCGTGAACCACCATACCAACACTATCGCCGACCAAGATCAGGTCACAATAATCGTCTAGCAACTGGGCGGTCGGGGCGTCATAGGCGGTCAGGCAAATAATTGGGTCTTTGCCTTTGCGGGCCGTAATTTCGGGCGCTGTGGCGCGTCGGACCTGATTTTGAGCTGACATATTATATCCTTTGAAAAACGGGTTTTCTTACCGCTTTTTTTCATAAAGCTCAATCAAGTGACTTGAGCAAGACAATATGCTATAAATCCGGTTAATTCGGGCGCAAAATCAAAAAACAATACTTTTCAGTCCCGAATGACGTGTTGGTGGAGCACGCTTAATCAAACGTGTTTGGGAGAGAACCATGAAGTTTTTCAGAATTTTATATAGTTTAATATGTTATGGGTTTGGTGTAGCTGCACTCGTCTATTTGATACTTTTTATCGGCGACATCATAGTCCCAGTAACTATAAATCAGGGATCAGATTTCGCGCCAAATCTCACTGGCGTTGCCGCAATATTGCTGAATTTCGGTCTGCTTGCCTTGTGGGGCTATCAGCATTCGCTCATGGCCTCGCCTAAATTCAAAAACAAATGGACAAAAATTGTGCCGGCCTCTGTTGAACGCAGTACATATTTGGTTTTCGTGGCTATATTTACAGCTATTTTAGTCATGCTGTGGGCTCCATTACCACACGTAATATGGGATCTGAGTGGAACGCTTGCGGCTAAAATGTTGTGGGTCGTCTTTTTCAGCGGATGGGTGATAACATTGCTGTCGACCTTTATGCTCAACCATTTTCACTTATTCGGATTACAGCAAGCCTATCAGGGCATTCAGGCTCAGCAGGACAAAACAGAGACTTTTAGAACCCCGATGTTTTATAAACTCGTGCGCCATCCGATTATGACCGGCGTTTTTATCGGCATTTGGGCGGCCCCTGTTATGACCACAGGTCGCCTGGTTCTAGCGATTGGAATGACCGCTTACATTTTCCTCGGAGTAAAACACGAAGAAAAGACATTGATTGCGGATTTGGGCCAAGACTATCTGGACTATAAAAAATCCACGCCGTCTATCATTCCCTGGCTAAAATTCTAATGCGGATTGGCGGATCTATAGATCCGCCAACCGACCAACTTCATATCCGAATATTGGTGTGCTGCCCTGGCGTATGGCGTCGAGCAAAGCGTTAGCATTTGGAAGAATGTGGGCGGCATGGAAACTGGCGAGGCCTAACATGCTGGATGCATAAGGGTCTCCCGCCTTCTGCCCGCTATAGGCGGACTTGATTAGCAAAGCGCCTGACAACACATCGCCTGCAATTCTAAGATAAGGCGTCGCCACACTAAGCGCATGCTTTTCATCCGCGTTCAAAACAATGTCAGTGGCTGTTTTCAGTGATTCAATGCCCGATGAAAGCGAAGCCTCCAATTGATCAAAAACAACTCCGCTCTGGCTCTTACAGGTCAAGGCCACACCTTCCAGGTCCTGGATCAGGTTTCGCATGGCATCTCCGCCATCTCTCCGGAGTTTTCGCCCGATAAGGTCCATCGCTTGTATGCCATTGGTCCCCTCGTAAATCGGAGCAATTCTGGAATCCCGATAATGTTGGGCCGCACCCGTCTCTTCGATAAAGCCCATACCGCCATGGATTTGGACGCCGATTGAGGTCACTTCCACCCCTATATCCGACCCATACGCTTTGGCGATCGGGGTTAGCAAAGCTTCGCGGGCATGAGCAGCCTGACGGACATCTTCATCGCCGTGACATGCGCCCAGATCTCCTGCAGCGGCGGTCGCCATACATATAGCCCGAGCGCCCATCAGCCGGGTTTTCATGTCTACAAGCATGCGACGTACATCTGGGTGGCCAATAATCGGTGCTCCCGCTTCCTGATCAATCACCCGCCCTTGGACACGGTCCTGCGAGAATTGCAGAGCTTGTTGGAAAGCCCGTTCGCCAATTCCGACACCCTGGACACCGACAAATAATCGGGCTTCATTCATCATGGTAAACATACAGGCGAGCCCGCGATTTTCTTCGCCGACCAGCCAGCCCGTCGCACCTTCAAACTCCATCACGCAGGTCGGGCTACCATGAATCCCTAACTTATGTTCGAGACTGATCGGTCTAAATCCGTTACGATTGCCTAAGCTGCCATCGTCATTCACCAGATATTTGGGACATAAAAACAGCGAGATGCCCTTAGATCCACTTGGCGCATCGGGCAATCTCGCTAAAACCAGATGAATAATATTATCCGCACAATCATGATCGCCCCAGGTAATGAATATTTTTTGGCCACTAACAGCGTAAGATCCGTCTGCATTGGGAACAGCTTTGGTGCGAACCGGCCCCAAATCTGACCCGGCCTGCGGCTCAGTCAGGTTCATGGCCCCGCTCCACTCACCACTCACCATTTTTTCAAGATAGATGTTCTTCAATTCTTCAGAAGCGTGGGCGCTGATGGCCTTGACGGCGCTGGACGTCAGCATGGGACATAAACCAAACGCCATATTTGCCGCATAAAACATCTCAGCCGCCGCCGAGTTTACCGCTTGCGGTAAACCCATTCCCCCGGCTTCGGGTTCTATTGACAGAGTTTGCCAGCCACCTTCGACCCAATCCTGATAGGCCTTTGAAAACCCTGGAGAGGATTTGACATTGCCGTCTTTAATCTGAGCAGGGTTTTGATCCCCACTCCCGTTCAAAGGCGCCAACACATCGCGCGAGAAAACAGCAGCGCCCTCTAATATATCCCCGATCAAATCATGGGATAACTCTGCGTGTTGGTCACAATCTATGATCCGGTCGATATCAACCGCATGTTTTAGTAGATAATGCATAGCATTAACGGGAGGCGTAAAACTCATTTCAGATACCTGTTGTTAGATATGACACAAATTGCATATCAGGGCCAATTATCCAAACAAAAAAACGCGCCTCAAAGACGCGTTTCAATCAAAACTATAATGTCTGATTTTATTTCATCACTTTTCCAAGGATGAAGGTCAGAAGACCACCGCCGACACCACCGGACAGCACATTGCCAAGAATACTTGGCAGATCCAGGCTGGCGCCCGCTAATGGATCGGCCATACCAGCGATTCCAAGTTTACCCAGAATGAATGACAACAGGGTTCCACCAACAATACCGGTAATACTCCGGCCCATAGTGCCCATATTTGATTTCATCACATTACCGGCGACGTTACCACCTATGGCACCACTGGCCAGTCCAAGTAAGAGTCCTAACATAAACTTCCCCTTTTGAAGTGTTTGGGAACACAAAGTTCCAATAAATAAACAACCCCCATGGTTATTTGCCGCAAGGTTAGACCTTGTGACAACAGTTAATCAAGTGTTAATCACAGAAATCGTCGGTTTTGGAGACTATAGATATGCGCCGTAAATCATTGTTTTTATTATCGATTGCCTCAATCTTTTTAATTTCCTCTTGCGGGAATAAAACTGAAACTCCGACAAAAACTGCCAAAACTGAACCCGTCGCGACTGCAGAAGTCCCAGTTGAACAAGCACAGGAAACGCCCGTGAAAACTGTTGATCGCGGTGAAGTCGTCTTTAAGAAATGCCGGACCTGCCATACGCTTGAACAGGATGGACGCCACAAGGTCGGCCCAAACTTATACGGCATGTTTGGCGCAACTGCAGGAACAAAGGACGGGTTTAACTTCTCCAAAACCATGACCGAATCCGGCCTGATATGGAATGATGAAAACGTTTCTGCCTATATTGAAAATCCCGCTAAATTTATGCCCGGCAATCGCATGAGCTTCGTGGGCATTCGGAACGCAGCGGACCGCGAAAAACTGATTGAGTATTTAAAGCGGGAGACAGGGACACTCTCAGAATAATCACTGCTTATTAATGTCTTTAGCCCAGGAGTTGACTTGATTAATTAGACTCTCCATTTCAAAGAAAAGAATAGGAGCAATGATTTGGCCAGAACCAAATCCTCAGACATGAAGTTAGCCATCCGTGCCAGTCAACGTCCGGAAGCGCAAAGCGCACGCAAACGGCTCGTAAAGCTATATGGCGATCATGATGCAACCGAAGCGGATGCGATAATCGCTTTAGGCGGCGATGGATTTATGCTCGAAACTCTCCGTCGTCATATGCCCCTACTTCGACGTGGCCTTCCCATATACGGTATGAATAAAGGCACGATCGGATTTTTGATGAATGAGTTTCATGACGACAATCTGATTGAACGGATCAAAGCCGCAAAGCCGGCGACCATCCGACCCTTAAAAATGACAGCTGAGGCGCCGGGTGGAATATTCGAAGAATTGGCTTTCAATGAAGTCTCACTCTACAGACAAACCCGTCAGGCTGCTCACATCAAGTTAAGTGTGGACGGCAAAGTGCGTATGGACCGCCTGATCGCTGACGGCGTCCTTGTGGCCACACCTGCCGGCTCTACCGCCTATAATTTATCAGCCCATGGTCCGGTAATCCCTTTGGGCGCAGATATTCTAGCGTTGACACCGATCAGTGCTTTTAGACCCCGGCGCTGGCGCGGTGCGCTTCTCAATGCCAAAGCCAAAGTCGAACTTGAAAATCTGGATACGGACAAACGTCCCCTTAGCGCGACCGCGGATAGCCGTGAAATTCGAAATGTTTCCCGGGTTTCTATCGAGCAGGATACAGACACCAGCCTGACGCTGCTATTTGATCCAGATCATGCATTAGATGAAAAAATCCTGCGCGAGCAGTTCTCGACTTAAGCGGCCTTTGTCTGCAAGGCATCCAATCGTTCCAAAAACCACTCTGTATCGCCTTCGTCGATCTCAAATGGCAGGGTCAGCATTCGCTCGATCATGATAGAACGAAAGTAGTCCGCATCATATTGAACAGTGGCCAATTCCAGATCGCGGAAAATCGCGCAGGCTGCCCGAATAATTTTAGTCTGAGCGGGATTTAATCCGGCCTCTTTGCAGAGCGCCTTAAGCCCAAGCGGCCCGCTGTCATGTATCATCAAAGCGGCCTTGTTAGGCTGAATATTGGCTCGCAATGCCATAGCATGTTTCAAAAGAACCATGCGTCCATAACCGGCCATTCGGATCATCAGCGAAACTGTCAATCGGCCTTCATCAAACAGACGTTGGACCAAAAGGCGAGCGTCTCGTTCGCTCATATTTTCGTCTATTATGGAAATCGTCGCGCGCTCACGCGTTCGCGTCGCTAGGTCGACCGCCAATGTGACCGGTAGATCGTGACGCCGGCGAAGTTGTAGCGCCGCCTCCTCGCTCACCAATGTAATCAGTCGTTCCATAATGGGCGCGGGAAGATCGCGACGGGATATGAAAGCATTCTTTAGAAGATCATTATCGTGATATAGACGCAGCATATGTTCGGCAGTTTTTCGGTCAATATCCGCACCGTCGTTCGCCGCAACATCCGCAACCGCATAGCTGTCTCCATACCGGATAATGGCCCGCACAATATCACCGCTGACACTGGGTCTTTTGGCGATCGCTCGGACTTTTGCCGCGGCTTTGGAACGTAAAACCTCAATCAGATCGATATCGGTAAATACCGGCGAATTCTGCAGTAAGGGCACAGCAATATTATCGATATCCGCAGCAAGCTTCAGCGCGATATCACGGGGCAGTTCCGGTGAATTCTTTAGGGTGACGGCCAGAGCCCGCCGAACAATCGCAACGGCGTCTTCGGCCATATGAGCCAGCAAACGCCGCGCAAATAAGCGTTCAACATCAGAAAGTTTACCGTCCCGATAGGTCCGGCATATGGACTGAGCCGCCTGCGCGCGCCTTTCCGGATCCGGATGACGCACTAATGCGCGAATATCTTTCTCGTCCAGTTGGGATTTTGCCAATTGACCCATAAGTCCTCCGCTAAAGCACAAACTAGGCCAGTTATGGTAAAAGCTTGATTAAGGAATGAGCTCGGCCAAGAGCATTTATCTGATACGGCCTAAGAATAAAATAGCTAACCCAAAGACCCAACTCATCCATTTTTCCATGACGTCAGCCCCGGAACCGGGGACATTTGAAAAATAGACAGCGGTGAAAAACCCAACCAGTATCGCCGTCAATATCATCTGCGCTTTCACCTGCCAGCCTAGACATTTGGTCAAGAGCGTGGGCCCAAACGCAGCCCCCAAAGCCACCCAACCAAAGAGCACGCGGGAAAAGATATCTTTGGGTGCGTATAACGTCAGGAGAACAGCGAAAATCGCAACAATCACCATCGCCAAACGGCCAAAAAACAAGGCCTTTTTCGGGTCGGCATAATTTATCCCCATATCATGCGAAACGGCTGAGGCTGCGGCCAATAACAAACTGTCGACCGTTGACATAACCGCCGATAAAACAGCCGCAATAACAACCCCCGCCAAGACCGCTGGCAGATAGGCTTCTGCCGCGGCAAAAAACAGGCTTTCGCCGTCTACATCAAGCGCCATAGACCGGGCGGCAAGCGCCATACAGACCAGCCCCGTAAAGATGATCGCACCCCAGCCGATAGTGATAAATGCGGCTTTTAATCGTTCGGATGAAGATTTCACCGCCATAATCCGGTTGAGGAGTTGTGGCTGCCCCATAGCGCCAAACCCGGTCCCTATCAGACCCATGGCCAGGCCCACCCCTGCCATTCCGACAGCTTCGCCGGTTATCTCAAAAAATGACCCGGTTTCTAAGGTCTTCAAGGTTTCGATCGCTGGCCCCATGCCGCCAGCCGCGGAGACAGTCGCAATTGGGACCAAAATACAGGCCAGAAGCATCACCAGCGCCTGAAAGGCATCCGTTATACTGGCCGCCCAAAACCCGCCTAGAAGACAATAAATCACAATAATGGTTGCCCCGAGCAATATGGCTTCTGTGCCATTCATCCCAAAAATGGATGTCAGCGCATTGCCGGCTGCCTGAAACTGACTGGAAATATAAAACACAAAACAAAAGATAATCATCAAAGCTGCAACAATGCCGATGATCCGGCGCCATTTTGAATCCAGGTCCCCCGTGAGAAAGTCAACAACTGTGATATATTTCCGTTCCGCAGTTTCCGCATGAAGACGAGGCCCCATGACCAGCCAGGTCATCATATAACCGCCAAATATCCCAGGAAGAAGCCAAAGCCCAACTAGACCCTGAGAATAGACCATGCCCGTAAAGCCCAATAAGACCCAGGCCGAAGACGTAGACGCGGCATATGACAAGCCGGCCGTCCACGCACCCAATCCCTGACCTGCCAGGAAAAAATCGCCCTCGGTCTTAATACGGCGCGAGGCCCAGAACCCGATGCCCAGCAATAAGATCTTATAGGCAATTAAGGTCAGCAGGATAATATTCGAGGTCGACATATGGGCACTTTAGGCCGCACATCATCGCAAGTCAGTTGAAAACTGACATCACAATCAAAATCATTTGAAAAATGGTACCGCCTCTTGGTCTCGAACCAAGGACCTCCGGTTCCACAAACCGGCGCTCTAACCAACTGAGCTAAGGCGGCTCCAAAAAAGCCAATAGGCTGCGCCTTCTATACGAAGGAACACAGCCTATCAAGTCAGGTTTTTAAAAATTTTACGTCCAAAATCCCTATGAGGCTTTTGGGATTTTATAGCTTTGCCAGCCCTGGCTACCCAGCGCGTCATGGGCCCGGATATAATCATGTAATTCCTTGGCCCGACGGGATGGATCCGGGTGGGTTGAGAGGAATTCCGGCTGACGGCGCGGACTGTTTTCAGCCATTTTTTCCCAAAGGCGAACCGCCTCATTCGGATTATATCCGGCTCGCTTCATGTAAAGCGCACCGAGTTTATCCGACTCAAGTTCATGCTTACGTGAGAACGGCAAAACAACCCCAACGGCCAGGCCCATGCCCATCGCCGCATTGATCAATTGCGTATTGCGGCTCGCGCTGCGCATACATCGATTATATTCAGTCTGAGTCCGCGCAGACGTCCGACATCTCTTAGACAGTTGAGAGCCGGCAATCATGGTTCCGCCGGCAACCGCGACCTGCCCTAAAAGCTGCTGACTCACACGCTCCCGGGCATGACTACCTGTAACGTGCCCGACCTCGTGGCCCATAATGGCGGCGATCTGGTCGTCATTATCGGTGAAGTCCATCATGCCTTTGTAAAAGCCAACCCGGTTTCCCGGCAGTACGAAGGCATTTTTCGTATCCGTATCAAAGACCGCATAATCCCAGGATTGGTCGCCGCGATTGGCACCACGCGCGATCCGGGTCCCAATATTGCGGATACGGGTCGTATAGCGCGGATCTGTTGAAACCGGTGTTTTAGCCTTGGCCTCAGCCCAGCTGGCTGCCGCCAGTTGATTGAGCTGGCTTTCCGGCATCAGAGCTGCCTGGGTGCGCCCTGTTTCAGGATTGGTTGTACAGGCGGTTAGACTGGTCGAACCAACGGTGACGATACCGCCAGCAGCGAGAGCCTGGATCGCGCGGCGGCGGCTGAGCATATCCCTTGTGTCTTTGTCCTGGACCTCATCGTGGGTGTGATCATGATTGCACATAATGTCCTCCTGTGGCGCGATGTCTGAGCTATGACTCTGACTATAGGTTAATCAATTTGAAATTAACAGATGCTGACTGCAATTGCTATTCAGGCTATTATTGTCACGTTTTCGGGAGAATGCGATAATGAATGTTCGATTTCGCTGGCGTTCATATTCAAACCATTAGTAACATGAAACACACAAGTGAATTGAGGGCATAAAAATGAAAAAATTCGTTATCGGAATTTTTGTTGTACTTATTTTCCTGATCGCCGGCGCTTTGGCCCTGCCTTCATTGGTTCCCTCATCTGTCTACAAAGATAAAATCCAGACCCAGTTGACCAAGGAATTGCAGCGCGATGTAATGATTGAAGGTGACGTCAAACTATCCGTTTTTCCAACCATTCGTGCCCGCACCGAAAAAGTTACCATCTCAAACCCGGATGGATATTCAGCCCAAAACTTTGCCAGTATGGACAGTCTGGAAGCCCGCGTGAAACTCTTGCCACTGTTTTCGAAACGGGTCGAAATTTCATCCTTTGAGCTTATTCGTCCAATGATCAATCTGGAAAAACGATCAGATGGCTCGGCCAATTGGGAGTTTGGTGACAGCGATACAGAACAAGCCCCTACAGAGACCGGCCCCTTCAAACGCGATGGGCGTTACAAAAATATCGACCCCGCCATAGGGAAGTTTGCCATCGAAAACGGCGCAATTACCTATGTCGATGCTGTGTCTAACCAGGCCTATGATCTAAAGGACGCCAATCTCGCCTTCTCTTTGCCGAGCCTGTCAAAGCCCGTTAGTATTGACGGCGATGTAATTTTCAACGGCGAACCTGTTGATTTAAAGTTGCGTCTGGATACGCCCCGAGCCTTTCTTGACGGCCAATCGACCCCCGTTACCTTTGATATCAAAACCTCATTTACCGACATGGCTGGCGATGGCGCCTTCTTGCAAAGCGAAGACATAGCGTTTGAGCTTGACCTGAACGGTGAGGTGTCTGACCTTTCCAAAATGGCTGGTTTTCTCCCCGAATTGGATTTCCCTGTCATTCAATTAGCAAACCGGATCAAACTGGCCGGGACCTATCGTTATGACGGTCAAGTCATGACCATTAAAAACGCGGATATCGGTCTAGGCGGCCCGCTTTTGGATATGATTTTCAAGGGCAATGCACAACTTGCCGACAAACCCGTCTTGGATGGCAATATCGACCTGGACGTGCGTGACCTGCCGGCCATCGCAAAAATCACAGGTCAAGACATTCAAGGCATAGACGTTGCAAAGACGCTCAACCTCAAGGCGGACTTCAACGCGCAGGATACGGGCTTCGCGGCCCAGAACATCACCGCCAAAGTTACAGGCGATGGTCTTGCGGGCACATTTACGGGCGCAGGCACGTTTGGAGATTCTCTCGTCGCGAATGGTAGTTTTGATGCCGATATCGCCTCTGTCCCGGGACTGGTCACACGCCTTAGTATGGACTTGCCGCAAGCCGCCGCATTAGGCACGCTTTCTACCAAAGGTCAGCTTGATCTGAACGATAAAACCGTGACGCTTAGAAACCTGCAGGCTAATACACAAGGTGAATACCTGACCGGATCATTTACCGGACAAGGTCAATTTACAGATAGTTTGTCACTTGACGGGAGCTTTGATGCCCAGTCTCCATCCGTTCCCGCACTTGCCAACGCCGCCAAAATCGAGGCTCCGCAGGCAGCTGCCTTAGGTAATTTTGACACATCCGGCACCTTGCAGATGCAAGGCGAACAACTGACCCTAAATCTGACCAAGGCCGAAACCAAGGGCGACGCGCTGAATGCCAGCTATGTCGGGACAATTGACAAAATCGGCGACGCGCTATCCCTAAACGGGGAATTCACTTCACTGGTCCCCTCGGCACAAAAGGTCGCGTCGTTGACCGGGATGAATATCCCCTATGCAGATGTGATCGGCGAAATGCGCGCCAATGGTAAAATTTCCGGCCCGGCCGATGCCCTATCCTTTGACGGGGTTTCGGCGGAGCTTTCCAAAGGGCAGCTCAATGGATCATTTAACGGATCAGCGGCCTTAAGAAACGGCTTTACGCTTGATGGTAATCTTGCCGCCGATATCCCCTCCTCGCGCTCACTTGCTGCGCGATCAGGAACAGATTTACCGCCGAGCACGGCAGCGGGCGAGATTTATGAAAATGTCTCAATTTCCGGCGCCGTGACTGGCAATCCGGCCGAAATCAAATTTAGTAATGCGGATCTGGTCATGGACGCCATTAACGGCAAAGGCGACTTCACGATGGATTTGCGCCAAGGCAAACCCAATGTTGTCGGCAATCTGCAACTCGGATCTCTAGACCTCAAACCTTATATGGCCGCTTACACCGCGCAACGCCCCAATGCCGGCATTCAGCCCTGGAGCGAGACCCCGATCAACTTCAACGCCTTAAGAGCCATTGACGGAACCTTTAATATCTCGACGCCGGAAATCCTGATGACCCGATTAAATATGGGAAAAACTGATTTTACCGCCACCATTCGCGACGGTGTCCTTGTCGCCAAGCTGCCGCAAATTAATATGTATGGCGGGTTGGGGACATTGACCGCCAGCCTGGACGCTTCGCAAGCCGTACCGGCCTTTGCCATGGATGTGAAACTGGATGACATCCGCTCCAATACATTCCTCGGCGCTGTTGCCAATTACACCAGCCTGACAGGCGAAGGGCATACATTATTGGAGGTTAAAGGTCAGGGACATTCGCAGGCCGACATAATGCGCTCACTAGAAGGGGTCGGCGATTTCAAAGTCTTAAACGGTGAACTTGCTGGGATCGATCTTGGTCAATTCATGACCGGCATTGACAGCGCCTTGACCTCCCGGGTTATTCCGTCCGGAATCGGCAAGACCTATAAAACCAAGTTTAATGACATTGTCGGATTGTTTAATATTAAGAACGGCGTGGTCAGCATCGACAATTTTAATCTAAAAGCGCTCGACGCATCCGCCTCTGGCAAAGGGCAGCTTGACCTTGGCAATCAAACGATTGATTTCAGCTTCCGTCCGAGATTAACCGGGTCAGCCGCCAGTGACTTGGCCAGCTTTGGTATTCCGCTTCGTATGAAAGGATCATTTAATAACCTCAGCACGGGCCTGGATAGCGAGCTATTGGGCCAGATCGCAGCGCAACGGGCCAAGGCCGAACTTGGTCGGACCTTACAAGAACAAGTCGGCGGCGGGCTGGGAGATGTCCTGGGCGGCGTGTTGGGAACCCCTAAAAATCCTGTTGCAGAACCCGCACCAACCGATCCTGCAACCTCAGAGACCCCGGCCGAGCCAACCCCGGTTCAGACACCGCAAGCTGAACCTACGCCAACCCAGCCGGAAGATGTTGTCACCGATCTATTGGGCGGCATT
Source organism: Hellea sp. (assembly GCA_020629135.1). Taxonomy (GTDB): domain Bacteria; phylum Pseudomonadota; class Alphaproteobacteria; order Caulobacterales; family Maricaulaceae; genus JACOMS01. The sequence continues at coordinate 26,139 of JAHDDX010000007.1, forward strand.
TTAGGCGTGGAGAAGGCTCAAGATCCTGTATCAGAAGATGAGGCGCAGACTGAAGAAACGGAAACCAAAGCGGAAGAAAAAGAGCCGACACTCGAAGATGCGCTGGGCAGCCTGTTTGGGAAGAAAAAAGCAAACGACTAATCTGTTGCGTCTTTGATATTAGGCAAACGAATTTTCGATGGATTTATTCTGCCTTTTACCGAATATACGGCATGATTTTTAATAATTCTTGCATATCATGCGCACATAATTTCAATAAGGTGCGCGTTCATGGCGATAAATGACCCCGTAATTGCAGCTCAAACACCTGCCGCTGACTTCACGATTGAGCAGCGTTGGAGTCAATATACCGATGACGAGCACGCGGTCTGGCAAAAGCTCTATGAACAACAGGTCAAAATCCTGGCAGATCGCGCTGTGCCGGAGTTTTACACGGGCCTCGAAGCTCTCAACCTGAATGATGGCGGCATTCCGGATTTCGATAAAATCAATAAACCTTTGTTTGATCTGACGGGTTGGAAGGTCATTTCCGTCCCACATCTTATTCCCGATGATATTTTCTTTGATCACCTCGCCAACCGACGTTTCCCGGCCGGGCGGTTTATCCGCAGCCGCGATCAGCTCGACTATCTGCAGGAGCCGGATATTTTTCACGATGTCTTTGGCCATGTGCCGCTTCTGACCCAGCCAGTTTTTGCCAATTATATGGAAGCGTATGGTAAAGGTGGATTACGGGCCTTAAACTATGATTGCTTGAAAAACTTGGCTCGGCTTTATTGGTATACCGTCGAGTTTGGCCTGATGAATACGAAGGACGGCATGAAAATTTACGGGGCGGGCATTGTTTCTTCTCGAACCGAAAGCCTCTTCAGCCTGGATGATCCCTCACCTAACCGAATTCATTTTGACCTCGAACGGATCATGCAGACCGATTACCGGATTGATGATTTCCAACAGGTCTATTTCGCCATCAATTCTTTCGAGGAATTACTCGACGCGACCTATAAAGATTTCGGACCGATTTACGAATTTATGTCTCAATCTGACAAAATGTATGCGGTCGATCAAATCCTACCCAAGGACAAAGTCTACCATACCGGAACACAGAGCTACGCCAGCGCCGGCGGACGATTTGCCAAGGCGAGTTAATTCGCCCGCTGAAACGGATAGAAATCAGAGCCGAGATTCATAATCTGGGTCAATTCATCGAGCGCCGCGAAGCTTTCATGCATCAAAGACGGATCGGGCAGGTCCTCTGGCGACAGGGTTTCGCGGTAGTGGCGCGTGACCCAGTCGGAAAGCCTGGCGAAGCTGTCGGCGTTTAATACCTGTCCGGGATTGACCTGTGCCCATTCATCCGCCGTCATTGTTACACGCAGACGCAGACAGGCGGGTCCGCCGCCATTGCGCATAGATTGGCGGACATCAACAAATCGAACAGATTGAATTGGGCCGTTTCCGGCTGTGAGTTTTTCGCAATAGGCACGGGTAGACGGCGTGTCTTCGACCTCATTCGGTGCGATCAAAGTCAGCCCGTCATCCCCCGGGAACTGAACCAGCATAGAATTAAACAGATAGGACGTGATGGCATCTTTAATCGGCACGTCCTTTTGTGACACTTCTTCAAAATGCGGATCAAACAAGTCCTTGGACGCCGCCCGAATACGCGCCTGCATATCGGCCATGTCCTCAAAGGCGAGCTCATGATAAAACAGCGTATTCAGGGCCCCGACGCAGACCACATCATTGTGGAATGCCCCCGCGTCAATCGCCGCATCGGATTGCCGGACAAAAACCGTTCTGTCCGGATCAAGACCATGCTGACGCGCTATCGCCGTGCACGACTCGCGCGTTTGTCGGGCTGGAAAACCGGGGCGCATTGGATCAAACCCCTCACGGCCAAAAACAAATAGTTCTACGCCCTTGGCCGCGCGTTCAGCGCACAGACGCACATGGTTGGCGGCACCTTCATCTGCCAGAACAGACTGTCCGTGCAAGGCCGGATGGACATTGGCAAATGGAAACGCCCGTTTGAGCGCGCGTTCGGTCTGAGGATGTTCAATAGAGCGGTGCAGCATCGTCGACAAATTAGCCGGGGTCAGGTTGAGCTTTCCATCTGCACAGTCGACAGAGGGGCTGACAGTCGCCGCATTGGCGGACCACATACTGGATGCCGACATCATATTTTTGGTCAGGATCGGCGCTTCGGCCCAGGCCTTGGTATAAATTTCCGTGTCCGTTCCTGAAAATCCAAATTGACGTAAACCCGGAAGAAACGGGCGCTGCTGCGGCGGTAACACCCCTTGCCAGAGACCCAGATCATGCATCAGCTTCATTTTTTGAAGACCCTGCAACGCGGCCTCACGCGGACGCGCCACCAAACCAGCATTCTTGGCCGACGCCAGATTACCGTCTGACAACCCGCCATAATTATGGGTCGGTCCGATCAGGCCATCAAAATTGGATTCCATGCTCATCATGATTTTTGCCCCTTTATGGGCATGTATTCAGGCGCATCAGCAACTTGCGATGCCATAGGCCAGGCACAAAAATCAGCGGAATAATAGGCCCCCGGATTGTGGTTGCCCGACGCGCCCGGCCCACCAAAGGGCAGGAAGCTGGCCGCGCCAGTGGTCGGACGGTTGAAATTCACGACCCCAGCTTTAATCCGGCATTTAAATTCGGTCCAAAGCGATGTGTCATCTGACACTAATCCAGCCGCCAGTCCGTACTTAGTATTATTGGCCTCAGCTATGGCTGCGTCCCAATCCTTGACCCGAATAACCTTTAAGACAGGCCCGAAAATCTCTTCATCTTCGACCACACATCCTGTGACGTCATAAATTCCGGGTTCGACAAAGGCTGGCCCCTTGTCAGAAATTCGGGTTGGCTTGATTACTGTGCCGCCTGCATCGGCCAACTCTGCCGCTTTTTTGACCACATAGTCCGCGGTCGCGGCGCTGACCAATGGGCCTGTTGAAACATTGTCGCCCTCTTCCCAACTGCCTAAAGTCAGGTTTTGCGTCTGCGCGTGAATTTCCTCGATTAATTGCTCACCCCAGCGATTGTCCGGAATGATCAGGCGACGTGTACAGGTACATCGCTGACCGGATGTGATATAGGCCGACTGCACAGCAAGGCTGGCCGCAGCTTTGACATCTTCTGTGTCCCAGACGATCAGCGGATTATTACCACCCATTTCCAGCGCCAGAATAACTTCCGGACGCCCGCCGAAATGTTTATGTATAAAGGCCCCTGTACCCGGTGATCCGGTAAACAAAAGACCATCAACCTCAGGATTTTTAATTATCGCCGCGCCGACCTGTCGGGCACCTTGCACCATATTGATCACGCCTTTGGGGAATCCCGCCTCTGCATATAGACGGATCAAAGCTTCACCCACGGCCGGGGTTTGCTCACTCGGTTTAAACACGACCGTATTCCCTGCAATGAGCGCCGGAATAATTTGTCCGTTTGGGAGATGCGCCGGAAAATTATACGGCCCCAAAACCGCCATGACACCATGCGCGCGGTGTTGCAGCTCCGCCCTGCCAAAAGCCGTGTCCTGGGTGGATTGCCCGGTCCGGTCCTGGTAAGAGCGTAATGAAATTTCGACTTTGGCGGACAAGGCGCTGGCTTCCCCTGTCGCGTCCCAAAGTACTTTACCGGTTTCCCTGGCGATCAGTTTCGCCATTGCCGGCTTGGCTGCGATGGCCAGCTCTTTATATTTCTCCACGATCGCCATGCGCTTTTCGATCGGCGTAATCGACCAAGCGTCAAAAGCGTTTCTGGCCGCCGTGAACGCCGCGGCGACATCATCATCATTTGCCGCGTGACCTGTCCAGATGACGTCTTGTGCGGCAGGATCGACACTGTCAAACGGCGCACCTTGCCCGGTTTTCCATTCGCCGTTGATATAATTCTTGCTCATCGTTTTACCCAAATTCTTACCTGATCGCCTTGCGATAGATCTAAAACTTTTAAGGCTGATGGGCTTAACCAAACCCCATCTTCCTCAAACTCCAATTTATCCAGGACACACCGAAAACTATCGATCTGGTCATTGCTGATCATGGCTAAATGTCCGTTTTTAATGTTTTTTTCGCCAGACACGGTTATGATACGACTGTCTTTGATGGTCCTGATATCGTCGCGAGGTGCGCTTACGGATGGACCACCATCGAAAATATCGATCACGCCGTTATACCGAAAACCCTCACCCTCAAGGTAACGACGCGCGCCTATACCCGCCGGATGGGTTTGCCCCATAACCGCTTTGGCGTCATCTGGGAGAAGTTCCGCGTAGATTGGGAAAGTGGGCATAAGATCAAGAATAAACTGATTATCTTTTTCCGCTGAAATTTGATCGGCTTCATTAAAGTCCATTTTGAAAAACTTACGCCCGATTGCTTCCCAAAATGGGGAATATCCGTTTTCATCCACGTGACCGCGCAATTCAGAAATAATCGTATCAGAAAATCGCTCTCGATCGGCTGCCATCAACATATATCGGGCCTGGGAAATTAATCGTCCGGCTCCTGCGCCCCGCATATCCGACGTCACAAAAAGCGAGCCGACCTCTGATGCTCCCGCATATTCATTGACCAGAATCAGAACGTCCATGTCAAAACGACGGTCTGTTACTTCGGACTTTTGCGCGATTTTTAAAATACGAAAATTGAAAAACGGATCACGAATACCGATTTGCGCTTTCACAGCGCTCATCCCACAGATTGTCCCTGTGTCTGTATCTTCCAGCATCAAAAGATAGACATGGTCTGGGGAAATCGATGTTTTGGACGTAAAGCTTTTTTCTGATTTCACCAATCGGCGTTGCAAAGCCTCATCCCCGACGGCAAGGGAGGTAAAACCAGCGCCCGCCCGACGCGCCAGATTAACCAGGGCGTCAAAATCATCTGTGGTTGCCGGACGCGCGACTAACATTAGGCCGCCCCCATCGCCAAAGCTTTGGCCTTTGCCGCATCAAACTCACCACTGGCCAGTTTTAGCAAAATCAGCGTGGACAATTTAGTTCGCTCAACCAGGCTTGAAACTTTGATAAATTCGCGATCGGAATGAATTTCACCGCCGCGAACGCCCAATGTATCAACATTCGGACATCCGGAAGCCCAAAGGTTATTGCCTTCACATACGCCGCCGCTTGGCGCCCATTTAATGGTTTGCCCCAGGGCATCACCGGCCTGCTTAACCCAGTCAAACACCATTTGATTGGCAGGTGCCATGGGTTTGGGCGGACGGGTGAACCCGCCAGTCATTTCCGCTGTAATGCCGTCTTTCGCGTTGATCTGCGCAACCAAGCGGTCCAATTGACTTTCGATCCAAGCCATATCCTCCGTTTCCAACATGCGCACATTGAACCGCCCAATGGCGAGTTCAGGCACAATATTCACTGCACCACCGCCGTCAATTTTGGCTATATTAAAGGTCACGCCTGCGCGCTGTCCGTTTAGCGCGTCAAGGGCCACTGAAAATTCAGCCATGGCAGCGATCGCATTGCGCCCCAGATGATGTTCCCGGCCAGCATGGGCGGCGCGCCCTTTGATGATGAGCGCGAAGTTACCACTGCCTTTGCGAGCCCCAGCCAGAGATCCGTCGGCCAAGGCCGGCTCATAGGTCAATCCAACATGGGATTTCTTTCCAAGCTCCATAAGCAGGCTGGACGAGCCCGGAGAACCGATTTCTTCGTCAGGGCTGAGTAAAATATTATACCCGATATTCTCTGCGTGCTCGGATTTTTCGAGCAAACGCAGGGCGTTGATCATGACAAGAATGCCGCCCTTCATATCCGCAACGCCCGGGCCATTTATTGTATCTTCGTCAATTTCCACAGGCGTTTGGAAGGCGCTGTTGTCGGGAAACACCGTATCATAATGCCCGGTTAGAACTAATTGTATAGGAGCGTCTGGTCGGACAGTGACTTTGACCGCCGGTTCATAGGTTACATCATTTTGCACACCATCATTGCCGACATGTTTGCCTTTTGAAAGTGGGGCTTCGCTGACCTCACCGGGCAAATCTTGCGCATAATCCATGATAGCTTGCCGCATTTTTGCCAATCCGGCCGTATTGCGGCTGCCAGAATTGATCGACGACCAGGACAGTAAGGACGCCAGCATTGGATCAAACAGTGCCTCGGCACGGGTAATTATTTCTGTTTCTGTCTCGGACAGAATAAGTGATGACATGACTATTTCCACGAATTTGGAACAAGACTAACGGATAGTTGGGGTCCCAGGCAATAACTAGCTCGAATTCAATATCGGGACGAAAAAAAATTCCAAAAAAAAAAGCCCGGTAAAAACCGGGCCCTAAATCTTATATCCGATTTCGGATTAGTTCGTGATTACGCCAGTTTCACTCAGCGTGATCAGAACTTCTGTCCGACGGTTAAGCTGTTCCTTCACACCGTCACCTGTTGGGACGAATGGTTCGGTTTCACCCTTACCTTCTGAAGAAATAATCGCAGAGTTGATACCCTGACGAACCAGCTCGTCGCGGGCGTCTTTGGCGCGACGCTCTGAAAGACGCAGGTTATAAGCGGCTGAACCGGATGTATCCGTGTGACCGACAACGCGGATACTGTCGACTGAACAATATTCGCCAGTATTCAGGATACGTTGAATTGTGTCACGTGTCTCAGCAGACTGACCACGGTCAAACTCATAATAGATGATCTCCTGACGATACTGGTTGGCGCAAAGTGCCTGAATTTGCGGGCAGTTTGCTACGCTGTCATAAACAACCGTTCCGTCTGTACAAACAAAGGTCTCACGCTGTGGAGGACACGTGCTGGTAACTGGAATTTCTGTTCCGTCCCAACATGTTTGCATTTCAACTGGACGTGGTGGACATGTATCAGTCGCGAGAATTTCATCGCCGTTCCAGCAAACTTGTTTAGCCGGTGGCTTTTCTGGACAATCCGCCAAAGATTTGACTTCAGACCCGTCCCAACATGTATACTTAGGAGCCGCCTTGCCGCCAAAGTTATAACGGAAACCCGTCATAAGCATGTGGGCACCAATATCGTCGAGATTTGCCGTACCAGCTGAGCTTCCATTGATGACGCCTTCAAAATCACCATCATTCGCGTTTTGATAACGGTAGTGCGTATCCCAAGTGAGCTTTTCAGTAATATTATAGCCCAATCCAGCCAGTAGCTGCCAGCCTATCCCTGTCGCACTATCATCAAATGCGCAGGTCGCACCAGGAATACAAACAGGATTGTCAACATAGACAGTTCCAATCGCTAAATCATGCGCCTGTGCTTTCAAATTTGCTTGTACAATACCAACACCAGCTCCGATATAAGGTTCCCAGCGACCGAAATCATTAAAGTCATAGATGACATTCATCATAGCGGAATTTGTACGGATTTTCGCATATGAGTTTGGAACTTGACCGATCTGCCCCATATCCGTCCAGAGTGACGCACCGTCGAGCTCGATTCTCCAATTGTCTCCAAAATCATAGCCAATGCCAAGTGATCCGGCTACGTTACCTTCACTTTCGACGTCACCAACGAGTGCGCCCGTGAAATCCATATCTGTGTGCGAACCGTAACCAACGTTACCGCGCAGGTACCAACCTGAATCTTCGTCACCCGCATATGCAAATGAAGGGGCACCAAGAATTGCGGTTGCTGCGACCGCTGCAAGAAGCTTAAGCTTCATAATCTTTCCTCCGACTACGACGTATTCGCCGTAAATTTGTTGTGCGTTTTTCACGCGTAGATCGACCTACCCGCCAGGGTAATGGCGGATACGAACAGTTCCGCTACACGATTTATTTTGATTTGACCAGTGTTAGAACGGATTAATTGACTGATTTGTATAGAATTTTTCGTAGAAGTTGCCAAAATGCATCACTTCTAAGCAACAAGTCCCCGAAAATTCGATGAATGTGGCGAAATTATGACAAAAAACCACTGAAATACAAAGACATACGACAGAGATCATTCGCCAATTTCATTTAAAGATAAATTCGGGAGGAATTTGGTGAGCCCGCAGGGATTCGAACCCTGGACCTACTGATTAAAAGTCAGTTGCTCTACCAACTGAGCTACGGGCTCGTCCAAAGAGCGCGGAAACTAGGAGCGAGACTTGCGCAGGTCAAGAGCTAAAATCGGCAATTTTGGCACAAAATGACGCAGGATCACGCCCTTATTATTACTCGAATTTTTCAGGATTTTGACGACCAGTTTGCACGAAACTCCTGAGCAAATTTATCAAACGCGTTTTCCGAGATCGAGACGCGAATCCGCTGCATAAGTTTCTGAAAATAAGCAATGTTGTGCCAACTCAATATCATGGCACCCAAAAGCTCACCGGATCGCACCAGATGGTGTATATAGGCCTTGCTATAATTTTGACTGGCTTCGCAATTGATCAACGCATCTAACGGCGTTTCATCTTCAGCAAACCTCGCATTCTTGATATTATAGGGCCCCGTGTCCGTCCAGACCTGTCCGTGACGCCCAGACCGGGTGGGTATCACGCAATCAAACATATCAATGCCGCGAGCAACAGCTTCAACAATATCAATTGGTTTTCCAACACCCATAAGATATCGTGGGCGCTCTTTCGGTAAAAACGGCACTGTAAATTCCAGTGTGTCGCACATGGCGTCATGCCCTTCACCGACGGCAAGTCCACCCACGGCAAATCCGCCATAGCCGCCTGCTGTCATTTCCAAGACACTGGCCTCGGCGCTTTGTCGGCGCAATTCAGGAAATGTGGAACCCTGAATTATAGCGAAAAGTGTTTGGTTTTCGCGTTCACCAAAATATTCCAGTGACCGTCGCCCCCACCTCAAGGATAACTCCATGGATGATTTGGCTTTGTTAAACGGAGATGGGAATTCAGTACATTCATCAAGCTGCATTGAAATGTCAGCCCCTAACAAATCCGCCTGAATTTCAATTGAGCGCTCAGGAGTCAGCAAATGCTTGGATCCGTCAATATGACTTTGAAAGGTGACCCCCTCCTCTGTCATTTTCCGAAGTTTAGACAATGACCAGACCTGAAAACCACCGGAATCGGTCAATATCGGGCCGGACCACCCTCCAAACCGATGCAGACCCCCGAGTTTTTTGACCCGTTCAGCACCCGGCCGCAACATAAGATGATAGGTGTTACCCAAAATAATATCAGATCCTGCCTCGCGCACCTGATCCATATAAACGCCTTTGACTGTGCCCGCTGTACCAACGGGCATAAAGGCCGGCGTCCGTATCTCGCCCCGAGGTGTTTTTAAAACACCAGTTCGCGCCTGCCCTTGGCTTGCTGATATTTCAAAAGGGAAATGCGCCATATTACCTCATTTTCCATAGCAGACTTGAGTCGCCATAAGAATAAAAACGATATCCTGTATCTATTGCATGCCGATAGGCTGCCTGCATTGGTCCCAACCCACACATGGCACTGACCAGCATAAATAAGGTAGATTTTGGCAAATGAAAATTTGTCATCAATCCGTCGACCATTTGAAAATCATATCCAGGCGTAATGAAGATATCGGTTTCACCGGACACCGCATCAATTTTTCCATCTTTCGCTGCGCTTTCTAACGCCCTAAGACTCGTAGTGCCCACTGCAACAACCCGCTTCCCCTCAGACTTGGCTTTATTTATCCGCGTCGCAGTATCAGCGTCGAGCGTGAACCATTCGCTATGCATGTCGTGATCCTTTGTATCATCAGATTTGACAGGTAAAAATGTTCCGGCGCCGACGTGAAGCGTCACGTATAGAATCTCAACCCCTTTATTGGATAGGGCTTCGAATAGAGCATCTGTAAAATGTAATCCGGCTGTTGGCGCCGCGACAGATCCCGTATCTTTTGCATAAATGGTTTGATAATCAATCACATCCCGATCATCCACAGCCCGCTGACGGGCGATATAGGGAGGCAACGGGGGCGCTCCCAATCCTTCAATTGCCTCTAACAAATCCTGATCTGAGTGATTGAACTCTAATACGCATTCCCCGTGATCTGGATCTGCAAGTACATTTGCTTTGAGCGAGGGTGAAAAATGAACATCGTCCCCAGCTTTCAGTCGTTTTGCCGGACGGATGAAGGCTTTCCACTGACGGCCCGATATTTGTTTATGTAAATTTACATCAATTTTCACATCGCTGCCGCCGCCATGAGCCCGGGCTGGTCGAGTACCGATGAGTGCCGCCGGAAGAACTCGCGTATTGTTCAAGACCAATATGTCACCAGCTTCTAACAATTCGGGCAGGTTATACACGTTATGGTCTGAAACATTACCATTGTCTGCGACTTGCAACAGGCGGGCATGATCGCGCGGCGACGCAGGCCGTAAGGCAATCGCGTCGTTTGGCAATTCGAAATCGAACAAATCTACTTTCATTTTTACAACAACCAAAAAATTAGGCACCTCAGAGGGTGCCAATTGCGCCTGTTATTTTATCGGCTAGCCAAGGGTCAGGCAATAGTCGCTTTGACAATCTTACCCGGATAGCGCGGTGGTTCACCCTTAGGTAAAGCATCAACCAATTCCATACCGCTCTCAACAACGCCCCAAACAGAATATTGTCCATCGAGAAATGTGGCATCATCAAAGCAGATAAAAAACTGACTGCTCGCTGAATTCGGGTTTTGCGCCCGAGCCATTGAACATACGCCGCGCACATGCGGCTCACGCGAGAATTCGGCCGGAATATTTTGATCGGCTCCGCCCATCCCGGTTCCGTCCGGACAGCCCCCTTGGGCCATAAATCCGTCAATAACCCGGTGAAAAGACAGCCCGTCATAAAAACCCTCTTCGGTCAAACGGGTAATTTGAGCGACATGGGCAGGCGCCAGATCTGGCCGCAATTTAATGACGACGTCTCCGGTTTCTCCGGTTTGAGAATCCAGAGACAAAATGAGTTTCTCAGACATTGATTTTTCCTTGTTAATTAGGGCTTAAGTCGAGTTGGGACTTGCATGTCACAAATATCGGGATAGTTGCCGTCCGCATCTTTTTGCGTTTTCAGATATCGGTTAAATGACGGTGAATTGGTTTTCAACACCTGAATATTGACCCGCTCTTCCGCGGGCAGATCAGCAGCAATCTGAACCTTGTTCATTTTATCAGGCACAAATCCGGCGTCCTCACCTTTGGTTCCCACTTTAATCGCTGTCAGAACTTCGTGCCCCCAAACCGTGTTGCCCCATACCGTATAACCTGCATCCAGGTGAGGAGCAGCCCCTCGCATAAGGAAGAACTGAGAATTGGCACTATTGGGATCTTGCGAACGCGCCATAGAAGTCACCCCCTTACAATGCATCGCAAATGCCTTGACCTTTCCGTCCTTGGTCCAGGTGGCCTGAGCCGAAGGTTGGGTTGCAACAGGAAGACCTTTATAAAAACCTACCCCGGCTTCACCTTTATCCTGGCTGCGCGGATCGATGGAACGGGTACCGACCAAAGTCACCCCCATTTCAGGACCACGCCGGAATACAAATTCAGCCTCAAGATCAGGAAGATCAGAATCGCCGGTTCCGTCGCCTTTTGGGTCACCCGTCTGGTTCATGAAGCCTTCGATTACACGGTGAAACGTGATGAAATCATAAAATTTCTGCCGGGTTAATGTTTTCACTCGCTCAACATGTCCCGGTGCGATTTCCGGGTATAGCTCAACAGCAATTCGACCATGATCCGTATCAATATAAAGCAAATTTTCGGGATCGACGTCGCGCCAATCATTGTCGGGCGCTGTGAATTCAGTTATTTCTGAAACCACGGCTGCGACAGGTGTTTCCACGAATTGTGTCGTCTCGGTCTGTGTTTCAGAGGCGGAACAGGCAGAACTGAGTAGAGCTGTGCTCAAAATAACAGCCGACAGATATTTTTTTTGCATTAGAGTTTATCCTTTAAACGCTGCTCAACCTCAGGCGTGACAAACTGCGAAACATCGCCGCCAAGACGGGCGATTTCCTTGACCAGTCGCGATGCAATCGTTTGATATCTGGGATCAGCCATCAGGAAAACAGTTTCAATATCCGGGTTAAGTCGGTCATTCATTCCGGCCATCTGAAATTCATACTCGAAATCAGAGACAGCCCTTAAGCCGCGCACTATCATAGAGGCCCCGCATTGTTCAACAAAATGTATCAGTAAGCCTTCAAAGGGTTTCACCTCGACGTCAATATACTCTCGAAACGGCGCAACCACATGCTCAACCATCTCAACCCGTTCATCGAGATCAAATAAAGGCTTTTTATCTCGATTAATTGCGACGGCGATAACCAGCTTATCACATAGACGACTAGCCCGCTTCATAATGTCCAAATGCCCAAGGGTCATGGGATCAAAAGTACCGGGATATAATGCAGTTCTTTGGGTCATAGCGGCGTTATATCGGCAATATCAAACAAATCCAGCGAATTAAATTCATTCATAATTCAAAAGCAATGAAGCGTATCGTTCAACCGGTATAAACAAAATTGCGTCTGGATCATATTTTAGCGCAGACTCAAATTTGAACTCTCCGATTTCATTATGGATAAAAATCACCCGATCAAAACTGTGATTGAAATAAGGCAATAATGCATAAGAAAATGAATCTCCAATAATCACTATAGAGTTACCGTTTTTGGGCGATCGCTCATATATTTGTGAATTGAAGCTTGGGTCACCAGATTCACTCTTAATCACCGTGAGCTTCGGCTTGGGGGAAATTGCCGGGGCTGAAAATTCGGTAATCGACTCTGCTATGCCAGTTGAACTTGCGTCGATCATTGCAACCAAATCGCCTTGAAAATCTGTTCGTTCAACTTTACTCAAATTTCGTTTGTCGAGCTGATAAACATCCAGCCCGTTACGAATAAAAGCATCTGTAATTTCTCTGTAGGCAAGGTAAGCAGCACTACGAGTCCAATGGGTATCGGTTTTATAAAACATAGGGGCAAAGGACTTTCCAGAAAGCAATGCTGGATCCAGTTTCAGATCCCAGTCCAAATCTGTTACCAGCCGCGATTCTGATTTTTGCCCAAATCGTTTCGGAGCAAATTCTGGATAAATCTGGTTCTTATTGGGTGCATAGGTCGCCAAAAAGAATATATCATGGCTTTCACTAATTCGCCGAAAACTCTGCAAGGTTTGATTCCACTTTCTAACCTCTTCGAACGACAAAGCTTCACGACCGACGAAATTGCTCCAACTAGTTGAAAAATTCAGGAACAGCCAATCGTTTTGACCAACTAAAACCTGCTGATTGCCTTCATCTATTTTTCGTTTGAATTTATTGTAGTATTTTATGGTAAAACCACGTCCAGCAAAATGGTCGTTTAAATAACTCGACACATTTGAAGTGAACTCAGTTGGTTTCTCATAAAGCTTTTCGACTGTCGGAAATTGCGTCAAAGTTCGCTTTTCGCTTGTCACGTCAGTAGCTTTTGAAAAACTTAACACCTGCCCCGCCATTGGGATCAGTGTTAATATCAAAATAACAGTTACAAAAATTCGTTGAACTCGCATTTCAAATTGCATGTTAAAACCTGAAATACAGAAATGGTTGATGAGTATTCGCCGCGACAACGAAATATGACAAGGCGCACAAAAGTGTTACAAGACACCATTTGGACAGAACTAATATAGCGCCGTTTGGTCCTACTTTATGGGTCATTTTTCTGACAAAGTTTCGTTCCCAATATTCAGATGAAAGCAATACCGCAAAAGTTAAAGCTAACCATACAGAGGGAACAAATCCGAGTTGATAGTGACTTACATCCCCGGACGCTAGACCGATTAAATTTTTCCAAAAAGATATGGCATAAGACAAATCTGGCGATCGAAATAATACCCAGCCAAATGTCACCGCTAAGAACACATAAATTTGACCCAATATTCGCCCTGGGTTTAACCAGTTTGAGTTGGACAAAAACAGACGCTCCAGGACTAAAAATGCGCCATGCCATAGCCCCCAAAAAATAAATGTCCAAGCCGCTCCGTGCCAAAGGCCACACAAAACAAAAACGATCAATAGATTTCGATAGGTTTTTAGAGGTCCTAATTTAGAGCCCCCCAAAGGAATATAGAGATAGTCTCTAAACCACTGTGACAATGTCATATGCCAACGTCGCCAAAATTCACGAACCGAACTCGCCTGATAAGGATAGTTGAAATTTTTTGGCAGTTCGAAGCCCAGCATTCGTCCAAGCCCAATCGCCATGTTGGAATATCCGGCAAAATCAAAATAGATCTGGAAACTAAAGCAAATAATTACAAGCCAGGCCGCCCATGACGTTAAAGCGGAAGCGGGTTCAGAAAACCCCAAATCAACGGGTATCGCTAATGTATCGGCTATCAGCACCTTTTGAGCTAAACCTAAAACAAAAATACGAATGCCATCAGCAAATTTGTCAAATGTTTCTGATCGTTGATCAATTTGTCTATCGATATGATTAAATCTAACAATCGGGCCTGCAATCAATTGCGGAAACATCGAAATATACAGCCCGGTTTTCAACAAAGATTTTGGCGCATTCGTCCCTCGATATACGTCGACTAACAAACTCATCGCCTGAAAAGTGAAAAATGAAATTCCAAGTGGGAGGTGAAGTTGAATTGCTTCCACACCGAATTTATTCAACTCAGATGTGAGAAAGCCCAAATACTTAAATGACCCCAGCAATCCAAGGTTACCAATTATGCCTATGGATAACCAAACGGACTTGCTTTCCAGACGAGATTGAATCTGATGCGATATGACGTGATTAAAACCAATAGAACCTAATAAAAGCAGGATGAAGTAACCTTCACCCCAAGCGTAAAATATCAGACTAAAGACCAGCAAAACGAAATTTCGATAAGCCCGTCGTTTCACAACAAAATAGAGCCCGATTACGAGCGGTAAAAAGTAGAACAAAAATGTTATACTGGAAAAATTCATAATGACTTCGGGGCGTTATGGCCGAAGATGCTTTGATGGGTCAATGTCGAAAACGATCAGATATGTTGAAAAATCATCGCAAATAAAGGAGGAATAACCCTACCCCTCATTCGTCTCACCGGCATTTTCTTCTTCGCCATCATCGCTTTCTTCAATTCGCTCAACCGACACGACGCGTTCATCTTCGCGGGTGCGGATAACCGTGACGCCGCGGGCTGATCTTGAAACAATAGAGATATTTTTCACCGGACAGCGGATGAGCTGGCCGCCATCTGTGACCAGCATAATTTGATGATCTTCCGAGATGGTAAATGAACGAACGAGGCGGGCATTATCCCCGCCTTTACGAGAAAGTTCCTGAGCGGTTACACCCTGCCCGCCGCGGTTCATGCAGCGATAATCATAACTTGATGAACGCTTACCAAATCCATCATCAGCAATCGTCAGAACAAATTGTTCAGCAGCCCCAAGAACGCCGATCCGTTCATCCGAAAGCGATGTTTCGATATCAATATCTTCGGCACTATCTTCCGCGTCATCACCCAGGGCTCGCCGCATGGCGTTAGCATGTTTCATATAGGCGCGCGCTTCATCGGTTTCGATATCCACATGACGCAAGATCGCCATGCTGATGACCTCGTCGCCATCCGCCAATTTGATCCCGCGAACACCGCTGGAGGTTCGACCAACGAACCGACGTATATCCGTAACGCGGAACCGGATAGCCTTACCAAGCGCCGTGGTCAGCAGGACATCATCATCTTCAGAACAGATGCGCACATCCACAATACCATCGCCTTCATCGGGCTTCATGGCAATCTTGCCATTGCGGTTAATACGCTTGAAGTCCGCCAGAGAATTCCGCCGAACGCCGCCAGATCGGGCCGCGAACATAATATCCATAGTATCCCAGGCGTCTTCGTCTTCGGGCAGCGCCATAATGGAATTAATGGTCTCTTCTTTGTCGAGCGGCAGCAGATTGACAAGCGCCTTGCCGCGAGTTGCCGGCCCGCCGAGCGGCAGTTTCCAAACCTTGAGCTTATAACACATGCCCGTCGACGAGAAGAACAGAACCGGCGTGTGAGTCGAAGCGACAAAAACCGTCGTGACGTAATCCTCGTCTTTGGTCGACATGCCGGACCGGCCTTTGCCGCCGCGGCGTTGCGCCCGGTAGGTATCCAGTGCCGTCCGCTTGACATAACCTTCTGATGTCACAGTCACGACCATATCTTCGACCGCGATCAGGTCTTCATCGTCAAAATCAAGCCCACCTTCAACAAACTCAGACCGGCGAGGAACAGAAAACTTCTCTTTGATTTCAGTAAGTTCGTCTTTGATAATCGCAGTCACTCGACTGCGCGACCTTAGAATATCAAGCAGGTCCGTAATGGTCGCAGCGAGCTTTTTCGCTTCTTCCGTAATTTCGTCCATTCCCAGCGCGGTTAATCGCAATAGACGCAATTCGAGGATCGCCTTCGCCTGCTCTTCTGTGAGCTGAATAGTGCCGTCATCGAGGAGCTTAGAGCGAGGATCAGCAATCAGCTTGATCAATGCGCCCATATCCTTAGCCGGCCAGGTTCGAGCCAGCAAGTTCTCACGAGCCTCTTTCGGATTTGCTGAGCTGCGAATGATACGAATAACTTCGTCAATATTGGCAACTGCCGTCGCCAACCCGACGAGAATGTGAGCCCGATTACGAGCCTTGGCCAGATCAAACTTAGCCCGTCGGGCAATGACTTCTTCACGAAACCCAAGGAATGCCTCGAGCATCTGGCGAACATTCATCTGCTCCGGACGCCCACCATTTAAAGCGAGCATATTGGATGAGAAGTTTGTCTGCAGCGCCGAGAACCGGAACAATTGGTTCAACACCACATCGGCAACCGCATCTTTCTTAAGCTCAATGACGATCCGCATTCCTGTCCGGTCAGACTCGTCTTGCAAATGGGCTATGCCCTCAACCCGTTTTTCACGGACCAACTCAGCGATTTTTTTAATCAAGGCAGATTTGTTCACCTGATATGGTATTTCCGTCACGATAATCGCGTGGCGATCCTTACGGATTTCCTCCATATGGGTCCGCGCCCGCATGATGACTGATCCCCGCCCTGTCATGACGCTGGACCGAGATCCTGACTGTCCCATGATCAGGCCGCCGGTCGGAAAATCAGGTCCGGGAATATGCTCTAAAATTTCTTCGTCGGTGATATCGCCTTTTTCCAATAGCGCGATCGTTGCATCGACAACTTCGCCCAGATTATGCGGCGGAATATTGGTCGCCATACCGACAGCAATACCCCCTGCACCATTAACAAGAATGTTTGGAAAGCGGGCCGGCAGTACAATCGGTTCGCTTTCGGAGGCGTCATAATTTTCCTGGAAATTGACAGTGTTCTTTTCGATATCGGCCAACAGCGAAGCCGCCGGATGGTCCATGCGAACCTCGGTATATCGCATAGCCGCTGGAGGATCCCCGTCAATAGACCCGAAGTTCCCCTGCCCATCAAGCAGCGGCAGGCTCATGGAAAAATCCTGGGCCAGCCGTACCAACGCATCATAGACGGCGCTATCCCCGTGCGGGTGATATTTACCGATCACATCACCGACAACGCGGGCGGACTTTTTATAGGGCTTTTCGCGCGTAAACCCGTTTTCATGCATGGAATAAAGGATACGGCGATGAACCGGTTTCAACCCGTCTCTTACGTCTGGAATAGCGCGAGAAACAATTACGCTCATGGCATAATCGAGATAGGAGCGCTTCATCTCCTCTTCGATCGTGACCGGAGAAACGCCCTCTTCAGGCACACCGGGTGAGGTCGGTTCCTGATCGTCTTCGGGTGTTTCGTTATCGTCGCTCATTGACGCTCGCCAAGCTTAAAAATTCCATGTGCAAAACCCCGCCGAATCGCGGGGCCGCAACCTGATCTTTTTTAGCATTTCAAGCGTTAAATGACAAACATTCAGTCAAATATTCTCAACGACGAAAGGCCGCCTCAATAAACATTCATAAAGCACTATAAGTAATTGTTTTAATTGAGTTAATGGCGCAATTAATTGCAGCTGAACAATCAATCATCACCCGGCCAGATTTTATTCCACCAATCGGTCTTAGGCTTATCCTTGACGGGTATCAAAAAACCGCCCTTTTCGCCGGCCTTGATCTTATCCCGAATATAGCCTCGAGACCAGCCCGTCAGATTGGCCAAGGTCTTGATCTCAGTTTCTTTTCGCTTATTGACCCGGGTTATATAGTCTTCGGCTTCAGGACAGTTCATTTCGCCTTCAAAGGCATGTCGAAGGATATACCGTCCTTGGAAGTTTGTATTATCCCCGGTTGTTTTAAACTTCAAATCTTCTGGAAAAGACTTGGCGTCATAGCGCACATGCAGGCGGGTTACGAATACGTCCTTAGCCAAAGATTTCGGGCCGCGACGACGGGGCATAATCCCTGGTTTTCCACTATCATCTTCCAGCCAGAAAACGCCAAGCTCACGCAATTGATCATTTGACAAAGGATCGGCAGCACAGGGATCACACCAATTCATATCCCAGGCATATTCCATAAATACACCATGTCCACCTTCGCGCTCAGCAGATGTTTTATACATATCCTTATAGAAATCACCGAATTCATCTTTGACGAAAATCGGCAGTTCTTTATCGCTTGGAATTTTATGGGTCCGGTAATTGGTGGTTTCGACCTTGCCGTCTTTGGTCAGGGCATAAACAAATAAATCCTGTGTACCGTTCGCATTTACCGTGCCCAGTCGAATAGGCAGCATGAATTTCGGGCTTTCATAGGCCACAGCAATTGGCCTCAACATTTCACCGCCCTCTTTGGCCTTGCGCTCCAGATTAACCTTGGCGACAAAGAACTTCATATCCTGTTTGATATAGCTGCCGAGAATCTTGGTCGCGCCAGCCGGAATTTTATAGCCGTTTTCCTCCAGCCATATCTGCAGCCCGTCGCTTTCTTCGGCAGATAGAATTTGAATATCATATTCCCCGACGGAAAAGCTCTCCAAAACCGTGACCTTCAATTGTTTATCGCGTTTTGCGCCGGTTACGACGATCTCATCAGCAACGCTCGACATTGATCGAGCCGCCATTTCATACATGATCCGTTCGCAGGGATTATCGTCAAAATACTCAACCAGACGCGGCGCCGTATAAGCATCCAGATGATCGAGGAGAGACGCATCGGAAATATGCACCTGTTCCTTCTTGATGACCGTCGGCACGGGAATAACCATGGCAAATTCAGTCGGATCGCCGATATAATCATTAGCCATTGTAATCACTGTCCGGTCACCATCGCGTACCAGGGCAACCTTTGAACTCTGATTAAACAAATCAGTATCCGCTTTGGCGACATAAAAGCCGCAAAAAGCGCCCGCCGATGGGGCCAGAGACAAAGACGTAGCGATCAACGCGCTACTCAGCAGGTATTTGGACAGTTTCATGGGAAACTCCTTTAGATTTTGGGAGGGAAAATTTTGGCCAGCTATAACGCTGACCCTGGATGAATTTATCAAATAGAGGCACAATCGGCGCGGTCAGGATGAGCGCCATGATGATGCCAGCTGAATTATAAAACCCGAATTGAATGGTAAAACCGATCAAGGCGACCAAAGCGGCATAAATGATGCGGGCCATCCGCGCATCCGGCGTGGTTTTCGGATCAGAAATCATGAAAAATGTGAAAATTAATAACGCCCCACTTTGCAGCTGATGAACGGGAATAGCGAACGGATCGCCCAGCCAAATCGCGCGGCCAAAGACAAGGGCTGCGTAAAAGCCAAGAAAAGCCAGACTGACGTCCCAGCGCTTGGCCTTGCCCGTGACTATGCCGCCCATTCCGGCCAAAGCTATAGCAAAAATCGGGGCCGCACCCCATTGCCCGGGCGATATCCAAGCCCCTGTAAATAAAAGGGAAATTATCACCAACCCAAAATTGGCCGGATTGAAAATATGTTTTCCCTTAACCCGGATTAGACATTTAGAGCCAATAGCCAAAATGGCCGCTGCAATGGATAACCAGATGGATCCCGTCCGCAGCAAAATCGTCAGAGACAGGGCGGAAATCAGCGGGCTGCGCGGGTCATAACGGCGACCCACAGCCCTATCTCCGATAAATTGCGTGGCCTGTGCGCCGATCATAACCCCGACCACATGCCACCAGGGAAGTTGAAAGGCGTAATAAAACACACCGATTAAGACGAGAGATGAAAGCACGATGATCTGGTAATGGCGCGGATCATGACGAAAGGCCGCCAGGCCCTCCAATATTCGCCGCCAAATCGACGGTTTATAGGTTTCGTGTCTCAACATGTTATCAATAAGACGTATCCCGAATTGAAATCCTTGGCACGTGATGCAATTTTTCTGCACAAAACTGCCATTGCTTGATCAATGAACTATATCACACGTTAAAATGGCGTGAAAATGCGAAATACAGTGAGGCCAATATTGCCTTCTGACTGCCGCATTCTTTTCAACGATTGAATTTTCTGATTTATTCTCACCCAAATTTGATAGACCCAATAATCCGGAGTTAGATATGAAGCGTCACGGACATTGCCTTTGCAAGAAAACCCGCTGGGCTTTTACTGGCGAGATCACATGGTCCTGTTATTGCCATTGTGACGATTGCCGACGCAATTGCGCGGCACCCATAGTCGCATGGTTCGGCGTACCATTGAAAAACTTTGAATGGTTCGGCGACACGCCCAAAAGCTATGAAAGCTCGCCGGGAATATTTCGGCATTTTTGTGAAACCTGCGGCACGCAGATGGGGTTTGAAGCCGCCCATTATCCCGGCGGCATGCATTTATATGCCGCGACTTTTGAAGACCCGGAAAACTTTGAGCCTACATTTCATGTTAATTATCAAAGCAAGCTTCCCTGGCTTGAGCTTCATGACGAGTTAGAGAAATTTGACGGCAGATTTTTAGACGGATCCGGCAGTCCGGAATACTAGCCCTTAAACAAATCCGACTATCGGAAAAATGCGCGCCTAGGACCTGACAATATTGGTAACATGCACCAATTTCCACTCACCGGTTCGTTTGGACCAGACTTGAGTGCCTGCCCCTGCAACCGATAGGACATCACCTGACACCAAGACGACTTCCCCTATATAGGCATTGACCAGCACAGCATTATTTTCGTCTATGACGTCAATAGTAACTGGATCAAATTTGAGGTGATTATATTTTTGAATATATTCCAACTGTGGCTGATAGGTTTGTTGAAACTCAGAATATGAATCTAAAATCGAACCATCTGCATTTAAGATCGTGAGGTCACTACGATCAAAAAACGAAAAATATCGTTCATGATCCAGAGTTTGAGCCGCCTGGGACAGGCCTTCAAAGGCACGTTGAACTTCGCTCTCAACTTGGTGCCTTTGCTCAATACTCATGTCACGGTTCGAGACCTGGCAGGCACCGAACAAGACAAGAAAAACGATCCAGATTAAACCACGTCTCATAGGGAGACTAAATCAATCCGGCGAGCGGAGAGCTCGGATCAGCATATTTCTTACGCGGCATCCGTCCGGCCAGATAGGCTTCGCGCCCGGCAATAACGGCGTGTTTCATGGCAACCGCCATCTGGATCGGGTCTTTGGCTTCGGCAATGGCGGTATTCATCAAGACACCGTCACAACCAAGCTCCATGGCCACAGTTGCATCAGACGCCGTCCCGACCCCGGCGTCCACAATGACAGGCACAGAGGATTGCTCAACGATCAAACGGATATTGACCGGGTTTTGAATGCCGAGGCCTGAGCCAATTGGCGCGCCCAGGGGCATAATCGCCGCACAGCCCAGCTCTTCAAGCTTGCGAGCAAAAACCGGGTCATCGGAACAATAGACCATAACATCAAATCCATCCTCGATCAGCAGTTTCGCCGCCCGCATGGTCTCTTCCATATCCGGGTACAAATGTTTCGGGTCTGACAGAACTTCGAGCTTCACCAGATCCCAGCCCCCCGCCTCGCGCGCCAATCGTAAGGTTCGCACCGCATCTTCGCCGGTGAAACACCCGGCCGTATTGGGCAGATAGGTGACTTTCTCGGGATCAATGAAATCGACCAGCATTGGCTCTTTGGGATTAGAGATATTGACCCGGCGCACGGCAACCGTAACCATATCGGCACCTGACGCTGTCAACGCGTCCGCATTTTCCTGATAGGATTTGTACTTCCCGGTTCCGATGATCAGGCGCGAGCCGAATTCACGTCCCGCAACAACCAGTTTGTCCTGAGCCATTATCCGCCCCCAATAAAATGTATAATTTCGAGCCGGTCACCGTCTTCGAGCGTGACCTCATCAAAGGTCGATTTCGGCACAACTTCGCGGTTGCGTTCAATCGCGATTTTCTTCCCCGGTAAATCAAGATGCTTGATCAAGCCCGCCACGGTCAATCCGTCGGGCAGATCGAAATAATCCTCACCATTTATGACCAGATTCACGCGGGGCTCCGATTAAAGTTAGCACTTGTCCCGTTTACGCGGCACGGCTAGCATATGGGCAGGGGAAAACAAGATGTCAAAGCGGCTTTTCGCATATCCCCATTAAAAAAACTGGACTTTTTTGGCCCTATTGGGCATGTGTCCGCGCAAATAAAAATCAGGAGTGGATGGCCCGGCTTGAAAACAAGTCCCATCATAAAATCGACCAATTAACAGAAAGAGACGCAAAACCATGGCGGCAAAGAAACCGACATCACGTCAATCTTCAGAAACAAAAATCATCAAAGAACTGGCCGAGATTCTCAACGAAACGGACCTGTCAGAAATCGAAATGAAAAAGGGCGACCTGAAAATCCGGGTCTCGAAACATAGCGGTCAAATCGTTCAGGCTATGGCACCTGCTGCGCCGATGGCAGCGGCTCCGGCGCCCGCCGCTGCACCTGCGGCCGCAGCCCCGGCATCCGCACCGGCTGAAACAACCGCAGATGCCGGCAATCATCCCGGCGCCGTTAAATCCCCCATGGTCGGCACGGCCTATGTCCGCCCAAGCCCGGACGCCGATGCATTTGTCAATGAAGGCGACAGTGTCAAAGAAGGCGATACGGTCCTTCTGGTCGAAGCCATGAAAACCTTTAACCCGATCACGGCACCCCGGTCCGGCAAACTTACCAAAATGCTGGTCGAGGACGCCTCCCCTGTTGAATTTGGCGAACCCCTGTTCATCATTGAATAGATTGATTGATGTTTAAAAAAGTTCTCATCGCGAACCGGGGCGAAATCGCCCTTCGCGTTCACCGGGCCTGTAAGGAAATGGGCATTTCAACGGTAGCCATTCATTCAGAGGCCGACCGCGACGCCATGCATGTCCGTCTGGCCGATGAAAGTGTGTGTATCGGGCCAAATTCGGCGACTGATAGCTATCTCAATATTCCGGCGATTATTTCGGCCTGTGAAGTGACAGATGCGGATGCCGTCCATCCTGGCTATGGCTTTTTGTCAGAGAATGCCAAATTCGCGGAAATCGTGGAAGCCCATGATATGGCCTTTATCGGCCCGACCGCCGACCATATTCGGATCATGGGAGACAAAATCACGGCGAAGCAAACGGTCGCGGATGCCGGTATACCCGTAGTGCCGGGATCAGATGGCGGCGTTGAAACCCTCGAAGAAGCGCGCAAGGTTGCGCAAAAAGTCGGCTTCCCTTTGCTCGTCAAAGCGGCCGCTGGCGGTGGTGGGCGCGGCATGCGTCTGGCCGAAAGCGCAGACAAGCTCGACGAGGCCGTAATGGCGGCCCAGCAAGAAGCCCTCGCAGCCTTTGGCAATGATGCGGTTTATCTAGAGCGCTACCTCACCGGACCGCGCCATATTGAAATCCAGGTCATTGCTGACACTCATGGCAATGTCGTCCATTTGGGTGAACGAGACTGCTCATTGCAGCGTCGAAATCAAAAAGTCCTGGAAGAAGCGCCGTCGCCAACACTGACTGCAAAACAACGCGATAAGATCGGCATGATTGTAGCCAAGGCCATTAAGAAAATCGGCTATCGCGGCGCAGGCACAATTGAATTTTTATATGAAGACGGCGAGTTCTTCTTCATCGAAATGAATACCCGCCTGCAAGTCGAGCATCCGGTGACCGAAGAGATCACAGGAATTGATCTGGTTCGTGAACAGATCCGGATTGCCTATGGTGAGAAGCTCAGCTTCAAACAAAAAGACATCGAATTTCGAGGCCATGCGATTGAATGCCGGATTAATGCTGAAAACCCGAAAACCTTCGCCCCATCTCCCGGCACAGTGGTTGATTTTCACGCGCCTGGCGGCATGAATACACGGCTCGATAGCGGGCTTTATGCAGGATATAAAATACCGCCCTATTATGACAGCCTGATCGGCAAGCTGATCGTCCATGGTAAAACGCGAGAAGGCGCCCTGTTACGCCTTCGTCGAGCATTGGGCGAAATGGTTATCACAGGTGTTCAGACGACCATCCCTTTGTTTGAAGAATTGCTCGAAGATCCGGACTTTCAAAAAGGGGATTACGATATTCACTGGCTTGAAAACTGGCTCAAGGCGCAGGAATTTTAAATTTTGATTTCGGGTAGGGAAATTCGTCTCTGAATGTGCCACAAACAGAGTATGAGTTTTAATAGAAAACCCGGGCGCCCCAAGCATAATGATGTATTGACCCCTGCCGAATGGCGAACTGTCGAAGCCGTTCGGCACGGATTGACAAATCCCGAGATTGCGCGCGCTCACAAAATCACCCTGGACGCGGTCAAATATCATGTCGCAAATGCACTCTCAAAGCTCGACTTCAAATCCCGTAAAGACTTGCAAAAATGGAAAGGAGTCGATCAGGAAACCAGCCTGTATAGAAAGGAACCAGCAATGGACCCATCCATTACACTCGAAAAGATTGGGCAAATTGCTCGAAATGTCTCGGATATTGACGCTGCAACGACCTGGTACCGAGATGTGCTTGGGCTATCTCATCTTTATAGCTTTGGTAACTTGTCATTCTTTGATTGTCTTGGAACACGGCTATTCCTTAGTCAGGGCGACGGTAAGCCAGAACATAATTCGATTATTTATTTTAAAGTGGACGATATCAGAGAAGCCCATAATACCTTATCTGAAAAAGGGATTTCATTCCCCCATGCCCCACACAAAATTCATGTTCACGAAGACGGAACCGAAGAATGGATGGCATTTATGGAAGATCCGGATGGGCAACCGATTGGTCTTATGGGAAATTATTCCTCACAAAACCTTTGACTTTCCGGTTTCAACTGGCGGAAGAGACAATGGAATAATGGTCTGGGTCTCCAGGCCATTTGGTGTTTTGTCGATCACCTGAAATTGGTCTTTGATGACGGCGACCAGTTTACCGCCCTCTGCCAGTTGATCCAACAGAGATTTCGGCGTGGATTTCAAGCCGCAAGTGACAATAATCCGGTCAAAAGGCGCCTGCCCTTTCCAACCATAGCGACCATCGCCATGGCGCAAGACCAGATTATGAACATCGACCTGTTTAAATCGCTTTTCTGCGGCGCTGATCAACTGATGATAGCGTTCAATCGAATAAACCCGTGTGGTCATGCGCGACAATAGAGCGGCGTGATAACCGCTCCCCGTTCCAATTTCCAAGAGCTTATGCTCAGGCTTTAACTCTAACGCCTGGGTCATCATGGCGATCGTCATAGGCTCGGACAAGGTCTGCCCACAAGCAATGGGCAAGGCCAGTTCATCATAGGCCTGATCGTGAAACTTGGGGGGCAGAAAGGCCCGGCGCGGTACCGTTTCCATTGCCCTTAAAACGCCGGTATCAAAAATGCCTCGACCGCGCAGACGCATGATCATATCCATACGTTCGGGATCAATCAGGCTCATCGATCAAACCGCTCCTGCAAGGCCGACAAAGTGTCAAAATGTGTCAGATCCGTATGCAAAGGCGTGACGGAAATATAGCCGTCATAAATCGCGCGCAGATCAGTTCCGTGAGGTGGATTGGATTTGCGTGCCCCATAGGTCAGCCAAAAATAGTCGCCGCCGCGCGGGTGCTGGCGTTTATCTATTCCGCTCATCTGGAAATCTCGGTGGCCCTGGCGGGTGATCTGCATGCCCTTGACCGCCTCTGGCGCCGTGTCGGGAAAGTTGACAGACAGGACCACATTTTTGGGCCAGCCCGCATCGATCAGGTCTCGGATCAGTCCCGGCCCGTGATGTTCGGCGGTTTCCCATGGCAGGCTGGTTGCCCCCTGAAATCCCCGTGCCAGCGAGAGCGCAATTGACGGAATGCCCATTTGCATGCCTTGCAAAGCGCCTGCAATCGTGCCGGAAAAAGTCACATCTTCGGCCAGATTCTGGCCACGATTTACACCCGACAGGATCAGATCTGGCGGATTGTCTTTGAGGATTTCTTTGAGCGCGATGATCACGCTATCGGTCGGCGTTCCCGTCACGGAAAACACCTGACTTTCATGTTTTCGGATACGGATTGGATCATGAAGTGACACGCCGCGCGAGGCCGCCGATTGTTCCGTATCGGGAGCCACGACCCAGACATCGTCGGATAGCTTCGCTGCAATATTTCGAAGAACCTTTAAACCCTGCGCCCGGACACCGTCATCATTCGTGAGTAAAATTCTCACCCGATCACCTCGACCCCGCCCATATAAGGCACCAAAGCCTTGGGCACAGTAATGGTTCCGTCTTCATTCTGGTAATTTTCGAGCACGGCGACAAGCGTTCGACCCACGGCGAGACCGGACCCGTTCAGCGTATGCACGAAACGATTATCTTTCTCGGCATGTTTATATCGCGCATTCATGCGGCGCGCCTGAAAGTCCCCGCAATTCGAGCAAGACGAAATCTCACGATAGGTATCCTGGCTTGGCAACCAGACCTCAATGTCAAAGGTCCGGCGCGCGCCGAAGCCCAGATCACCCGTGCATAGTTCTACCACGCGGTAAGGCAGCTCAAGACGTTTCAAGACCTCTTCGGCACAGCCCAGCATGCGCTTATGCTCGGCTTCGCTGTCCTCAGGTTTTGTGATCGA
Source organism: Hellea sp. (assembly GCA_020629135.1). Taxonomy (GTDB): domain Bacteria; phylum Pseudomonadota; class Alphaproteobacteria; order Caulobacterales; family Maricaulaceae; genus JACOMS01. The sequence goes on from JAHDDX010000007.1 coordinate 53,098, forward strand.
CACCAGCTCGACCTTGTTAAATTGGTGCTGGCGGATCATGCCCTTGGTATCTTTACCGGCTGCGCCCGCTTCTGAACGGAAACACGGCGTATGGGCCGTGTAACGGCGCGGCAGAGTTTCAGGATCAACAATGCTTTCGCGCACAATATTGGTCAATGAAACCTCAGCCGTTGGAATAAGGTAATGCCCGACATCGGTCCGGTACAAATCTTCGGCGAATTTCGGGAGCTGCCCTGTACCGTAAAGGGCCTTGTCCCACACCAGAAACGGCGGGGTCGCTTCGGTATAGCCATGCTCATCGCTTTGCAGGTCGAGCATAAAGGCGGCGAGTGCCCGGTCGAGACGAGACAATAGTCCGGACAAAACCACAAAACGGCTCCCGCTCATTTTCGCGGCAGTTTCAAAATCCATCATGCCCAGCGCCGCACCCAATTCGTCGTGTGACTTCGGTGCGTAGTTGAACTCGCGCGGCGTGCCCCATTTATGGGTTTCAACATTCGCGTCTTCGTCTTCACCGTCCGGCACATCAGCAAATGGCAGGTTCGGTAAGGTCGCCAACAGATCCTGCAAAATCGCTTTTTCGCTGTCGACCTGAGCGCCCATAGCGGCAATCACATTTTTAGCCCCGGCGACTTCGGTCTTTAAGCGCTCGGCTTCGTCCTTGTCGCCCTTGGCCATGGCCTGGCCGATCAATTTTGAAGATTTATTGCGGGCCGCTTCGGCCTCTTGCACGACCTGCATGGCCTTGCGGATCAGCTTATCCTGATCGATGATTTTCTGAGCCATAGGCTCCAGACCGCGCTTGGCCCAAAGCTGATCAAACTGCTCAGGATTTTCGCGGATGGCTTTAATGTCGTGCATGATGTCACTCGTCTTGATTTGCGCCCGCTATAGCGAGGGATTTTGAACGGGTAAAGCGGGAAAGCGGTTCAACCGTCATTCATGGGATTGGAAAGGCTTCCCATTGTTCATCCTGCATTTTTTTTGAAATATAATTATGCGCCATGTCATAAAAATTTTCTTCGAAATCTTCTTCCGAGTAACCATCTATCAGCAAAAACGAATTTTTGCCCTTCTTGGCTTCGTCAATGCTCTTTCTAAATTGGGATTTCAGTTTTGAAGCCCCACTTAGACTCGCAATATCATCAAGTAATCTCAATTGTTCTTTAGTTCGATTTATAAACGCCTGATTTAAACCCCCATTCAACAAATCGCATTTGAACATCCAAAGAATTTCAACGTGAGCAAACCAACCCGGCAACGTTGAAAGTCTTTTGCGTTCTGTATAAGCATTCAAAAATTGCATCGCTTCTTCAAGCAAGTCGTCAGAATGCAAAACTTTTTTGCCGAAGGGATAGGTTTCGGTTTTTGGTCGACGCCTAAAAAACCCAAACACTTTAGACCGCGACCTTGCCCGCAATATGGGGATGGGCCTCATAGCCCTGAACTTTGATATCATCATAGGTGAAATCAAAAACGGACTTAATCTCCGGGTTTAGCCAAAGCTTCGGTAGGGATTTCGGTGCGCGGCTAAGCTGTTCCCTCACCTGTTCGAAATGGTTGGAATAAATATGCGCATCGCCAAATGTGTGGACAAAATCCCCGGGCTCCAACCCGCAAACCTGCGCCATCATTTCGGCCAATAAAGCATAAGACGCGATGTTAAACGGTACGCCAAGAAAAATATCCGCGCTGCGCTGATAAAGCTGACAGGACAAGCGCCCGTCCGCCACATGAAATTGGAACAGGCAGTGACAGGGCGGCAGAGCCATATCATCCACATCAGACGGGTTCCAGGCGGAGACAATGTGTCGGCGTGAATATGGATTGGATTTGATTGCCTCGATTACGTTGGAAACCTGATCGATCACCCGGCCGTCCGGACTCTCCCAACGCCGCCATTGTTTTCCATAGACAGGGCCAAGATCACCATTTTCATCGGCCCACTCATCCCAGATACGGACTTTATTGTCTTTCAAATACCCAATATTTGTGTCCCCGGCGAGAAACCAGATCAGTTCATGGACTATGGATTTCAGGTGCAGCTTCTTGGTTGTGACCATGGGAAACCCGTCGCGCAGATCAAAGCGCATTTGATAACCAAACACGCCCCGCGTTCCGGTGCCGGTCCGGTCCATCCGGTCCACTCCGGTTTCCATCACATGTTCCAAAAGATCGAGATATTGCTGCATGCCGGACATCTATCCGATTCTGCGATCAATTGCCACTTGGAAGCATAAATCAAAATTGATATTGAGCCGCTCAAAAGAGTTGAGTGGGACAGTTTCCGTGAAATATGACAATCCGCATATGAGCGAACATTCGCCGCGCATGGGGAATGCCCTGACTCGGGCCATCGGATCTATTGGTTTGAAACTCACAGGCTGGGAACTTGTGGGAAAAATGCCTGATGTTCCGAAATTTGTGATTATCGGCGTTCCCCATACATCAAATTGGGACGCGATTTCGGCCTCACTGGCCATGCTGGCCAGCGGATTTAAATATACGTTTCTAATCAAGAAGGAATGGTTCTTCTGGCCAATGGGCCCATTTATTCGGGCGCTTGGCGGATATCCGGTTGATCGCAGTAGAGGCAAAAATGTTGTCGATCAGCTTGTGACCCTGTTTGAAGCGGAAGACAAAGTCTGTGTCGGATTTCCACCCGAAGGCACACGTTCCAAAGTCCCTCGCTATAAAACCGGATATCTTCGCGCCGCCTATGCCGCCGACGTGCCTGTCTTTATTTGCGCCTTTGACGGGCCCAAGAAAAAGGTGGTTCTCGACCGCCTGTTTCCTTTAACGGGTGATATCGACGCCGATAATGCCGCCATTAAAAAATATGTTGATGAGACTTGGATTGGCGTTCGTCCGGAACGGCAATAGATTTTTCAACGTGACGCGGCTCACAGAATGATTGCCATAATCTGCTATCCAAAGCTTGCTCATCAAATGCAAAGGGGCGCAGCCTGGTGAGATTGGGTCGCTTAGGCGACCCTTTTTTCGTGCCAAAAATCTTGAATATACGCCTGACTTTTCTTATATCCATTATTGATAAACGATAAGGAGAGAGGCATGAACAGGTTTATCTATGAGGCGGAGCTTATGGAAATGGCGGCCGCATTATCAGATAGCGAACGGGATCGGTTTATCAGTCTGGTTCAGGCGGAAACCCAAAATCCACTTGTCAATTTCGGTTGGAACATGTGGCTCGGTTTTCTAGGAATTGACCGCTTTATTGTCGGTGATATTCTCGCAGGCTTCCTAAAACTGATCACCCTTGGCGGGTTTGGCATATGGGTCATCATCGATTGTTTTTTGATAGGCAATCGGACACGGGTCAAAAATATGGAAAAAATCCACTATATTTACGACTCAATTGTCAAACGCAGCGCGTTTCGCGAAGACTAAAGATCGTCAACAACCGCTAGCATCGCGTCAAGCACGGCCCCGCCCAGCTTGGCGCAACGATCCGGTGACCAACCAAATTCGCTATCGGGCAAATCTGCATTGTCTTTAAACGGCATTTCTAAGGTCATCGACAGACAGTCATAGGTTTCGGCCGTATAATTCGTACACATGGACAGATTGGCTTTGCCGGGCTTGCTGATTGCATAGCCGTGGCGGGTCTGAAAATCCGGTGATGCCGTTTTATAGGCTTCCAGGAATGCCGTTTGATTGGCTTCCATTTTATCCGACCAAGACGGCACGCCTTCGGCGCCCGCAATGAAATTATAGGGCAAGGCCTCGTCCCCATGCACATCCAAAACCAAATCCGGGCGATCCGCATTCATGGCTTCTATGGTGTGATAGACTTCGGGGCTCGATTGGATGGACGCCTTATTCCATTCGCGGTTCAAATTGGCCCCGGCATGGTTGGTCCGTAGATTTCCGTGACGGCTGCCATCAGGGTTCATATTGGGAATGATGTGGAAGCGTGCTTTCGTACGCAAGACCCGCGCGACCGGGTCATCATCATCAAGTAACCGTGCCAGAAAGCCTTCCATCCACCACTCGGCCATGGTCTCACCAGGGTGCTGACGCGCGATAACCCAAAGGGATTTATCGCCGTCACCGATAGATACACAATCCATAGTTTGACCTTCAACCGTCGTCCCCAAAACCCGCAGGCTGACGTCTGGATGAGTTGTGACTTCAGCGATCAAATCCGCATGGCGCTCCATGGAATAAGGCGCGAAATAGGCGTAATAGATATTGTCGAGTTCTGGCGTGTGATGGATGATCAGCTCATCATTTTTATATTCCGCTTCGACACGAAACCAGGTTTCCCGGTCATAGGACGCACAAGCCCGGTAGTTTTCCCATCCGCCGATAAAGGCCGCGTCTTTGGCATTTTCGAAATGCATGTGGCAAGTTTTACCTTTGGCGCCGGTCAAACGAAAATAAAACCACTGATAAAAATCAGAGGCATTGTCTTTGCGAATAGACAACCGAATGTGGGACGGGTCAGAAGCCTCATGCACAATGATATTGCCGCCATCAAAGGCGCTTGAAATGTGAAGTTCAGTCATGGTTTATCCTGTTTATTATCTAGGCGACTGAAGCTCCCACGACTCCATCCGGCACAATTTATTCGCGCTATATATTTATAAAAGCGTGCCTTGTGTAGGGGAATTTTGCGGTAAAAAATCTTCTGGCGCATGGGACGCCGCAAATATCGCATGAGACAGGCTGCGCATGGGAATGCCCTGCCAGAAGACCCGCCAATCGCCATTGACCTGCATGCCGTCACATTCGCGCATATACCATTCGTTGAACGGATTGTTACGGCGTGATCGCCAGAAAAATTTATCTTCGACTTGGCAGAGTTTTAACCAGATATCGCGTGCCAGACCCTCGCCGCGCGCTTCCTGAGTGACCCAGAATTTGCTCAGATAAGGCATATCCTCCATGACGGTCACAAAGGCGCCGCCGCGAAAGTCTTTTTCGACAAATATTGTACGAATAGGCTGATGCCAGAAATTAGGTTTGAGATAACGACCAAAAGCTTCTTCTATCGATGTCGTCAATCGTTTGCGATCCACATTCATGATGTCATCATAGACCAGCACTTCGGCGGCCGGACGCAGTAAAGTCCCCGACCCTTTGACGGTAAAAAGCTCCGCCAGCAAATTCAACGGCGACGCGATGACATAAACTGTTTCATGTTCCAAATGCGCAGAGAGCTCTTTGGCGTGGGCAAGAAACCGCGTTTGGCCCGGCGTAAGTTGATCCACGTCAATAAAATTAGAGGGATCGTCTATGTCAATAATGGGAACGCGGCGTCCATGCCGATTAATACCCCCGGATGGCTGTAGGAAAATGATCTTGGACGGTCTGAGTTTTTTCGCCAGCATGGACAGGCCGTAACGCTCCCCCTGCTCGGTTAGCTCAAGAATAGGAATCCGCCCACGTCGGGCTTTACTTTCGATTTCAGGGATCAGCCCATAAGACGCGGTGTTCAGTTTGGCGGCGCGCACCGAAACGGATTCGAGCTCCTTATAGAGACGCTGGCTTTGAAAACGCACACTGGTCCGGTCTTCATCCAGAGCGCCGACCAATAAGATCGGTGACAATCCTAAATCAGAAAGAATGCGTATATTGCTGATCAAAGATTCGAGTAGCGGATTTTTCAGACAACGCGGGTCCAGAACAATCAATGCAAAGCGGGCTGCGTCCCGAGATTTAAACAGATTGGCATAAAATTCAGCTTCGCGAACCGCCCCAACGGCTGAGAGAGACCGCAAGACGACATTGCGAATTTTATTAGCGTCCGCGTTCATGAACCGTCCAAGGCTCTCGCATAAACCTCTATGGCCTTCGCCAAATGGGCCCGACTAACATATTCATCCGGTTTATGCGCCTGATCAATATCGCCTGGGCCGAACACCACGGCATTCACACCGGCGTCGCTCAGCAATGCGGCCTCCGTCCAATATTGCAAATTGATCGGATCATATTGATCGGCAAATACTGATTTGAACGCACCAACATTTTGACTTTCAAACGGTAGTAGAGACACCAGCCGGTCCAAGGCTTGATCCGGCACGACCTTCTCAGCGATCGCTCTTATATCCGCTTCGCGCTGATCGACGGAATCTCCCGGTGGCGGGCGCATGGAAAACTTCAGAACGGCCGTTGTCGGGATTACATTATAGGACCCATCGCAACTGATCTCGCCAATATTGGTGCAAAGCCCCTGATAAGGCGCTTCGCCAAACGTTTTATGTTGCTCACCATAGCCCCCGATCGCGGCGGCCAGACGTGAGGCTTTCAACAAAGGAGCTTCTGTGATGTCGGCCAATGAGGAATGCCCGCCCGGCCCTTCAAACGTCGTAGTGAAGGCGATGATACCGCGGTGGCGTTGACCGACCTTGCACCCTGTTGGCTCACAAATAATGGCCATGGGCGCGTCGGCATAATGACCCCGATTGATCACTTCGGGCATGACCTCGCTGCCATGTTCCTCGTCACCGGAAAACAACACGGCGACATTTTCCGGTTTAACCTTTTCCATAGCCCCAAGAATACAAGCAGCAGCCCCTTTGATATCACTGGCGCCGAGCCCCACCAGATTGTCCCCTTTCAAAGTCAATATCAAGGGATCAGATGTCCAGCCTTCGCCGCTCGGAACGGTATCGATATGGACATTGAGAAGAATTTTTGGTGTGCCCCAGACGGCCAGGGTATACCCGCTATCAGGTTTGCCGCGAGACCGTTTGACAGTTTCACATATAAGCTGATCAGGGTTATGCGTCCCCAGTGCTCCCGCCAAAAATCGAGCACAGGCAATTTCGTCACCCGTGCCGTTACGAGTGTCCATGGCAACAAGCTTTTCCAGCCAAGAAATCGCTGAATTCAGAGCTTCGATATCTATTCCCCAATTGTCTTGAACGCCAGATTGGGCCTATCCGGAACGATCACCAATTTAAGGGCCATTTCAAATCATACTGTGACCGGGAATGCAAGATGTCTTAAAACTTGAAAGCCCATTCCAATGTTAATCTTTAATCCTCATTTTCCAATGTATGGGTAACCGCATTCACAATAATATGCATTTGAGCACGCACATCTTTAATAGGTTGCATTAGAAACCCATCGGCGACTGCCATCGTCACAATACCATGAATAGAGGCCCATAAAGCCCGGGCGTGGGCATGCCGATTGGCATCATTTTTACCGCCGGGAAAATCAGAAATCGCGTCCTCAATTACTTTAAACAAAGCAAGTTCCTTATCGACATACCATTTGGGCGGCGCCTCAGTTCTAGAACGATTGAAAGATAAAACGGCTAGCCAGCGCGTTTGATGGCTTTCCACATACTCGAGATAGGCATCCGCTAGGTCATGCAATCTTTCGCGCTGGGTTTTATTCGCGATGATCGCCTTTTCCAGGGTCGTTGCCACGACATTGTGCAACTCATCATAAGTCTTCCCATTCACTATACGGATCAACGCATTCTGATCTTCAAACATGTTGTAAATTGACCCCACGGATACGCCTGCGCGTTTGGCAACTTGACGTAATTTTACGCCTTCAAGCCCCAAAGCCGTCATAGCTTTTGTTGCAGCGTCGATCACATGTTGCCGAATTTCATCATCCATCTTTCTGCGTTTTCGTACATTTTCTGTTTCCGGCATATGGAACCTCAAAAAAAAGCGAAAAAAAATTTCCTTGTTTTATAACAGCTTAATGAACAATGTTCAATATTTTCATGAACATCGTTCATTTTTTTCTTGAACAGCGTTCACGAATATGCACCTTACCAATGAACAGCGTTCACGAAAGGAGGCATATATGTTCAAAACTGTGAGAACTGTCTTTTGGGGCAAATTAGGTCGTGCCGAACAAGCCTATGAAACTCAAAATGCAACCATCATCATCGAGCAAAAAATTAGAGAGGCAGAATCCGGCCACACAATGGCTAAACGGGGTCTCGCCTCTTTGATTGCTCGGTGTAAAACGGAAGAAAAAGCGCTCAAGGTGATTAACAACCGAATTTCTGATCTAGATAAGCGTATTCAGGCCGCAATCGATGCAAAGAAGGACAAATTAGCTCTCGAAGCCGCTCAGTTACTGGCCGATCTCGAGAATGAACGCTCGGTCAGGCAGAACGCTTTAAACACCTCAACGGAAAAAGCAGATCGCATCCGATTGAATATTGAAAAAACTCATCGCCGGATCATTGACCTACAACAAGGTCTGCTTACTGCGCAGTCCATCGAAGCCGAGCGTAATACGATTGTCCGAATGAAAGGCGATGTGTCCGCAAACAGCGCGATTTCAGAAGGGGAAGCCGTACTGAAGCGCCTGGTCAATTCAGATGATCCGATCATAGCGATAGAAGCCTATGAAGAGATCGAAGCCGGTCTTTCCGGTGAAGATGTCATGGACCGCCTTTCTGATGCGGGCTTTGGAGCCCCTTTGAAAGTCCGGGCAGATGATGTCTTGGCGCGGTTCAAACCGTCAAATCCCCCCAAATCCTAATTCCAGTCTTATCAACAAAGGAGATTATTATGCTGGATCATTCGAAAACCTGGATCAACTTTAACTATGTCTGTGTCATCGTAGCCTATATTATGCTGGCTATGTCGCTATGGCTGATGCCGGTAAATCTGGCGACCAAGGGCTATCTTGGCATGGGCATCGTGTTTCTAAGTGGATCGCTCGTTACCCTTGTAAAAACACTTCACGATTTACGCTTGCAAAGCGAAACAACGCACAAAATTGAGCGTGCGCGTCAAGACAAGCTTTTGCAGGAATTTGCTTCAACCGCCTAACTTTGCGCCCCTTCGGGGGCGCAACTCAATTCCTCGGGAGGGAATCATGTCTAAATTATTACCGAAAATACCACAGGGAAAAATCGAGTTCGGCGAAGGCCGCCTAAGCGCATATCTCAGTTTCTTACTGGGCAGTTTGGGGCTACTTGGCGTCTTGGCCTTTATGTTTCCATCTATGCTAACAACGCCGGATCTTAGGAATGCCTATTCACCCGAACTAATGCGTATTTTCCTCGCAGGCGGCCTGGTTTTATCCGCTGGACTTGGGAGCTTCGCCATCGCTCAAAATGTTGAAAGGCGGTATGCTTGGGGTGGTTTAACTTTGACTTTGATCGCACTAGCATTTGGCGGCTCCAATGTGCCCGCAGGTCAGATCAATCCAGGTTCAATTTATGTCGGCGTCGACTGGTTGATCATAGGATTGCTGTCAACCAGTGTCCTGTTTGTAGGTTTAGAAAAACTGTCCCCATTGCGACGCGAACAACCCGTTTTGCGTGAAGACTGGTTATTGGATATGAAGCATTTTGTATTCAATCACCTACTCATTGGTTTTTTCTTATTCATAGCCAATTTCTTCGTTCATCAATGTTTCGGCTGGTTAGAGATTCCAAAACTTGCACAATCAATCGGAACCTTGCCAGGTTGGGCACAGTTCTTACTTTTGGTCACTACGATCGATTTCGTTCAATATTGGGTACATCGGCTGTATCATGAACACCCCTGGTTCTGGAAAATTCATTCTGTGCATCACAGCACTGAAACCATGGACTGGCTAGCAAGCTCTCGTCTGAATTTCATGGAACCGGCTATTACGCGGTCACTGGGCCTGTTGATGATATCAACCTTAGGCTTCGAGTTAGGCCCGGTTAACGCCTATCTGATATTTGTAGGCTTTCATGCGACTTTCATTCACGCTAACGTCAATTGGGACTTATCCAAGATCGAAAAAATATTCGTTACGCCCAAATATCATCATTGGCACCATGCTGATGCACCTGAAGCTATCAACAAAAACTATGCTGTCTACCTGTCATTCATCGATCGAATGTTCGGCACTCAATACAACCCGGGCGAATGGCCCAATGGTTACGGCGTTCTTAATGGAAAACCACCAAGCTCCCTCCTTAAGCAACAATTACACCCTTTCGTAAAAGTTGCTTAGATCTAAAGCGCCCCTTTGGGGGCGTTTTTTTTATTGGAATCTTAGGTCTTAATCCCTATATGTAGCGGGCTGGCTTGCCAGCTATGACGATAAACGCGCATGTAATAAGCGGACTG
>JAHDDX010000078.1 GCA_020629135.1 Hellea sp.
AATTTTGTCAGAATTTCTACCCGATCTTCGGTCCAAGCCATGTCTCATTCCCTATAAATTGCGCAGAAAAGCGCGTTGAATCCCCGTTAGCGGCGTGAAAACGCTATATATAGTATATGAAGGAAACACCCCTGATCCCTCGCACGCAACATCTTGTAGCGCATAGAGCAAAAAACACAAGATGAGGCTTTTGCGACAACAGCTATATATCCACAGAAATCAACATATAGTGGGCCGGATGAGTCAGGATGTCGCAGGTGATTTTGACATTGAATGGCGTGTTTGGCTCTTACGCTGGAGGCTCCTTCGCGACGCGGCTTTGCCGCTCCTCAGGATGAGGATCAGTCGTGCGGTGAGTTTGGCCGGGGTTGAGCAGTACGGCTTCTTATCAAATTATATACGGTCCTCATCCTGAGGTGCGAAGCGCAGCGGAGCCTCGAAGGAGCCTGTCGCAGACTAGATCCACCCCTCACATCAAACCTCGAAACACCAACAGATCACAGCCTTTTGCGCATGCAGGCGGTTCTCCGCTTCGTCGAAGACGACGGATTGCGGGCCGTCAATCACAGAGGCGGCAACCTCTTCGCCGCGGTGGGCCGGCAGGCAGTGGAGGAAGAGCGCATTTTTCGCGGCCTTGTCCATCAGCGTGTCCGTGACCTGCCAAGGCATGAGATCGGCCAGCCGGTCTTCTGCGTCCGTATCGCCCATGGAAACAAACGTGTCAGCCACGACCACATCCGTATTGTCACAGGCTTTCATGGGGTCTTCGATAAGATCGATCTTCGCCCCGGCATTTTGCGCGGCAGTTATAATCTGACCTTGAATGGCGTAGTCCTTTGGTGTTGATATGCGCAGTCGATATCCAAATTTGGCGGCGGCGTTCACAAAGCTGACCGCCACATTATTGCCGTCGCCCACCCAGGTAATGGTCATATCTGAGAGCTGGCCGCCTTTTTCTTCGAGCGTTTGAAGGTCGGCCATGATCTGACAGGGGTGATTGTAATCGGTCAGTCCGTTGATCACCGGCACGGAAGAATTCCGCGCCAATTCCTCCAGCGCGCCGTGGCTATTAGCCCGCAGCATAATTCCGTCCACATAGCGGGAGAGCACTTTGGCGGTATCATCAATGGTTTCGCCCCGGCCCAGCTGCATAGTGCCGGCTGTGGCGGTGATAACCGACCCGCCGAGCTGGCGCATGGCCTGTTCAAAGGAAAAGCGCGTCCGGGTTGAGCTTTTCTCAAAAATAAGGGCCAGCGTTTCACCCAGGAAGGGCGCATCTATATCTGGCAGGCCTTTAGGCAGACCAGCGCGCGCTTTTTTGCGGCGGTGCGCCTCATCTAGGATAGCCCGCAATTCAGAGGCCGGAATATCCGCCAGTGATAGAAAATGTTTTGGTTGTGCCATGTCCCGTTTCCAAAGCAAAAAGAACGTTTAACGAATAAAAATTAAAACTTCCACATCAATATGATAAACGGTGGTATGAAAGCTCGCCCATATATTAGAACTTCTTTGATTATCTACGGCCTTTTGTTTGCAATTTTCGCTTTGTTTATGGCGTGGTTTTATAATTCTATTTCCATTGATCCGCCAGGATCTTATATCGAAGAAGGTCGTGCGCGTGGATATGGTCGTAATAGCAATATGGCCTATCTCTGGGCCTATTTTTTGACCGGCGAATTTTTTCTTCTACTGGCTATTCTTGCCCCCCATAAAGGCCATCGTCATTGGGCAATTGTCCTGACGGGTTTTATCATTGCCGCCCTTTGGACCATGATGTTGGGTTTCGGTATAATGCATAGCGGTCCGGTTTACGGAATTCACTTGTTCTGGATGGTCACTGTCAGCTTCATTTTGATGTTTGCGCTGATTTTAGGATTTTTTGATCGACGATATGATTTGCCGAGCCGAGGCAATCTACGGATTCAATTCTATCGCGGACTGGTGATTTTATTTTCAGGAATTTTGGCCGGGATTTTGGCGTTAGCCATTATAATCGGCGGTTTTACGGTGTGGGCAATGCTGATTTGATCAGTTTATTTTTTCGGCTCTGCATATAACCAATTTACAAACTCGAATGATGTATTGAAAACGGGTTCTAGTGTACCGTCAATCATTCCGTATTCATCACCCCAATCACAATCAAAAACACAGTCGGTTTCAATATCGTAAAACCAGCTGCCGCCACCTTCGATGGAGGTGATGGTCAGATATCGCTTTAAGAGTTCCGGTGTCCGGTCCGCCTCTTCCATACCGTAAAGACCGTGACCTGTTTTCTGATCTTGGACGAGGTCAGATAAACTCAACAGCGCCACCGGCCTATTCCGGCCATTGGGAAAAAATCCGCCGCCGGCGTAAAGCATGTGAAAACCTGTTCCTGCTTGAATACAGAGCCTGTCCAAATCTCTCAACGCGTCAGCATTGTCCTGACCAAAATCAGAAAGGTCATGATTTTCCAGGAAATCTATCGCCTCCGCGGATAGCCTGTCACTGGGGACGTCTGAGCGCCCCGGATATATATCATCCAGTGTCGCAACGAACTGCGATAAATACTGATCCAAGGCCTCATGTTCTGAAACGGGGAAGGCAATATCTTTCCAGTGATCGACAATGCGGGACGAACGCACATGATCAATAGCCTGAAAACAGGCTCGAAATTTTTCAATGGTTTTTCTATCGGAAACCTCCAAAATAAACCAGAGGCCCGGGTTTTGATTTGCAATGGCAGACTCAACCTTCACAAAAGTTGATGCGTCCAACCCATAACAATAAGCGTCGGTTTCATAGCTGCCATAGGGGTCCCGACTGTTCAGAGAAAACCCTGCGCTGGCCGTCGCAAAAAAGTTTCGCACCAGCGGGAAATAGCGCGGCAAGATTTTGTTGAAGGCTTTGAGGTCAGCGGTGGAATAAGTGCCGTTAACAGGCTCCAAAGCCTGCATGGCCCAATAATCCTCATGGATATGGATCAGCTTCCCCTCGAAAGCCGGAACTTTTGTTTTCGTGTCCAAATCGGCCTGCCGAGCTTTGGTGTCGATACCGACCGTTTCGGCTATAAAGTCAGAAATTCTGCCCCAGAAGCTCATGGGCCCAGGAAACTTTAAACTTCAAAATCCGGCAGAGAGCGAGCTTCTTCAAAACATTCTCGCAACACGCCGATAGCTTCGCGCACATGGGTTTCGTCGATGATGAGCGGCGGGGCCATACGCATGACATTGTCACCGGCAGAGCCTAGCAAGAGCTTTTTGGTCAGGGCGTTTTTACGCACAGCCAGAGCTTCTTTTTTCAGGCGCAGGCCAATCAAAAGACCCTTGCCGCGGATTTCGTCGACCACGTCTGGAAACTCATCCTTGAGTGCCTCAAATTGTTGCTTCACGAAATTGGAGACCTTGTTCACATGGGCCATCATCCCCGGGTCATTGAGCAGATCAAAAGCCGCGTGACCGACAGCCATAGCCATGGGATTGCCGCCATAGGTGGAGCCGTGCGTACCCGGCACCATACAGGCCGCGATCTCTTCCTTGGCGATACAGGCGCCCAGCGGGAAGCCCCCGCCTATGCCTTTGGCCGCGGCCATTATGTCCGGCTCTGCGCCGTCGACCCATTGATGGGCGAAAAGCTTGCCAGTCCGGCCAGCGCCGCACTGTACTTCGTCATAGATGACCAGCGCGCCGTGCTCGTCGCACATTTCGCGCAGGCCCCGCAGACATTGATCAGGCATAGGTCGCAGGCCGCCCTCACCTTGGACGGGCTCTACCAGAACGGCGGCTGTTTTATCGGACATGTGTTCTTTCAGCGCATCGTGGTCGCCAAATTCTAAATGGATAAAGCCCGGCAGGCCCGGACCAAAACCTTTGAGATATTTCGGATTACCGCCCGCATTAATCGTGCCGAGCGTGCGGCCATGAAAGGCGCCCGTAAAAGTGATGATCTCATAGCGCTCTGTGTCGCCTTTATCATAGTGATAGCGGCGCGCCGTTTTCATGGCACATTCCACGGCCTCTGCCCCACTATTGGTGAAAAACACCTTACCGGCCCATGGGAGCGCGTCGCAATATTTTTTGGCCAGCTCGCGCCCGCCGGGGATTTTGAACATATTGGAGAGATGCCAGAGCTTCTCAGATTGTTCCTTGACCGCATTGATCAGATCCGGATGACCATGACCCAGACCGTTCACCGCAATCCCGGCGATAAAATCCAGATAGCGATCGCCCTCTTCCGTATAAAGATAAGCGCCCTCGCCGCGCACAAATTCCACCGCTGGCGGTTTGTAGCAGTCGTAAAGATGATCCCCCTGAGGCATAACAGTCTCCGTTATTTATGCTTTGAGTTTCCAGCCGGATTTTAAGACCCGCAGAACTGTGAAGAGTAAAATAAGATTGATCGCGGCGATGAGCACAACACCAATTTTCAGATTGCTTTCGGCCACGCCGCTAAAGCCGTAGCGAAAGCCGTCAATGACATAAAACAGCGGGTTAAACGTCATAAGTGTCTGGAAAAACTCCGGAAGCTTTTCAATGGAGTAAAACGTGCCGGACAGAAAAGACAGTGGCAAGATAATGAACTGGTTGACGACGGCCAGTTGATCAAATTTCTCCGCCCATATGCCGGACAAAATACCCACCATGGCCATCATGGCCGCCGCCGAAAGACCAAAATAAAACAGCGCCCACCATTGCTGGGGCCACATGCTCTGACCGGCATAAATTGCAAATAGTGAAAGTCCGACTGTGGTTGCCAGCGCCACTAACACGCCGCGGGTCACCCCGCCGCCAATATAGGCAATGGCCATTTCAACATGGGAGAGTGGCGGCATGAGCACGTCCACAATGGCGCCCATCAGCTTGCCTGTCATGATCGACGAACTGGTATTGGCAGACGCGTTATTGAGCACACCCAGCATGATCAGACCGGGAATGAGAAAGGCGATAAATTCGCCATTAGCCGCCTGTACGGCCGCAGCCCTTGCGGCTTCCGGTAAATGCTGAAACTGCGCCGCTAATCTGTCACCCAGAAAAGCCAGAACAAAAACCGTCATATAAAGAAGGTTGGAAATAATCGGTGCCAGCAAAGTCTGAGGCCAGACCCGCATAAAGCGACGGACTTCTTTGGTGTAAAGCGTCCACAGACCAAGCGTATTCCACCGGCCGAAATCTCTGGCGGTAGCTGGAGTGGCAGACGATATGGAAGCGTTATCACTCAATTTGGAAATCCCTTTTCAATGCCGGGGGCTATCACGGCCCCGCGCGCACGCCAAGACCATGATTCCTGCAAATAGGGAAAAATTATTGCGGCTTCCAACAGAAATGAAAACCAGATTTATCCATATCCGTAAAATACCATCTGGGTTTTAAGAGAGAACGATTCTTTAGCCCGATGCACTTTGCTCCTTCTACCGCTCTGAGTGATTTAAAGGTGAGTCTATCGTCTTTAGCGGTTGCATCTGAGCCAAAGCCAAAATTAAATCAGAAAAAAGTAAAAGAAACCACCGCATTCGCATCCCTCAAAATTTCATTCTTCTAGTGAATGTTCAGGCGGCTTTGCAAGACTCTGATGCGGATCACTCCGCTATCTTATCCGGCGCTTCGATGCGTTTTAGCTCGGGGCCGCTAAAGTGGTGATTGCGGATATCGGCGATGACGGCCTTGGCCTGATCGCTTTTGCGGTCTTCGATAAATTCCAGAGCTGTTTCGAGTTCGGCACGATATGTTTTAACGCGCGCGTCCCACTCGGCCCGGCGGATTTCAAGATCAGAGAGGCGTTTGGCGGCTTCAGGGCCAAAGACTTCAACCGTATTTGTGTTTTTTCTGTCGGCCCGAAATGTCTCAAAACTTTGCGCCTTTTGACGCTCGTTGCGCAGAGGTTCTGGTAAGTTATCCAACAGCGCATCAATGCGGGTTTGCTTCTCCTCTTTAGAGAGTGACGGGTCATTGGCGATTTCGATCAGATCCAGATTAAAGCGCTCTTCCATATCCTCATCAGCGAAAAAGGCTTCGGCCATGCCGGGATCAAAAAAGCGGCGACGCTCATCCATTAATCGTCGCTTCAAGGCAATGGCGCCGGGCACGGTTTTATCCGGATTAAGTCGTCTCTGGTCTCGCCCATATTGCTGCATTTCCAAATATTGAGTGAAAACTTTGGCCGCCTGCGTCCGGGCCGGTTCCGGCAATTCGGATAGATGTAGCTCCACCCGTTCTATGATCATGGTCATATTTTCTTCGCCGCGGGCAGAGAGATAGAAATCAAACAGCTGGCGCAGAGCGATATCGGGCAGGAGCTCGCCGGCCTCACCGACCTTAGGGAGTTGAGGACGCGGCAAACCCCGCAAAGATGACGGCAGACGCGATAAGGCTTCCGCCCGATCTTCTGCGTCCATACCGTCTCTTGTGGGTTCGGGATTAGAAACGGCCGGATCAAAATTTTGGGGCTTCGCTTCAATTTGTTCTGAGATCGTTTTCGGGTTTTCAATCAGCGGGGCTGATTTCCGGTCAAGGTAAAACCGCCCGGCCACCATGAAAGCGCCCAGGCCGATAATAACGAGCGTTTTACTAGAGACCCGCAGACTTCAATCTCTGAGCATGCTGGACATAAGGCGCGACGGGATCAGAGGCCCACCAGTCGGTCAGACCCAGAGTCTGGTTCACTTCGTCCAGATGGTTAAGCGTATAGTCATCACGGATGACCATGCCCAAATGAGAGGAACAGCGCTCGACCAATCCGTCATTTTCATCATCATGGGTCAACCACGCGATCGCAAGAGGGCCGTCGGCAAGATCGAAAATATTGGAATCATTCAGCGGTTCATAAATGCCCGTCCAGGAATAGTAGCGCACACCATTCACTTTATGCGCGCCGTCATTAACCGAGTAATCCTTTTGCCAATTGGGCCAGATCCAACGCGACCAGCTGTAATTGGCATTATACCACGGGGCTTCCTGACACGCGCCTTGACGCAACCCGTCAGGGAAGTCGGCATTAAACTGAGCCGCACCGGCGCTGGAGAGCGCCAAGAGAGAGGCCAGAGCATCCTGATCCTGTCCGCTATCACCAGAAAGGAAGGCAATAATATCACCAACACCATTGACTACGTCAGCCGCAATCCCTTGGAAAGGCTCGGGCACAGAAGCCACCAGATCCGCTGTGTCAGACCCGAAATGCGGTGTCCCCACAGACGTGACAGACGCCACGAGATCCGGACGAACACCTGAGACATAGCGGGCCGTCATGCCGCCTTGAGAGTGACCGACGAGATTAACTTTGGATGCGCCTGTCACTGCCAGAACGTCTTCGACATAGTCCAGCAGCTCTTCGCCGCGCACATAATTATCTTCGAAAGCGGTGACCTGAGCGGCGTAGACTTCGGCACCTGTTGCTTCCATGGCGCTTTCAATGCCGTAGAAATAATCAATGCCGGCGGCGCTATCAAAACCGGACAGACCGTGCACCAGAACGATTGGATATTTCGTGTCCCCCGGACCACCGGCGTGGGCGGTTACAGACATAGTCATAGCGCCCACAAGATTAGCAAAAAGACAGGCTGCACCTGCCCGTAAAATCTTCTTCATAGGTATTCCCCAATGTGATGTGAGTTGGCTTTTGCCGTTTTTATTATTGAGCGTGTTTTGTGGGATGCCACTGTGAATGTCAATCAGGGGTGGTAATGTTTAGAATTGGGTTTCTAATGCGTTTATTCATGCCCGCCACATCAGTTCCATATGGGGCAGCATTTTATTCTGACCTTCACAGAAAAACTCGCCCTGACCGATTTCTTTAAACCCAAGCTTATCCAGCACGCGGCCCGAGGCCGGATTTTCCAGGAAAAAATTGGAATAGATGGTCTGCGTGCCGAGCATATTCTGAGCAAAATCTAATAGGGCCTGTCCAGCCTCTGTCGCATAGCCCTGCCCCCAATGGTCAGGGGCGATCCAATAGCCCAGACCGGCAGGGGATGTGGCCGAGGCGGCCCCCAGGCTGATAATCCCGATCAGTGCGCCCTTACGCTCTATGGCATAGGTGAACCCAGCCCCTGCCTGGCGGTTGGGGGCCTGTTTGGAAATCCAGTCTGTCGTCGATACAAATGTCTGCCCCGGCGCGATCCGGGCGACATTTTCATAAATGCGCGTATCATTGATGTAATCATTGATCACTTGGGCATCCGAATGATTGACGGCCCTTAGGACTAAACGTTCTGACCGGATAGATTCAAAGACCGCTTCGGGAAGATCTGGTACATCTGTCATGGCGCTGTTGATTGATAAAGGCCCACGACTTTCGTGGCGATGACGATACATCTTTAGACCAATGCGCGCCACGACCGACGTCAACCAGCCGCCATCCACAAAAACATCATCCGTCCAGATCGCGTGCTCGCCGTCCTGGACGACGGACATATAATGGGTCCAGTTCTTGATCGCTCCGCCCCGCTCCTGGCTGATAAAGACGCGGGCGTCAGGATCGACCTTGCGCATGAAAATCTCATAGCCCTTGGTTTTGAAAAACTTCAGCGTCGTGACATCCAGCTTATAGGTTTCGCCTTCGCGCAGGGCATAATCGGGCATGCCGGTAAAAGATGCAAAGCCTTTGGAGGCCGCAATCATTTCCGAGGGTTCTATCGCCTTTAGAAAAATCTCTGTGGCGTTACCGTTGTAAGTGGCTGTGG
The DNA here is from genome assembly GCA_020629135.1 of Hellea sp. GTDB lineage: Bacteria > Pseudomonadota > Alphaproteobacteria > Caulobacterales > Maricaulaceae > JACOMS01. The sequence goes on from JAHDDX010000078.1 coordinate 8,654, forward strand.
TTGTTATGCGTTTGGGCATGAACCCTTTAAGCGATCACGCCTTGCGGTTGTCAACACTCCACTTGCCGCCGCCATAGGTGGCGATGAACAGGAAAATGAAACAATATAGCGCGATAATCTCCCCGCCATTGGTGATCGGATAGAGCCCTTTCATACCGTGCGCCATCCAATAGCCCACGGCGGACATGCCGCTGGCCAGAAAGGCAACAGGGCGGGTGAACAAGCCGATAATGATCAGAAATCCACCGACCAGTTCAATCCCGCCGGCTGCCATAGTCATGGGGTTCAGCGGATAGGGAAACTCGACGGGGAAATTAAAAAGCTTCTGCACGCCATGTGCCATGAACATCAACCCGGCCATGACCCTGAGTAAGGCATAGGCCTGATCCTGAAATTTATTTAACCCATTTAACATATTACGCTCCCTCTTTATGTGGCGATTATAGTTGAATTGGCGCGCCCGCCAATATTCGTTTTGCGTTAAATGCGCCGTCATAGCCACCGGCGCACGCGTTTTTTAAAATCCAGATATTCCTGACCAAAAACCTTTACCAAGTTAGCTTCTTCAAACGGGATATAATGGTAATTGCACAAAAGGAAAAAACCCAATGGCGCCAGGAGCCCTAATGGGGAAGTCGCGAAAACACTTAACCCGATCAGCGATAGGGTCTGGCTGAGATATATGGGATTTCGACTATAACGGAACCATCCACTCGTCGACAGGCTGGACGGTGTTTTGAAGGTGTGAATTTGGGTTTTTAGCCTGGCAAATTTCACAGCCGTCATCACAACAGGTATGACCCCTAGAATAAACACGAATAGACCGGTCCATTTGATCAGGACAGGTAGAGCCTCAACGAAAGGGTCAATCTGCGAGATCAGCAGGATATAGGCAATGCCAAGAAACCAGAAAACGGGTGGGACGATTCTCATAAAACCAAATCCTTTCGCATACCAAGCCCAGCTGTAAGGTGGGCCTGGTACGGGAGAGACAAAGATCTCCGGGTTACTTACCGTGATAGGCTTGGGAGACGGCGAAACTATCTTCGAACCAGTTCCAGCTCTTGACCTTGCCGTTTTCCACATTCACGCGCACGGCCCAGCTGAACTTGCCCGTATCAACGCCCGTATTATTGGCGATGGCGCTCATGGTTCCAACAAAGACCGCTTGGTCGCCCGAGGCGAAACTATAATCGGTCGACCAGCTCGTGACCTTCAGGCCGGCACCAAATTTCGGCATGAAGGTGCCCATAACTACGTCTTTGCCTTCCCAGTTTCCAATCCAGGGAATGGAGCCGTCGCCTTCATTATGCCAGACAAAATCATCGGCCATGAGCTCCATCAGCGTGGCGCCATCACCACTGCCGGCCGCTCCCAGGAATTTCTGCGCAACCGCCAAGGTTTTCTGACCTTCCGCCGCGGCCATCTTAGCTTCTTGGGCTTTCGGCGTCGTCAATTGCTGCAGCGCACCGGCCCAGTCTTCCACATGATAGGATCTGGCAATTTTGCCCCCTTCAAGCTCATGGATATCAATCGTCAGAATATCAAAAGTCTGACCTTCGCCGTTGACACCAAAAAGCGGACCTTGTGGTGTGCCAGTGGCGCGGGACCGAACGATAATGGTATCGCCGTCTTGATGCATGTCTTGCACAGCCCAGTTCAAATCAGGCATCAATTTGCCGAATCCGCCGACCTGACCCGTAAAGGCCTGTTTGTTTTTATTCTTGCCCGAATAATTGCCAATGCTTTCCCAGTCGGATGTTGTTGCGGCACTAAAGGCCTCGGCATGGCTGTCAGAGCCCGGATTGCTAAGAAAGTCATAAAATGTCTGGACTGTCGCCTTGTCGGCAGGGTCCGTCGCTGAACTTCCGTTCGGTGCAGTACAGGCGACCAGCGCCAACGCCGCCGTGCCTGCTAAAATAGATTTCATCATTGTCGTCATTTTTTGCTCCCTGAAATTTATCGAGACCAATATGGACAAGAAGCCATTCCATGATAAGTTAGTATAAATAATTTTAACTGTTCGAAATTCTTGCGTAATGATTGACCGACTCAGACAAATGGCCATTTTTGCCAAAACCATTGATCACGGATCTTTTCGCGGCGCCGCCAATGAACTCAAACTCTCGCCGTCCGTGGTCAGCCATCACATCTCGCAATTAGAGGAACATCTGGGTGTGACGCTGATATATCGGTCCACCCGCAAGCTCACATTGACCGCGGACGGGGAACGCCTGTTGGCCGCCACGCGCAATATGCTGGACGCTGTCGAAGACGAACTCCTGGATATCTCCGGGACGTCCCGCGATCCCAGCGGAGAGCTGCGGGTTACGCTGCCATCCGCATTATCCCAATCCAAGCTGACCGATGCCATCGCGGCCTTTATGGAACAATATCCCAGGGTTCGACTGACATTGGATTTTTCAGACGCAAAGAAAGAATTGATAGATCATGGATTCGATGTGGCTATTCGATTCTGGCTCAAGCGCAAGAAGTCACCGACAACGCGGAAATTATTTACGGTGGATAGGGTGTTGGTCGCGTCACCCGATTATCTTAAATCAAAATCGACTATTGAGCATCCATCGGCATTGCAGGAATGGGACTGGCTGGCGTTATCCCCCGTACACACCAAAGGGATCCGCTTTTCAAAAATAGATGGACCTGTGGTGAAAATCAAACCCAACGCCCGGGTCTTTGCCAATGATGTCCGGTCATTATATCGTCTGGCCGCGAATGGGCTTGGCGTCACGACTATCCCGAAATTTTTGGCTGCTCAGGGCGTGAATCAAAACCTGCTCGAATACGTATTACCGGACTGGCAGTTGGATCAACTTCATGTTTTCGCTGAATGGCCCAGCCACGCCCCCAAACACGGCTTGATCCATTTGCTGGTGAATAATTTGAGCGAATTTGATTACTAAGAGTAACCGTGATCAGCTCACAAAACTGTGAACACCACTTTCTTGACCAAGCAGTCAAGTTTACCTATATGGCGCTCAACGCAATAAATAACCAATTGGTCAACAATGGAGCTAAAGATGAGAGAGACGAATTATATAGGCCATGCATTTGTGCTGACGACCCTTGCCGCCGCGACGTTATATTTTGGGATCGACCTGATCTCTATGTCTGAAAACCCTTATCAGTGGTAAATGAAATGGCGAAACCGTCCGGCTGGAACAAAGAGACCTCCCCTTTTCATAAAGGCGAGCGGGCTTTGCATAAGCGTTACGGCTTGTCTGAGAAACAAGACAAGCTCGGCCGCCTGATCATCCGTCCTTTTATGCCGGATCAGCATCGAGACTTCTACAATCAACTCCCCTTCATGATTGTTGGCAGTGTCGATACTGGCGGCGCCCCTTGGGCCTCCATTATATTCGGAAGGCCCGGATTTATATCTTCCCCCGATGCGGTGTCGCTGACGATTTCAGCGACACCGTTGGCCGGAGATCCGCTCAGGCAAAATCTAAAGGCTGGAGCCCCTGTCAGCTTTTTGGGCATCGAACCGCCCACGCGTCGGCGTAACCGGCTCAACGCGATGATCGATACGGTTTCGGCAACCGGATTTACGAGCCGCGTGGTTCAAAGCTTTGGCAATTGCCCGCAATATATCCAAACCCGGGACATGGAATTTGTGCGTGATCCTGGCGCCAGCCCTGAAGTCGAGATAATCCCGTTCACGGAATTGGACCGGGTTTTGACAGACAGGATCAGTCAGGCCGACACATTTTTCGTGGCCAGCCATAACGCTTCCGATGATCCGGAGGATACAGGCGGCGTAGACGTCAATCACCGCGGCGGCATGCCGGGCTTTATCCGTGTCGACGGCAATACGCTGACGATTCCGGATTACCGAGGCAATAACTCTTTTAATACGCTGGGCAATCTGGTGCTTAACCCCAAGGCAGGTCTGATGTTTTTAGATTATGAGACCGGCGACATCATCCAAATGACGGGAAGCACTGAACTTGTCCTTGATCTCACCGACGTCCAAAAAGAAGAGCTATCCGCTGAACGCGCCTGGCGCTTTACGCTGGATCACGGCCATATCTTGAAAAACGCCTCGCCCTTGCGTTGGGCCTTTGGCGAATATTCGCCCAGAAATCCGCAAGTTTGAAATCCACAAATTTGAAATCCGAAAATCTAAAATCCGAAAGTTTGAAACCATGTTAGAAAACATAGATTATATTTTAACTCACCTGGATTTTGACGCCGAAGAATTGGCTTGTGATACCTCGCGTGGATTTTGGTATACGGGAATAGGTTTGATGGCGATAACGGTCATTGGACTCGTCGGGCTCAATCTGGCCATGTTTGTTTAGATGTTCCTCACCATACCCAACAGGGCCTCTACCATGTGTTCAGCCAGGTTTTCATCAAACTTATAGCGGTCCAGATTTTCCGGCAAAGCCAGAGCCCCATGAATGGACGCCCATAATATTTGAGCGGTGACATGAGGATCTGATGGTTTGAACGCACCAGCGGCCTGACCCGTTGTGAGGGCCTCTCGCAGGTTGAGAAAGAAATATTCGGTATCGATATCCGTTTTTGGAGGCTTCGGCTGATCATCAGGACGGACATGAAGAAACGCCCCTTTAAATATGCGGCGGTTTTCGACTGAGAAACGGATATAATGCCCCAGCAAAATCCGGATTTGGGTTTCCGGATTATCGACACCGTCCAGATCGGCGGCCATATCCGCTTTAAGCTGTTCGACCGGTTCTGCCCATAAGGCCTGTCCCAGCTCTGTGCGGTTATTGAAATATTTGTAGAATGTTCCGATGGAAATATCGGCCTCTTTGATGACATCACGGATGGTCACTTGCTCCAGACCTTTGATGTCGCCGGCGGCAATGTTCTTACGACGGATAACCCGGATTGCGGCCGCGCGAATTGCGCTGC
>JAHDDX010000079.1 GCA_020629135.1 Hellea sp.
ATTTCATTAAACGTATTGGCGATTTTCATTGACTTTGACCTTAGCATAAGTGAATATCCGAACAACGTTCGGAAAGTCAATTTGGAAGGGTTTTTCCTTGCAGACAAGTACCAAACCGGCCTCTTATGGTCGCCCGCGTCTTCTCACCCATGAAGAGATATTGGATGGGGCGGTTGAGCTGGGTTTGGAAAATGTGACCATGAAAAAACTGTCCAATCATTTGGGCGTTGGGACGGCAACTCTTTACCAATATTTCGAAAGTCGCAAGACCTTGATGCGCGCTGCGGCGGTTCATTCATTGTCGGCGGTGTCTTTGCCGGACGATACAGGGCAGCATTGGTCGTGGCTGGCGCGGGATTACGTATATGCCCTGGTCGAAATTTTATCCGATAATCCATCTTATATAAATTCCATGAGTCCAACTAATTACGGGTTTGAAGTTCATTTCAAGCTGATCGAACCGTTTTTAGTTTCACTCAATCAACGTGGAATAACCCCAACCCAGGCGATGGATTTATTTAACATGGTTGGGGTCATTGCCTATGGTGGGGCCGTGGAAACTGTTCGCCAACGTGAGTTTGAATTTAATGACGAAACTGCAGATGTGGTCGCACGCCGTCAATTCGCCCGACTGAACCCGGAAGATTTTCCAATGATGTCGCAAGTGATGGATCAGTTCACTCTGACCCCGGAAGAGAAGATTGACGGGTTAATCAAATCCGCATTCAGAGCGTTTGCGAGTGATATTGGGGAAGACACTTCATTTGTTCTGAACAAGGTTTCGTAATGAGTGCAACTGCCAAAAAAACAAAATCCATTCCGGCTGCCAGCGGCATTCCTTTTGTCGGTAATACCTTGGAAATGGCAAAAGATCCGGCTGCATTTTTTGTTCGGTGTTACCGGGATTATGGCCCGGTTTATCAAGTCAATGTTTTCGGTCGGAAGCAATATGTTATTGCGGGTGCAGAGGCCGCCAAATTTATGTCGACCCGAGCTGGGCGAGAAGGATTGCGATCCAAAGAATTCTGGCAGGATTTTATTGATCATTACGGCGCCTCGAAATCTCTGACTCAGGTTGACGGAGACGTCCACCGTCAAATGCGTCAAGTCATGCGTCGGGGTTTTTCTCGTGAAGCTGTTGTCGGTCGTTATCATGAATTGGCCGATATTGCCGACAGGTCGATTGCAGATCGCTGGAAGATTGGCGACTCGGTTCCGGTCGTTGAATCGTTTCAATATATGATCGTTCAGATGATCGGTGAGATCATGACCGGGGATGCGCCGCTCGAATATGTCAAAGATATCCGCACTAATATATTGTTTTTGCTCAACGTTCTGGTCACGCGGCAACGGCCGAAATTCTTTTTGAAATCACCTAAGTTTAAAAAAGCCAGCGCCCGAATGGATGAGCTCGGTCGTCAGATGATTATCGATTTCAAAGCACACGCGGAAAAAGGTACTTTGCCTGATAATCTATTGGGCGACGTCATGCAGGCGCATATTGATCATCCGGACCTGATAGAAGAACGGGATTTGGCTCTGATTTTAACTGGACCTTACGTGGCCGGTTTGGATACGGTGGCTAACACTATCGCTGCCTGTACCTATGGGATATTGAAAACGCCCGGGGTCTTGGAGAAGGTTCAAGCCGAAGCAGATGCGCTCTACGCCAAAGATACCGTCGTCGAAGCTGATATTCGCGGATTGGATTATATTCAGGGCTGCATCAAAGAGGCCATGCGCCTTTGGCCGATAGCGGTCGCGCAAATGAGGACCACGACCAAAGAAATCGAATTTGAAGGCTTTACTATACCCGAAGGTGAAATGATCTTTATCGGTACGAGCGTACCGCATTTCATGGAAGAATATTTTCCAAATCCGTTACAGTTTGATCCGGAGCGCTATCATGAGGACCGTCGCGAACATATGTGCCCAGGGGCTTATTCGCCATTCGGGCGCGGGCCTCATACCTGTCTGGGACAAAATCTAGCCGAAGTGCTTATGGGCACAATTATGTCTCGCTTATTCCATCGGCTTGATCTTTCGCTCGATCCCCCCGGCTATGTTTTGAAAACGAAATCTGCGCCGACACCTGGTCCCGCAATGTCATTTGAAGTCAAAATAACCGGCGAACGTCGTCCGGCGAAAGCCTTGATTGCTGAAATATTGGAAGACGAATAACTTAAGGAGGATATCATGAATGCACCTGTAAGTCCTGACCACATACAAACCGGGGAAGAGCTAGAACGCTGCCCATTCCCGGTACCCTATGGATGGTACAATGTTCATTTTTCACACGAAATTGCGCCGGGTGAGATTAAGATCGAAAAATATTTCGGCAAGGAATGGGTCTTGTTTAGAGGTGAAAACGGCAAGGTCGGCATGACCGATCCTTTTTGCCCGCATCTCGGCGCGCATCTGGGGCATGGCGGCACAGTTCAAGGTGATAATATCCGCTGTCCGTTTCACCACTGGCAATTCGACACCGAAGGTTGGGCTCGCGATATTCCCTATGCAAAAGTTTTTCCTGGTGTTTGCAAGAAAAAACCGGTTTTAAAGGCTCTGCCGGTGGTCGAAAAATACGGTATGATTTGGGCCTGGTATCATCCAGAAGAAGTCGAGCCATTGTGGGAGATTCCGGTGGTCCCGGAAATGGAAGATCCTGATGGGCATGTTGAGGTTAAATATCACAGTTGGGATATCAGTACCTGCATCCAGGAAATGGGTGAAAACTCGATAGACACGCCGCATTTGAAATTCCTGCACGGTGCGCCGATTATCCCGGGCGTAGACGCGCATGCTGAGGGGCATATCTGGCACTACGACATTATGGACGGATATATTGTGGGCGAAAGTCATGGGCCGGGGATACCGATCAACCGCCACTCCAAGGACGGAATTTCTATGTTGATGTTTGCGACGCCGTCGCCCGTTGATGAAGAATTGTCACGGGTTCGAATGGCCTTTACGTGGAAAAAATATCCCGAAGGCTCCAAAGAGGCGCAAGTCGCACACCACCTATATTTACATTCCATTGGCTCCGCAGAAGGCGAAGAATCCAAGGGGTTTGCCGAAGTCGACCTGGTGGTCTGGAACAATAAAAAATATAGACCCAAGCCACTGCTATGTGATGGTGACGGGCCTATTTTGCGTTGGCGGAAATATTTCCGGCAATTCTATGTTGGTCTGGATGAAAATGATCCGCGCGTGGCGATGTAGGCGAAACCCATGGCAAAAGGACAGTTGGCGGGCAAAACCGCTATTATAACAGGTGCAGCTCAGGGCATGGGCGAAGCTACGGCACGCCTGTTTAAAGAGGCCGGGGCGAAAGTCGCGCTGGGTGATGTAAATGTGGAAAAGGGCCGGGCGGTTTCAAAATTGCTTGGACGCAACAGTTTTTTCCGAAAACTCGACGTTTCCAAAGAGCGCGATTGGCAGGCTATGGCCAAAGACGTTATGAAGCGCTGGGGTAAAATCGATATTTTGGTCAATAATGCCGGTCTGGTTCATTTTACGCCGATTGAAGCTTTCAATCCGGATGATTTTGATCGGGTGGTCGGGGTGAATACCAAAGGTCCGATTATCGGCATTAAAACAGTCGTACCTCATATGAAAGACGCTGGTGGCGGATCGATCATAAATATCAGCTCGGTAGATGGGCTGCGTGGGGCCAATGGATTGACGATCTATACGGCGTCAAAGTGGGCTTTGCGCGGTATCACCAAGGGTCTGTCTTATGAACTTGGCGGTCATAAAATTCGTGTCAATTCGGTTCACCCCGGTGGTGTCGATACGCCCATGGGGAATTCAGCAGGTCGTCCAAAGGAAGAGGTCAATCAAATTTTCCGGCGTGTGCCGCTGCAACGCATTGGAGACCCGGAAGAGATTGCTCAGGCGTCATTGTTTCTCGCGAGTGATGCTGCCAGCTATATAACCGGCGCAGAAATTGCCGTAGACGGTGGATGGACGGCAGGGACCTATATTCCGATGTTGCCAGGGGCACCCGAGGGATTGCCGCTATAGACGTTATATGACCGCCCGGGCCATGGTGACGGCTTCCGGCGGAAACTCAAAATTGGTCGCGTTTCCATGCAGCACCTCATTAACGACCATGGGGCCGTCATAAAATGTAAATTCGGAAAACCCGGCCTCGGAAAAAACATTGGCGAGTTCGCCCAAAGTGAATTTGCTCAGCATGGGCTCGCCCATATCCGCAACGACTTTAGCCAGTTTATCAATGGAATTTGGCATGACATCAAAGTTATGATCATAATCCGGCATGGCAAAATCCATAATCAATTCGCTTCCAGCGGCAAATTCCGTGACCGTCGATAAGGTATCTTGAACGGCGTCTTTGGTCAGGTACATATTGACGCCAAGCCAGGGAAAAAGCGATTTTTGCGCATGGCTGATCCCTCCATCTCTTAGGGCTTCCATCAAAGTCTGGTTTTCGAAATCATAGGGAACAAATGAAATATTGTCCGGGATTTCAATCTTGGATGCTTTTAGTTTTTCTTTTTTCCAGTTTTGTGTGTCCGGGTGGTCGACTTCAAAAACTGCGATACCGTCAAGCAGGTTTGGCAAACGGTATGCGCTTGTGTCCATCCCGGCACCCAATATCACAAATTGTGCCAAGCCTTGATCCCGCAAAACCTTTAGGCGTTCTTCTACCAGTCGAGCGCGGATGCAAACGGCTTGCTCAATTCGTTTTACAAATATTTCGGCTGATTTTTGATCTGATAAATTGGCGAAAACTCCAATTATGCCTTGTACATGCGCGTCAATTTCTTCCGGCGTCGAATAAGATGTCATGACCAGAGCCAGGCTGTCATGTAACAATTTGGGTTCTTTTGTGTTTAGAAAATGATTGGCACGTAAAATCGCCACAAATTCAGCTGTTTGGCTCGGTTTTCCAGGAATCACAATCGGGTCCTAATGTTGATGGGCAGGTGTATCTTGTATCTCTTTTTCTAGGTCGGCGGGCAAGTCTTGTTCAAGTTTTGGTGTGAGCCAAATCGGTGACGACCAGGCCATTTCAACGATTGCGTCGGCTTGGTCATTGTCGCAGTTCTCCGGGCGCTGATCGAGCGGGAGAGCATCGCACTGGGCTGTGCTCCATCTTGGGCGTTCTTTTTCGACTGCGCGCATATAATAATAGGTGGGGGCGTTCGGGTCGTAATCCGGGTCTGTATAAATCTGGCATAACTCAGCGTCTTCACTTTTGAAACTCAAGTCGATGACCTTGTTGTGTTTTAAGCCGTCCGGGCCCAACCAGCCCTTAATCAATTGGAGCTTGTCGATCGGATTGGACAGGGGATCCGGTGTGGCTTGGATCAGTAACTGAAATGGTGAATGTTGCGCCGGAATTTTTGATCCCATTGGCGTCCCGTTTTCATAGGCCTTTTGAAGCCAATCCGCTTGTGTGCATAAATTGTTATTGTAATGGCCTGCAAAGAAACGCGGTTCAATACGGGGACCCGATGTCGCAAAAGCTTCGCGCCGTTTCATGGATTGGAAAATCGCGTCACGAGAATTCTCAATCGCGTAGACACCAGCCAGCCCTCCTGGATTGCTTACGATACGATTATGGCGGCCAAGCCCGGGTTCGCCAAGACGCCCTTCCAGGTCTGTTTCATAGGCAATATGGCCCTGCCAACTGTCTTCAGGTGCGTAACCAGCGGCCGAAATATGCGTGTCCGTGCTGCCGATAAAACCAAACTCATAGGGATTGGTTGAGGCTTGAGCCTCTTGCGTCATGCCTTCCAGCAAGGCTCCGCGAGCAAAGTCTCGTGAGGATAAGCAAAACCCTTTATAAATATTGTCTTTTGGGTCCAGATGGCGATCATTGCATTCCGGACTGTCAGACGCACTTAAGGACAGGACAAGTTTTGTGGTTTCGACTGCTTTCTCAGCGCGACCATAGGCGCGGATGTTTTCGACATCGCAAAGTTCATCGACCGCGCCCAGAATATCCGAGGATCCGTTCAGGCATTCCGAAATCCCTTTATGCTGAACGATCTCCATAAGACGATCATAGGCGTTGCGGAATTTGCGATAAGCCATTTGCGTTTGCACGGAAAATCCGTCCATATCTTTAGGGTTAAAGCTATTGCCGCCGGAAATGTTTGAATTGTGTGGGATTGAAATCACATCGCAATTTTTTATCCCGTCACGGCATTCCTCTTCTAGGCTTTGCAGGAGCTGATAAGTCAAGGGGTGGCTGATGTGGCTGGCGGGTCTTTCGGGAACCTCAGCGTTTCGAAAGATTGAATTGCGGTGCATGTGTTGGGCATTGGGAGCGCGGGTATATTCATAGCCAATAAAAGTGGTGAATGCGCATTCGGACGATCGGTCATAGGCCGCTTCAGCCGCCGAGATGACGCGGTTCCAGACGGTTTTTTCTGCTTTCAGGCAATCCGAACCATCTTCGCCGCAAACCTTGGGTTTGCGTTTCGGAGCAACCTTGGAGTTTTGGGACATTAATGCTCGAACGCCCACTTCACCACCCGCCCGGAAGTCTTGGCAAATCTTGCTGTCATATCCGGGATAGGCGCCCGCTGTCCGGCAGATAAATCCTTCGCCGAATGTCTCGGCATGATCCGTGACGGCCGCAAAGTCGAGCGGACGTTCAAGTTGGATTGTCATTGGATTGCCGCTTCTTCCTGGGATTTGCAAAACCTCGCCTTGGGCAAAACGATAAACGTCTTCGGGATAGGTTCGTGTGCCGTCAGGAAAGGCGTCCGCCGACAAGGCCGTGTGAATATGTAGATCGCCCCAGAACGCGCGCTTTTCTGGAAATTGCTGTCGACAGTTTGCGCGGCTTTCTGTGTAACGCAGCTCGGGTTGAAATCCGAAATCATAATATTCCGGTTGAGATTTGGTTGAACTGGGCGGCGCTAAGGTCACGGTCTTATCAATTGAGACACGGGTTATGCCAGACAGAATTATGTAAGTGACAAATAACAGCGCCAATAGGATGACTAGGCCGATAAGCGCCTTTTTCATATCAGGCGGAAGCCGGAATGGTGTTGAGCTCGGCGTCATGACCTCGCCAGCCTTTGGCGTCGACACAGGCGGTGCCGCCCGGTGTATACATCAGCGTGACGCATTGATTACACGCTGTGCAACCCGATGTGGTCCGGGCCTTGGATTTCAAATCATTGATATAGTTCGGATCAAAAATTAGTGCCCGGCCAAGACCGATAAACTCAAATCCTTCGGCAAAAACCTGATCCATATTCTCAAGCGATTGTGCCCCGCCCAGATAGCAAAGCGGCATATCAACGGATGCGCGGATTTGACGTGCGGTTTCCAGCGAATAAAGCTGTGCAAATTCCCGGTCGGGTTCCTTACTCTTTTTTTGCATCGCCATGCCCAGCCGCACGATCAGGTTTTTGGGCCTAGCTGACGTTGCTGGCAAAGGATTGCCAAACATGGTTGAAATACTTTCAACATTTAAACCATTTGAGAGCTGCGCCATATGGGCGCCTGTGCTTTGAAGTATCTTAGCGATCTTTATGCCGTCTTCGATTTGATTGCCTTCTGGCTTACCGTCGGTTTGGCTGTATTTGACGGTTACAGCTAAATCCTTGCCGACTGCGTCGAGAACCTTGCTGAGGACCTCAGCGGGGAATTTCATGCGGTTCTCAATTGAACCCCCATAGCCATCCTTGCGTGTGTTATAAAGCGGTGTGATAAATTGGGCCAACAGATAGCCATGGCCCATATGGATTTCAACAGCATCAAATCCTGACTCTTTGGCCTGAAGGGCGGCTTTTACGAACTCGTCCGCAATCGCGTCCATATCGTCCCGATCCATTTTCTTTTTTGTATAGCGGCCTGTCAGAACCCCGAATTTATTAAATCCTCCCATGGCAGAGATCGGTTTTGCCGATGAAAAGTCTTTTGGCAAAAATGTAAAGGATCCGGCATGGGTGATTTGCGCCTGCGCTGCGGCACCATGTTTGTGAACCGCCGCGGTGAGGGTTTTGAAATCGGCGAGAGTATCTCTGGATAGATGTGCTTGATCGACGAAAGTCTGACCGTCGCGGCTGGTCGCGCAATAGGCCACGGTAGTCATTGCCGCGCCGCCTTTGGCCATTTCTTCATGAAAATTGACAAGACCTTTTGAAATCACGCCGTTTTTGCACATGCCTTCATTAGTGGCCGCTTTGATAAACCGGTTTTTTAGTTTCAACGGACCGATCTTGGATGCCGTAAATGCGTGTGGGGTTTTTGCCATTTGTAAGAAATATCAACATTTAATCCGGTGCGGCAATAAAAATGCGCAAAAAATACGAAAAAAATTGATGAAAAAGGGTGTTCAGAACATCAAAATACGTTAATTGCGTAGTAAATGAGCTCAAAAAATACGCATAAGGTGCAATCCGCCCCGACATCCAAGCGCTATGCCTGGTTGGTTCTTTGGATGCTGTTGTTGCTTTATTTCATCAATTATGCAGACCGCACATTGGCAAATGCTCTGCTTGAGAAAATCAAAGAGAGCTATCAGGTTTCCGATACCTATATGGGATTTGTTATCGGACCGGCATTTGCTTTTATTTATTGCTTGGCCGCAATCCCAATAGCCCGTTTTGCCGATCGGCATAACCGTGTTCGTATTATTGCGGCTGGTGCGGTGGTTTGGAGCCTTTTTACAATGATGTCTGGGTTGGCAAAAACTCCCGAAATGTTTGCGGTCTCCCGATTTGGGGTAGGTATCGGCGAAGCCGCGTTTCTTGCCCCGGCTTACTCCTTGCTCTCAGATTATTTTCCCCCGCGAAAGCGCGCCTTTGCTTTCGCGATTATGAACCTTGGGGTCTATTTTGGCGGAGCATTTGGGAACATAGGCGGGACCGCAATAGCAGCAAGCTATGATTGGCAAACCACCTTCCTGTGGTTGGGCGGACCGGGGATTATTTTAGCGGTTTTGGCTCTGCTTTTCATCAAAGAACCTGAGCGCGGGAGATTGGATGAGGGGGGCATTTCAAAATCGCAGGCAAAATTTGCAGACGTATATAAAGGACTAATGTCAAAACCTGCTTATAAATATTTGATTTACGCGGCTTTTTTGGGCGGATTTTCGACCATTGCTTTTGGGAGTTGGGCGATCGCAATGTTTGAGCGCATTTTTGATATTTCAAACCAATCTGCCGGAGCTCGGTATGGCGGTGCGGCGCTAATATCTGGAATCCTCGGTGTTTTGTTGATGGGGTATTTATGCGACCTGACGGCACGTAAAAATATTCGAGGCCCATATAATCTGTCGGCCATGGGGTTGATGGGGTTTACGATTATCTCGATCGGGATGTGTTTTGTGAAAGATGTCGGCATGGCAACAATATTGGTTTATCCTGCAAGCCTGTTAGGCGCGGGTTGGGTCGTCGCTGTTCAAGCCGCACTGCAAGATCTATTGCCAGCCGACCTTAGAGCAACGGCTACGTCAATATGGGCGTTCGCGCTGACCTTCGCTGGTCTGGTTTTGGGGGTTCTGGTCGTTGGGGCGGTAAACGATTATTTCAACGCACAATACGGCGCAGACGCGATCCGATATTCTATGGCCCTGACATTGCTGGCGGGAATACCAGCCGCTATTTGTATATACCGAGCAGGGCGCACAGCGGACCAAGACCGAAATTCCCTCTTATCGGAGTTCAGTCAATGAGGCCGGTCGATCAAATTACTGACGCTCTCATGGCGCCCGGTGGGCCCTTTGAGGTCGTGAAACAGGACGATATTCGGGTGTTTAAGCACGCGGCGCGTGACCTTGCCGAAGTCCTCAATCGATCTCGACAATTTGGAAGTGCCGAGTTTATAGTGCTGGGCGAACGCCGGCTGACTTATGATGACTTTTTTGCGGCTGTAGACGCTTTGGCTGCGCATCTCATTCACGAACACAATATTACCCCCGGACAGTCGGTTGCGATTTGTATGAAAAACGCGCCGGAATGGATGATTGGGTTTGTGGCAGTAATTTTGGCGGGTGGTGTGGCCGTACTGATTAATAGTCGCGGCGAGGGAACCACAATGCGCACCGCTATTGAAGACGCGGATAGTGTTTTGGTTTTGACTGATAATGACCGGGCGCAAAAATTAAAAAAAGCGGGTTGTTCGGTTCCATTGCTCGACGGGCAGGATTTCCCGACACAAAACCGATCATATCAAACGCCGGAACGGGAAACGACCGATATCGTTACAATGTTTTTTACTTCAGGGACGACAGGGCGAGCAAAAGCGGCGGCTATTTCTCACCGGGCCTTAGTCACAGGCATGATGTCAACGCAAATGGCCATGGTTGCCGTGTTCCAGAAAATGGCCGCGGAATATGGTGTTGATGTTGAAACCCTACGTCAGCAAATGCCGCAAAGCTGTTCAATCCTGATCTTTCCGCTCTTTCATGCCAGCGGATGCGGGGCGGTGTTTTTGACGTCGATGTCTATGGGCGGCAAGCTGGTATTGATGGACCGATGGGACGGAACAGAAGCCGTCCGGTTAATCGAAAAGGAACGGATAACCACCTTTGGCGGCGTGCCAACTATGCATTGGGATCTTCTGCGCTCGCCTGAGTTTCAAGAACGGGATTTGTCCAGCCTTATGGCCATTTCCTGCGGCGGGCAGGCATTGCCGATTAATCTGCTAGAAGAAATCCGCGCCGCATTTCCGCGTGCCATTATTGGCGCAGGATATGGGATGACCGAAATGAGCGGTGCCATCTCGCAATCAACGGGTGCCGGTATTGTTGATAACCCGACTGCGTCGGGTCAAATATTGCCCATGACAGACGTCAAAATTGTCGATGATGCGGGGGCTGAATTAGCGGTAGGCGAAACCGGCGAAATTTGGACCAAGGGCGCGACTATGATGAGCGGATATTATGGTCGACCTGAGGACACGGCAAAAGCATTTGAGGATGGCTGGTATAAAACCGGTGATATAGGCCGTCTTGATGAAAACGGCTTCATCTATATCATTGACCGCAAGACCGATATGGTAATCTCAGGTGGAGAAAACATATACTGCGTCGAAGTCGAGCAGGCTTTGGTTCAGCACCCTAACGTTCTTTCGGTCACGACGTTTGGGGTCGCCGATGACCGCCTCGGTGAAAAATTGATTGCGGTTTTTCAAATGAAAAACCCGGATGCCGATAAAGAGGACTTGATGGCTTTTGCCAAAGCCCATCTGGCAGACTATAAAGTTCCGGCGGATATTGCGATTTCAACCCGGCCGTTTGAACTGAATGCCATGGGTAAGGTGATCAAGGCAAAGGTTCGTCAAGCCTATTTGAGCGGGGAGTTTTAAGAATGGGATATCCAAAAGATATCGGTATTATCGATACTATGCTGGGTATTCCGACCCATGCGGATCGTTCAGATTGGTATGACAGTTTTCGTCCGCTTTTAAATGATCAACAAAGTCGCGACATGTTTAAGATGCCGGCCCAATATATGTTCAAGGATATCCCCGAGAGCTCGGCAGATGTGGGTGATTTTGTAATATGGACCGTCGACCAGATGGATCAGCACAATATTCAAAAGGCCATGGTCGGATTTAATGAAGATGAAACGTCAATCCGGGCCAAAGAGGAATTCCCGGATCGCTTCTTTTTTGATCTGCCGTGTAATCCGAATAATGGGATGGACGAAGTCCGTCGTGTTAAGCGTCTCCACCGGGATCACGCTATACGCTCGGTAAGCGTCTTCCCTGCAGGGACCTGTCCACAGGTCGCGATTAATGATGCGCGCATGTACCCGCTCTATGCCTGTTGTGTTGAACTCGACATTCCGATCGTTTTGAATGTTGGTGTTCCCGGGCCCCGTATTCCGATGCATACCCAGAAGGTCGAACATCTGGACGAAGTCTGCTGGTTTTTTCCCGAACTTAAGGTCGTGATGCGTCACGGCGCAGAGCCTTGGGAAGATTTGGCGGTTAAGCTGATGTTGAAATATCCTAATCTCTATTATTCAACATCGGCCTTTGCGCCCAAACATTATCCGAAAAGGATCATAGATTACGCAAATACGCGCGGCGCCGATAAGATCATCTATGCGGGATATTTCCCAATGGGATTGAGCCTGGACCGAATTTTCAAAGATATGGAAAATGTGCCATTCAAAGACGAGGTCTGGCCGAAATTTTTACGTGAGAACGCGCAGTGCGTCTTCAATCTGGAGGAATAGTCATGGCGGATAATACAGTCGCCGTATGGCAGTTATTGGAAAGCTTAAAAGGGCAGGACCTGATCGACTGGCGAATGTCCCGCGTTCGCACAGAAGCCAGCGATGAAAGTCGAAACTTGGATGCGCTGCCGCTGCCATTTGGTTGGTTTATGGTGGCTTATTCAGACGAGCTTGAAGTTGGCGGGGTGATGCCACTTCATTATTTCGGACAGGAACTTGTGCTTTGGCGCGGTGAAGATGGCCAGCCACGGGTCATCGGGGCTTATTGTAAACATCTAGGAGCGCATATGGGCTATGGCGGTCGGGTCAATGGGAATGCGCTCGAATGCCCCTTCCATGCCTGGGAATATGACGGTGAAGGTGCCGTAACCAAAGTCCCCTATGCCAAGAAAATTCCACCCTCAGCCGCGCGTCCATGCAAGGCACAATGGCCGACGGTAGAAAAAAATAAACAAATCCTTGTCTGGTATCATCCCTTTGGCGAAGCACCAAAATGGGAGGTTGAGGAATTCACGCAGGTCCATGATCCAGAATGGACGGAATACGATAAATATGAGTGGATCGTACAAGGCCCGGTGCAGAACATGGCGGAAAATGGGGTCGACGCGGCCCATTTCAAATATATTCACGGCACGGCGAGCTTCCCGGATTATGATATTGAATTTGACGGACATCGTCGTACGGCCTCAGTCGATGCAAAAATGCCGACCCCGAAAGGCGAGGTTGATGGAACGATAGCCTATGGCACCGTTGGCGCTGGGCAAAGTTGGACCAAATTCAGCGGCATCTCAGAAACTCTTATGGTTGCTGGGATTACCCCGATTGACCAGGGACGTACCCATATTCGGTTTGCGTTTACGCAGCCAAAATCCGAGGCCGAAGGCCCCATGGCAAACCTGGCCAAGGCTATGAAGCGTGAGATTAATCGCCAGCTTGATCAGGACAAAGTGGTTTGGGATCGTCAGCAATATAAACCCAAGCCCACCATTTGTGATGGCGATGGTCCGATCCTGCCATTTCGTAAATTCTTCGCACAGTTTTACGCCGAGTGGGGCGATGACACCAAAAACGT
>JAHDDX010000080.1 GCA_020629135.1 Hellea sp.
GGAATTAAAAGCCGGGGCCAGGCCCCAGAGAGAAAGCATGGCAAAAGAAATTGGACTAAAAAAGCCGGCTCAGGGCGCTCAAAATGTGACGCAAGCCGGTAACTATCCTCAACAATCGGGTGGTACGGCCCGGACGATAATTTTGGCACTTATCTTTTTCGCCATCATTGGCGGTTTTTCAGCGGCCACGTTTTTTACGATTAAGGCGAATGAAAAACCTGAAGAACGGAAACGCCCTTTTAATACGCTGGCTGTCATGGCTGACTATGCGAAATCCGATGATGTTGCTCTTAAAGTTCAGGCTCAGGGCGAAGCGAGAGCTCAGACCGAAATTGACCTGGTACCGGAAGTGGGGGGTAAGGTCATCTATGTATCCCCTAACTTTATCGATGGCGGGATATTTAAAAAGGGCGAAACGCTCATCAGAATTGATGATGCCGATTACAAGATTGCGGTTATTCGTGCAGAAGCCGGAGTCGCTCAGGCGGAGCAGGCTTTAGCTCGCGAAATCGCAGAAGGTGAAATTGCCCGTCGAGATTTTGAGGAGTTGGGAACCGGCGAACCGACAGCGTTGGCGCTTCGCAAACCGCAGCGACAACAGGCGGAAGCATCACTTCAAGCGGCCAAGGCTGAGCTTCAAGCTGCAAATCTGCAATTGGGTCGGACTTATGTGAAAGCCCCTTTTAATGGACGTGTTCGAACTAAAACATCTGATCTCGGACAGTTTGTTGGCCCGGGCGCACGATTGGGACGAATTTTTTCTACGGATGTTTTTGAGGTCAGACTGGCTCTAAAAGACAGTGATTTGGGCAAAATCAATTTGCCATTAGCATTTGTGGCCAAAGATCAGGCCTCGGCTCCAGCCGTCAGGCTTTATGCAAATGTTGGTGGAGCCTATCAAGAATGGACTGGCTATATTATGCGGACCGATAGTACGTTTGATACTCAGACACGGACTTTGGCAGCAATCGTAGAGGTTAAAGACCCATATGGAACTGGTCGGTCTCAAAACGAAATGCCACTGGCGCCGGGCCTGTTTGTACAGGCAGAACTTACTGGAAAAATCTACGAAGGTGCTATTGTCATCCCTCGTGACGGATTACGTCCAGATGACCTTGTTTATGTTGTGGATGACAAAGGTAAAGCGGAAATAAGAGAAGTCACGGTCATCGATACATCGTCCGAGACAGCTATACTCAGCAGTGGCATAACGTCGGGTGAGCTAATTGTTCTATCGCCCATGGAGAGATCGCGAACGACGATGACTTTAAAAGCGATTGATATAAATGATCCCAGTCGCATCCTTGTGGATCCCCCGGAACCGAAATGGGGAGACAACAAGGATGACCAATCTAAGGGCGATGGTGGCAAATCTAATTCCGCACAGTCGGAGTAAAAAAATTGTGAGCGTCCCTGAAATGCGTTCTCAGACAGGCAGGATGATATGAAATCGATAATTACATGGTTTGTGAGAAACCCGGTCGCGGCGAACCTCCTCATGTTCATCATGATTTTTGCTGGTATTTATGGTTATAACCAAATGGATCGGGAGTTATTTCCCGGAGCTGATTTTAACGGTGTAACCGTTACGGTATCCTGGCCAGGCGCTTCACCGAGAGATGTGGAAGAGCAACTCATCGTTCGCATTGAGGAGGCCGTAGACAGTCTCGACGGTATTGATAAAGTTGAATCCACCGCATTTGAAGGTGGTGGAAATGTTCAGATCACGACTAAGCTCAACATCGATTTCCAGCAGACTATGGATGAGATCAAGGCGCGTGTTGATACAATTCGCAATTTGCCACCCGATTCCTTTCGACCTGAAGTGTTTCGCTCTCGATTACAGTTGGATATTATGTATCTGGCTTTATATGGCGACGTTGATCGTCTTGAACTGCAACGCATGGCCAATGACCTCCGGTTTGAGCTGACAGAGCTCAACGGATTACAATTGACTAACTTTATCTCGAAAGTTCCCGAGCAAGTCACCATTGAGATTTCCGAAGAAGATCTTCAGCGTTATGACTTGACCTTTAATCAGGTTGCTCAAGCGATATCAGGGTCATCAGTCAATTTATCGGCAGGGACGATTGAAACCACTGGCGGGAATATTCAACTCAGGGCCCGTTCGCTCGCCAATTCCAAGGCACAATTTGACGAAATTATTGTCAAACAAACAGCCTCCGGGGCCGTCGTCAAGGTTAAGGATATTGCCAATGTTATTGATGGATTTGAAACCGAAAAATTTAAATCCACTTATAACGGCAAAGACGCAGCTGTTTTTCAGGTTATTGCGCCTGAGCGCATGAATATTACGGAAGCGGGCAATGCGATCCGTGAGTTTGAAAAAGACCTCAATGAGCGCCTGCCCCCAGGTGTCGAGTTTGATATCTGGGCGGATATGTCAGGCATGTTTGATAGCCGGATGGAATTGATTTCCATGAACGCGCTGTCTGGAATGTTCCTCGTTCTCATTATGTTGACCTTGTTCCTCCGTCCGGCGGTTGCTTTGTGGGTGACCATTGGTATTGGGGCCGCCTTCATGGGCGCGTTGGCTGTTGCTCCGATAATGGGTGTGACATTGAATATGATGTCTCTTTTCGCCTTTTTGCTTGTCATTGGTATTGTGGTTGACGATGCCATCGTCGTGGGCGAGGCCGTATACTTCCATGTGGAGAATGGAGTCGAAGGGGAACCCGCCGCCATTGGAGGTGCCAATCTGGTCGTCAAGCCGGTTTACTTTGCGGTTATCACAACAATTATGATGTTCCTGCCGATCTTGTTCCTGTCCGGGACAATGGGTCAGTTTTTGGCACCTATAAGTCTGGTCGTCATCGCGGTTCTAACGTTTTCATTGATTGAAGCCTTTTTTATTCTTCCGGCTCACTTGCGTCACTTAAAACACAGAACCGAAATGAATGCTATTGCCCGGTTCCAGAAACGGATTGCCGATTCCATTATTTCATTTGCCAAACATGTTTTCCGCCCCTTTGTCGCTAAACTCATTCAGTTCCGTTATCTGACATTGGCAACATTTGTTGGCCTATTGATCTTTACAATGGGGATGTTGGTTTCCGGCGTGGCGCCGAGAGCGTTAATGCCAAACCCGGAAATGGACATGATTATGGTCGATATCCGTTTCCCCGAAGGCACAACTTTTGAGCGCCGGGATCAGGTCCGTGCGCAGTTACAGGAAGCCGTGACTGAGCTAAATGAAAATAGCCAAGCGGATTTTGGAATTGAGGGCGATGTTATCCCAGCGGGGGGTGAATTTACAGACCGACGTGCTGTCAACGCCTTCTATTCATTGAACCCGGCACCTGAACGTAATAATGTCGGTTCCAAAGACATATCGGATAAACTCGAAGAGTATCTGGGCCCGGTTCCCGATGCCTACCGCGTAAATTTCGGCTTTAGCGCCGGACCGGGCGGACAGGGGAACGGCATATTTTACGGTGTGGCATCAGCCTATCCGGATGAACTCAAAGAGGCAGCTTTAGCTTTAAAGGCCGAACTGGATAGTTACAGCAAAATATCCCGCACATGGGATAGCCTGGAGTCATCCGCGCAAGAGATGCAGTTCAAGTTAAAACCGGACGCTGAAAGTCTGGGTATCACGCTGGCTGACGTGACGCGCCAAGTACGTCAGGCCATCTATGGACTTGAAACCCAGCGTTTGCCTCGAAATGGCGAGGATGTCAGGGTGATGGTGCGCTATCCTGAGGCCGCAAGGGAGTCGGTCGATAGTCTGAATAATTTGCGGATTCGAACGGCAACCGGCGTAGAGGTCCCGCTATACTCTGTTGCCGAGGTCACTTTTGAAGAAGGTGTGAGCCGTATTCGCCGACAAGACCGCCAACGCGTCGAATATGTTGGTGCGCGTGTTCGCGGTGACGAGCAGGAAATCGCGGATATTAAACGAGATATCGAAGAAAACTTTATGCCTGAATGGGAACTGCAATACCCTCGCGTGACCAGGATATTGGCGGGTGATGATCTGGAACAGCAGACCTTCAATAAAGAAATTTCAATATCACTCGTCGTGATCATGGCCTTGATGTACATCCTGCTGGCTATTGCGTTTAAATCTTATGCCCAACCGCTTTTAATTATGGTGGCGATTCCCTTTGCCTTGGTTGGTATGATATTCGGGAATATGGTGACAGGTGTACCTTTCGGAATGTTATCCATGTTTGGTTTTTTTGCGGCCTCTGGCGTAGCGATCAACGACAACCTTGTCTTAATTGATTACGTCAATAGGTTGAGAGAACAGGGTGTGGGCGCATATCAAGCGATGCTTGATGCTTGTGTTGCGCGGTTCAGACCTATTCTTCTGACATCCGTAACAACATTTGTCGGCATTATGCCGATCTTGTTTGAGACCTCAACGCAGGCAGAATTCCTTAAACCAATGGTCGTTGCCTTGGCTTTTGGCGTATTATTTGATTTCTTCCTGACATTGATGCTTGTTCCGGCGCTTTACGGAATTGGTGTTGACATATCCCGGAAGTTTAAATGGCTTCGTACCGGTATTCCTCAACCGCCTTTGGGGTCCAGTTTTGACCCAGACGTTGCAGTCGTACTGGGGGACTTTGGTCCTGACAAGGCTCCGGAAATTGTTGGCGGTGAACCCGCGCCTGCGGAGTAAGTAACTCATTTTAGGAGAAACGTATGAAACTTAAACATCTAATCGTTCCTAGCCTGCTGGTAATTTCGCTGGCGGCGTGTGAAGCCCCAAGTAAATCTGAATTGGCAGAAAAAGACACGACGGAAACCGCAAGCAAAGTGGAGAAAACCGTCAAAAAGGCTATGAAGACCACGCCAGACCTCGGTACATTTGGGATCGATCTCACCGCGATGGATAAATCGGTCAAACCCGGCGATGATTTCTTCCAATATGTCAATGGCACCTGGTTAAGAGATACACCAATCCCGGCCGACAAATCCCGGTTCGGCTCTTTTGATCTTTTACGGGACCGATCTGATGAAAATGTCAAAGCCATTATCGAGGCGGCCTCTGCCAAAAAGGCGGCCAAGGGTACAGAAGAACAAAAAATCGGTGACTTCTATGCTGCTTATATGGACACGGATACGATTGAAGCCAAAGGGCTTTCGCCTATCCGGGCAGATCTAGACCGGATTGCGTCTGTCCAGAGCCTCGACGATATCGGTGCGATTATGGGCGATCCAACCATGCCGGTAAACGCCATTATTTCGGGCTGGGTCGACGTGGATGTCAAGGATATCGAAAATTATATTTTTTATGTGACCCAATCAGGGCTTGGCATGGGCCGAGACTATTATCTTGACGAAGGTGATGATTTTGATCGCTACCGGGCCGGATATACTGATATGCTCGAAACCATGCTGGCAGAAAGTGGGGCGGACGACGCCCGCGCCCGCGCAGAAGCTGTTATGGCTTTTGAAACGGCTCTGGCAAAGGTGCACTGGGAACCAAAGAAACGCCGTCAACGTGAGCTCACCTACAACAAAATGACCACAGACGAGATGAAGGCCTTTGCGCCGGAATTTCCGTGGAATGCCATGCTAAAGGCAACGGGCCTGAACAAACAGAAAGCGTTCGTCGTTCGCGAAACCGACGCGATTCAGAACTCAGCAAAAATATTTGCCGAGACACCACTACCCATTTTGAAAGATTACCTTACAGCCCATTATATGCTCGGCCATGCCGCTTATTTACCGAAGCGAATTGATGAAGCCAGCTTTGAATTTTACGGCAAGACATTGCGCGGCCAAGAGCAACAGCGCGACCGCTGGAAGCGAGCCGTCAGTCAGATCGACGGCTATATGGGCGAAATGGTCGGCAAGGTTTATGTCGACAAACATTTCCCGCCGGCCTCAAAAGCCCAGATGAGCGATCTGGTTGAGAACCTCCGCGCTGTGTTCAAAGACGGCATCGACAATCTGGAATGGATGAGTGACGACACCAAGGTTGAAGCCCAGTACAAGCTTAGAAAGTTTAATCCAAAAATCGGTTATCCGGATGAGTGGACAGACTATTCAACCCTGTCGGTTGATCGGGATGATTTGATCGGAACTGTGAAATCCGCCAATGCCTGGCAGTTTAATGACATGCTTAGCAAATTGGGCGGGCCCATTGACCGGGGCGAGTGGGGCATGAACCCGCAGACGGTAAATGCCTATTACCGACCCTCATTGAATGAAATCGTTTTCCCGGCCGCCATCCTTCAGGCCCCGTTCTTTGATCCCAATGCAGACCCGGCTGTCAATTACGGCGGTATCGGCGCGGTGATCGGTCATGAAATGGGCCACGGTTTTGATGATCAGGGTCGCAAGACAGATGGCAATGGCGAACAGCGAGACTGGTGGACCGAAGGGGATGCAGAGGCCTACAAAGCCCGCGCTGCCGCTTTGGCCGAACAATATAGTCAATTCGAACCGCTCCCGGGTGAGTTCGTCAATGGCGAACTGTCCCTGGGTGAGAACATTGGCGATCTGACCGGTGTGACTATGGCCTATGCCGCCTATAAGCGTTCACTCGGTGGTAAAGAAGCGCCTGTCATTGACGGGTTGACCGGTGATCAACGCTTTTTCCTGGCCTATGCTCAAATCTGGAAAGGGAAGTATCGGGACGACGCCATGCGGTCGCAGATTAAAAACGGGCCGCATAGTCCGGTTGAATATCGGGCCAATGGTATCGTTAGAAATTTTGATGCCTGGTATGAGGCGTTTGACGTCCAGCCGGGCGACGCCATGTATATCCCGCCGGAAAAACGGGTCAAAATCTGGTAGAATATTCGACGGTTGGTTTTGACCGGCCTTTAATATTTAAAGGGCGTAAAATGCTTAAACTGATCAACGTTTCAAAACGTTATAAAAAGCAGGTCGTTTTTCAAGATTTGACGGCTGAATTTAATCACGGTGTGACTGTTCTGACAGGGCCTAGCGGCGTTGGAAAAACGACACTCTTGCGGTTGTGCGCCACGGTCGAGAAACCCAGTTCCGGAGACGTGCATTGGCATGGACGCAATATTGGAAAGTCAAAGCGCGCTTTTCGGTCTATATTGGGATATGCACCACAAATCGTAGACTTCCCCGAAGATCTCAGTGCCCTTGAGTTTATGCTCCATATCGGCGCGCTCAAGGGCATGAAAACGGCTGCAGCCCGACAACAGGCTTTGGAATTGTTTGAACGAGTTGGTCTTGCCCAGGACAAGGACAAACAGATTCGTAGTTATTCCGGCGGCATGCGCCGCAGACTCGGTCTGTCTCAGGCCTTCCTCGGGACTCCTGAATGTTTGATCATTGATGAACCAACAGCTGAACTGGACCCTGAAACCGCAGGGCGCATTCATGATTTGATTTTTGACGCCAGTGAAAATGCCGTGGTCATTATGACCACCCATCTGGAAACCAGCTTAAAAGACCACACCTATCAAAATTTGCATCTCGACGGGATGCCCGGTGGATAGTTTCAGGCTTTTCTTTACGCAGCAGGTCTGGCGACATCTTCGTCACCCGGCCATCTGGATCGTCATCATCCTGACGATGATCGGGGCGCGTTTTTTTATTCCTCTGCCGACCGAAGGTTATGTGAGCCTTTCCGTCAATAATGCATACCCCGTCATCAGTTCCGGGGTGATTGGTTTACAACTTGGCATTATTGCGGCCCTTATGCTTACGCCTTTGGCTTATATCTATCTCAAGGCCGGACCGACCCGTATTCATCCCTGGCAGATCGAAGATGTTTCGCCGTCCCGCCGTCTGGCTCTGAATTTTGGACAAGGTTTGGGGGATGTGGCGGCCTTGTTTTTTATCCTGTTCTGGATCGGCGTGGCCGGGCTCATTTTGTGTTTCTTTCGACTGCCTGTTTCCGAGATCAATCCCGTCCATCTTTTTTTGACATTATTCCTTGTGGCAGGTCCGGCCATGGTCATGATCGCCGGTATCCAGCGCCTGTTTGGATCAAGACCCTGGTTGCGCGGGGCCTGGGGGGATGTCCTGTTTTTCATATTCTGGATGACCGGTAATGTCATCGCGGCCATGTTGTTTGATACAAAAACCGTGAAACTGAACCAGGACGTTTTCGGGTTCGCCGCTTCCGTGGCCGTCTCAACCGAAGAACCGATCACAGCTATGGTTGTTGGCGGATCGCCCTCCGTTGAACGATATATTTCTCTGGATCCGGTGAGTGGTTTTGGCCGCTCAGATTTCCTCTTAGCCCGGTTTCAATGGTTGGTCATTGGAATTGGTTTGTTTGCCCTGGCGGCTCTTGTCTACGGACCCCGCCGTCCCAAGGCTGTGAAAAGAACCGGCCTGCGTCAGAAAGTTTTTGCGGGTCTGGACCACTTGGGCGATAAAGTCTCTGGCATTCTGGCTCTCCCGTTTCAAGGGATGCCTGTTCTGGCTTCCAGTTTAGGACAGCTGTTAAAACCTGGCTGGCTGGTTATGGTTTTACTCGCCTTTTCGCTGGCGGGATTATTTCTGCCCTTTCGCAAAGTCACGGGCCCCGGTGTTTTTCTAATCCTGATTTTCATGACCAGCCGCCTGGGGGCCGCCTGGGAAGCGCGTCATCTACGTCAGCTTCGGTCGACCTTGCCCATGTCTATTCCGGCGCAGGCGATATATTCCGGCCTGGCCGTTGTGATCCTTTGCGTTTTATTGTTTCTACCGGCCCTGATTTCAAACGGCTTAAGAGGCACGCTCTCAAGCCTGTCTATGGACGTTATGCTTATTGCCCTGATTGTGCCGATTTTCGGCATTGGGCTGGGCATGCTGACGCGCAGTACCACATTTGCCCGTCTTCTATTGTTGGGGGTTTGGTACGCCTATTTAAACCTCTAGCGAGACCCGGCAGATTCTATTTTCTCGCGAAAAATTTCTCTGACCTTGTCATGGGGCAGGCTCAAAACAGTTTCATCATTGCCGGTCATGTCCTCTGACGCGACGAGTTGATTAATCAGGGCCTCTTCTACGGCTTCAACGCTTGCTTGAAATATTTGGTCCATTTCATCAAAAGCCGTGAAACTGACATGTTCCAGGCTTTGCCTGTTCTCAAAGTCTGTCGCGCCTGCCGTTGTAAACGCGATGACAAAATCACCCGAAACGTTACCCGCGATACCACCTGTTCGACCCAATCCTAATGAGGCCCGCCGAGAAAGTCGTTCAAGTTGATCTGGTCTAAAAGGCAGATCTGTTGCGATAATAATGATCAAGGAATTTTTTCCCTCGGTCTCCTGTTTTTCAGATACGCTATCGCCATCCATCAGCATCTGGCCAATAGGGACTCCGGCGACACGCAGGTTCTTTTTCTTACCATGATTTGCCTGCACAAGCGCGCCAAGTGTATAGTTGTTGTCATCCAGTTCGATTTGTCGAGACGCTGTTCCGATACCGCCCTTGAATCCATAGGCCTGCATCCCGGTACCGCCGCCCACATTGCCTTCTTTCATGGGACCCGATTTTGCGGAGTTCAACGCATTTTCAACATGGCTTCGCGTAATATGCATGCCGTATTGATCGTTTAATCCATCATCTGATGTTTCACCGACAACGGGCAGGCTGAATATAGCCCAAAGATTTTCCGGCATATTGTCTTTGACCCAGCCCAGATATCCATCGCGCACGGTTCCTACGCTCCATGTATTGGTCAACATTACCGGACCAAACATAATGCCGGTTTCCTTGATCAGGTGAGTACCGGTCAGCTCGCCCGTTCCGTTTATGGTCGTCGTGGCCGCGCGAACGCCGCGCGGATCTTGCTTGCCCAAAGGAAAAATCGCTGTCACGCCCGTTCGGATTTTCTCACCCTCGATTAAGGTCGTATGCCCAACCTCCAAACCGGGAACATCGGTAATCGCGTTGAGGGGCCCAGGCGTTCCTTCGAATGGGATACCCAGATCGCGCGCCCGCTCAATGGTTTGGGATGGTGTGATGTCTTGCGACTGTGCGCAGCCAACAACAACACTCGTACACAACAGGGTGGTCGAAAGAATCAGCTTTGAAAAGGGTCGTGTTTTCACAGGTTTTCTCCTTTGCGGGTATGAGGAAGAAACCGGACAATAAAGGCTTCGATGATTTCCTGACTTGTCCAGTCATAAGTGTCTTGAAGAACGAGTTCACGTTCCAATGTAAATGTCAAAACGCCGGTGAGTGCCGACCATAAAAGCAAACCAAATTGTCGGGCAGACATCGGGGTCTTGAGGTCGCCAGATGTTTTGGCACGCTCAATGGCTTCGACCAGATCCTCTGTAATGCGGTCGTTAACAGCCTGACAGGCTGCGGCATGTCCAGACAAAGCGTGACGTTGCCGTCCGGGATAAAAGTCCTGCCGCTCAAACGTCATAAGCAAGTCGAAACGCGCCGGATCGACCAGAGCATACCCGGCATAAATTTTGACGGCCATTTCTATTTCGCATTGATCATGGCCGGCCCTCCAGGCGGCGCAAAGTTGAGACTCCATCTCGGTCAGAAATTCCAAAATAACCGCCGAAAACAGATCATGTTTATTTTCAAAGTAAATATAGGGCGTGCGCTTTGAGACCCCCGCGGCGACAGCAACGGAATTCATACTTGTTTGCTCAAACCCGTTTTCAATGAATAATCTCCGGGCAACGTCCCGCAATTGTGCCGGACGCTCTGAGGCCGAAATATTTGTTCCTGAAGGTGTTTTTGTTTGGGGCAAGGTTTAAATTCCATTTTAAAGTAACCGTTGGTTACTTGCGATCGGTAACCGATGGTTACTTAGGAGTCAAGCCCATTATCTGACGGCATAAAAATAAAAAATTTTGTCTGAAAACTGCTCTAACGAGACCCGCCGGTTTTTACGGCGGCAAACATGGCTTTTGCCCGCCCTGAAACCGTTTCATCGCAATCGGCGATCTGCGTATAGCGGCGGCGGAGTTTGCCGGGGATGTCCTTGAGAGATTTTTCGCCGAATTTTTCCGCCGCGCCGTAAAGCTTTGAGATGGCGGCCGCGGCGCCTGCCACAGGGACATAGCCCGACCGGGCCACAGGCCCTTCGACCGCATAGGCGGATTTATAACTGTCAATACCGGCGCCTAGATCGATCAATCGATAACCCAGTTCAGGCGCTTTATCGATCATGTCTTCGAGCAGTTGCGTGCCAGGCGAAAGCGGGTGGAATTCGGGATTATAGGCGACCATCCAGCTATGGAAGGTTTCCCCGTCTGTCAGCCCCATATCCATGGCTGCCATTTCCTCTCCGAAATAGAGAACATGCATATCGCAGCGCAGACCGTCTTCGCGCTCCCACAATTCACGCAAAAGACCGGAGGTCCAATCTGCGGACAGAACGTCATATAGTCCGGTTTCGACGAAGCGTTCCCGTTTCCAATTCATTAACTGATCATAGGCTTCGCCGCTTTTGGAATTATACTCAAAGCGGCGTAAATAGTCCTCTTCGGTACGGCGGATGCGGCGACGATTGCTCTTTAAGCTCCGGCGGTAAGACGAAGATCGAGACGCTCTCCAGGCTTCAACCCCGTCAGTCAAATCGATCAGACAAAGTGGATAATCCTCTCTGTGAAATCCGACCATATCCTTTTGTTCGCCGACCAAAGACGTATAATGCAAAGCGCCGATATTGGCCCTGTTGAGAAAGTCCGTGTGGTCGATCTCCGCGTCTATGGCCTCGATAAATCCATGATAATCGGTCATGGGAGCGCCGAGCGGGCGCACAAATCCTGAGCCTTGAAACGGGAAAAAACACACCGGATTGTCGCCGTCATAGCCGATCGCGACGCGGGCATCTTTACGCAAACGACCCACAAGCACCGCATAGTCCGGATGAAAATAGGGGCTATAGAGTGCCGGATTTTCTGCTCTGATCTGGGTCCATGCGTCAATTTCAGCTGAGGACAGTTCAGCCGGGTCTTTGACACGGATATCAAGAATTTTTGCCAATCTGGCCACCACTCATGTTTTTTTAGTTGCCAAGGAAATAGCAAAATTTGGTTAGGATGAGTTTAATGCCGCCCTCTTTATTCAGACATAAAAAAACCCTAAATGATACAAAATAACACTATACATTTGTGCACCACGCGCTAATCTGCACCTATGGGAGGCCATCATCACCATCACGGCCATGATCATGATCACAGGGGTGGTCATCATGATTGTCATGGCAATGCGGGGAAGCGACAGCTCGGTTGGGCCGCTTTACTGACCGGTCTTTTCATGATTGCCGAAGTGGTGGGCGGTGTGATCTCAGGCTCGCTCGCCCTTTTGGCAGATGCAGGTCATATGCTCACCGATTTCGCGGCTTTATCCATGGCCTGGTTTGCCTTTGTCCTGGCCGGACGACCGGCCACACCCAAGCTGACCTTTGGATATGCGCGGCTCCCTGTTATCGCCGCCTTTGTCAACGGGCTGGCTTTATTTGCTATTTGCGGATTTATCATATTTGAAGCGGCCCGCCGGTTTGGCCATATGGATGATCACGACATCCTGGCCGGGACCATGTTATGGGTCGCCATAGCCGGGCTGGTCGTCAATATCGTCGTTTTCATGATTTTACAGAGTGCGGACCGGGATAATCTCAATATTCGCGGGGCTGTCCTGCATGTCATTGGCGATATGCTGGGTTCTGTTGCGGCCATTATCGCCGCCCTTGTCATCATGAAGACTGGATATAAGCCGATTGATCCGATCCTCTCCGTATTTGTGGCGCTTCTGATCCTGCGCAGCGCCTGGTATCTGGTGAAAGATGCGGGGCACATCCTGCTGGAAGGCGCGCCAAAATCCATAAATACAGACGCTATTCGTGCAGATCTGTCCGACAGGATTGAAGGTATTGCCCGGATTGAAAATATGCATGTATGGTCACTCACAGATGGTCGGCCGATGATGACGCTGGAGCTCAGCGCCACTAAAAATACGGACCGGTCAAAACTGATCGATGATATTCGCCATCGCCTGTCTCACGATTACGGTGTGGCTGATGTGACCATAGAGGTTAAATGAAGCCAGGTTTAAAACCATTAGGGATTTCAGGGGCTCCAGTAATTAAAATGTTTCACGTGATCATCAATGAACAGGTCGGCGACTGGCCGACGATTTAAGCATCGTCATCCGGCTTGGGGAAAAATTCTTTAAACGTAAACGCCTCTTCTGTGGCCCCGCGGCTGGCCAATAGGTCGAGCCGGTGGGCGGCGTCTTTTAAGGTCGGGGTTTCGCCGGCCTTGATCC
>JAHDDX010000081.1 GCA_020629135.1 Hellea sp.
CCCCCATGGAGAAATCATAATTGTTTCCGTTTATGCCCGCCTGACGCAGATTATAGCGTGATTGAAACGAGATCGCCTGCTGCATAATCGATCCGTTTGACGCGGCTGTTCTCCGACCACCATCAAACACTTTGGTTGGTCCAGAAGCCATATCGTTGAGTGTCCAAAGTCCCGACCCGCCGATAACTACACCACTTCCGCCTACACCCGGATCTTGAGCCCGCGTGCCCCAACGATTGACTCCGCCGCCACCTGTTACTTGATATCGCAAACGATAGCGTATGTTTGAATAATCCAATCCCGCAAACGCGCCCGTTGCGACAAGGTCTGTTGCTTCGCCGTAAACATCAAACGCGACATTCGAGGCCACATAAAACCGTGAGGCTCGGCCACCCCCGCCCAGAAGGTCGATATCCGTCGTATCGTCCATACCAAAGGGCGTGTAGCTATCATCGGCATCTAACGTCTGGTGCGGCGCCGAACTGTTAAAAGTTCCGCCAAAGGTCGTATTATTGATCTGATATTCCCAACCGGAATTCAGACCGTTGGAAATCGCATTATACTGGCCCGTATTATAATTGATCGTATGGCCATCCGCGGCGATTAGGTCGGGTGCCGCGGTTCCTGAAGCAACATTGTCTAAAAGGTGAAAGTCGTAAACGACCGGGGCTTGCCCACCATTTTCGCTGAAATCATCGGCACCAAATACAATGACAACTGATTGCGCCCTAAAAAACGGACGGTCAATCACGCCAGCCAGTGCCGTTGTTTGCAGACATGCGAAAATGCCCAGCAAACTTGCTGTTCCGGCCAGAAAGCGCCCAGCTTTTTGGTCAATCAACCCCATAATGCTCACAAACATAGAGTGTTGGTATTAATATACCGATGCGAAACGTGGTTAAGGATATCTCAAGAAAACAGCATCGTTTAGATTAGGTTCATGTGGCAATCTGACCAATTGTAATAATTTCTTCTATTTCATATATTTCTGTTATGACAGAAATTACTAAAAGTATTGAAACGATGCCCGACGCGGTCCGACGCTTCGTTTTGCAGTGGGGCGATATGGGCAATAGTTGGGGTGTGAACCGCACCGTGGCTCAAATTCATGCCTTGCTTTATATCTCTGAGGCGCCGCTCAATGCGGAGCAAATCACCGAAATCCTTGGTGTCGCCCGATCTAATGTCTCTAATTCGCTCAAAGAACTTTTAAACATTAAAACCATTCGCCGTGTCCCCATCGCCGGAGACCGCCGCGATTATTACACCGCCGAAACCGATGTGTGGGAGATAGCCAAACGGGTCGCGGCCGTGCGCAAGGCCCGCGAAATTGACCCGGCACTCGAGACCCTGACCTACTGCCTGGATGCGGCTCAAAACGACAAGGATGTAAGTGCAGAGCAACGCAGACGCTTAAAAGAGATGCAGGAATTCACCGCAACCATGGATCGCTGGTACACCCAAATGCAAAACATTCCGACCGGGACATTGCACCGTCTGATCCAGATGGGCGACAAGATCGTCGGACTTCTCAAATTCACAAGCCGTAAACAACCCAAAGAACATCTGGAGTAAACCAAAAGGAGGGACATATGGTCATGCCAACCCAATATCGAGAAAACGCCCCGCTACCTACGCCGGTTTCTCATACTCCAATTGGCGACCTCCGCTTTCGTAAACTTCTAACTGATAAAGACTGGAAGGCTCTGCCTAAGGCCGTTCGCACACGTTTTGCCAAACGGGTCGGCCCCGGTGATAGTGTAGTCTTTACCGGATATATTCAACATAGCCGAATGAATGGGTTCGGCCGAGCCCTCGCCAACTTGCTTCGGATCATTGGTGCCCCGCTACCCCTGGACACCAACAATGCCAACAAGGCTGCGGTTGTCACAGTTACCGAAGACCGGCGCGGCAATGGCCAATACTGGACCCGGCAATATGGACGCCACCGAGGCTTCCCTCAGGTCATTCACAGTGCCAAGCGTTTTGAAGGGCCGACCGGCCTGGAAGAACATATTGGCTTTGGTATTGGGATGACCCTGAAGCTCGAGGTCGAAAATGAAGCCCTATTGTTTAAAAATGATCGCTACTTTTTTCACGTGTTCGGTCGCCGGTTTTATCTACCCAAAGCTATCGCGCCAGGAGACCTGATTGTGGGGCATGCCGATCACGGCGAAGGCTGGTTTGAGTTCACCCTCGATCTCCGCCACCCAATCTTTGGCCAGCTCATTGATCAAAGCGTAATGTTCAAAGATGGAGCTTAACCGATGAAAATCCTTATCCTGGGTGGTTATGGTGTGTTTGGCGGGCGGTTGTGCGAGTTGATCGCGGATGTGCCTGATATCGAAGTTCTCGTTTGTGGACGCCGCCTTGAGAAAGCCGAGGTCCATTGCCAGAAACTGGCGGGCAGCGCGGCCTTATTCACCCCCCTCGCATTTGACCGGATCAATATCGAAACTGCCCTGAGTGATCATCTTCCAGATCTGGTGATTGATGCGTCCGGCCCGTTTCAAAACTATGGTGAGGATCCCTATGTGGTTATCAGAGCCTGCCTGAAAACTGCTACCCATTATCTTGACCTCGCGGATGCGGCGGATTTCGTGTTTGGCGTATCTCAGTTTGACGCGGCCGCACGCGAGGCTGGCATTGTCATTCTGTCCGGGGTCAGCTCTTTCCCGGTATTGACCGCTGCAGTCCTCCGCGAATTTCAAAAAACCATGGCCGTGAAATCCCTGTCCGGCGGGATCGCGCCGTCGCCTTATGCCGGGGTCGGGTTGAATGTGATGAAGGCAGTGATCAGCTATGCCGGCGACCCGGTGAAATTGACAAGAAATGGCCAAGCGGTCAGCGCGATGGGGCTGGTGGATAGCCGTCGCTATACCATTGCCCCACCGGGTTATAAGCCGCTCAAAAATGTTCACTTTTCTCTGGTGGATGTACCGGACCTGCAAGTTATTCCGGCCGAGAATCCGGAGCTCGAGAACATTTGGATGGGCGCAGGCCCCGTACCGGAATATCTTCATAAAATTCTAAACGGCATTGCCTGGCTCCGGGCCAACCTACACCTCCCTTCCTACGCCCCTTTGGCACCTTTATTTTATAAGATCTTGAATCTGATGAAATTTGGCGAACACCGTGGCGGCATGTTTGTTGAAGCCAAAGGCGACATTAACGGCGCACCCGCAACTCGCAGCTGGCATCTTTTAGCCGAAGGCGATGACGGACCTTATATTCCGTCCATGGCTTGTGAGGCCTTGATCCGAAAATGGGTAGTCGGGGAAACCCCAAAACCCGGAGCGCGCGCAGCCAGCCAGGCCTTGGAACTTTCCGATTACGAGGCCCTTTTTGAACGCCGGACCATTTATACGGGCTTTCGCAATGACGATCTAAACACCAGTGTGTTCAAAGACCTATTGCAAGATCGCTTTGTAGACTTGCCGGAGAGCCTTCAGAAACTTCACCAACCGGCTCAGGGGCAGGTCTGGCAGGGCGAAGCCGAAATTATCCAGGGACGCAATCCCCTGGGTCGACTGGTCGCTAAAATAATGGGCCTGCCCAACAAGGCTCGGACCTGTCCGGTCAGCGTTCGCTTCCACCCGATTGAAAACGGGCAAAAATGGGAGCGGGATTTTGGAGGTCATAAATTTACCAGCAGCTTCACAAAAGGCAGAGGTAAAAACGGTCATTTAGCGGTTGAAAAGTTCGGCCCCATCGCCGTGTCCCTGGCCTTGATTTATCAGAACGGCAAGCTCCACTTCACTCCGCGCCGCTGGTCCTTTCTGGGGCTGCCGCTGCCGCAATTCCTGCTCCCGCGCGAGGAAAGTTTCGAGCACGAAGAAAACGGTGTGTTTCATTTTGATGTCACAGTTAAAGTCCCAATTGCCGGGCATATTGTCGGCTATCGCGGCTGGCTGAAACCTCAAGCACAGGAGCGCAAAGATGCTACTGATCATCGCCGCCTTACTCATTACAACTATAAGCCTCGCGCACAGCTGGCTGGGTGAGAAATATCTGGTTCAGCCGATCCTCGCGTCAAATGCCTTGCCAAAATTATTAGGTAGTCGAAAAGCCGCGGGGCAGACTTTGCGGGTCAGCTGGCATCTCGTCAGCCTGATGTGGATGTCCGTGGCTATTATTGCCATCGGACTGGCCATCGGAACGGAAAATCCTGTTAAGTTATTCTTTGGCGTCATGGCCCTAACCTTTGGCATTCAAGCCGCCATTCCGATTATATTTGGCAAAGGCCGTCACAAAAGCTGGATCGCGTTTTTGGGTATTGCATTCATATTCGGCTGGTTAATTTATTCGGCTCAATAAGCAAAAATTAAAATTTTACTTTGACGTCCTTAGGCACAACATTCTTGATAAACCTTTGAGCGTCACGCCACACTGGCTCGCCAATCGAACCGGCCCTAATTGATCCAAAAGAAGACTTTTGTAAATCCTTTCGGTAAGTGAACCAAATCATATCTTTGAAAGTGGTGATTGCTCTAAAATCACTCCATCGATGTTCTTCGCCTCCATGGATATTTGTGAACCCATCGTTTGTCAAAACGAACAAAAGAGGCTGTTCGCGTGCTTCTTTCACGCTTAATCTGTCACCATAAAAAATCAAAACAAGAATCAAGAGAAAAAACGCAGTGGCCCCAAATGATTTTAGGCCTCCGCCATTAAAAATCTCGGTAGCAAAAACAATAAAGAGCAGAAAAGGAACTACGGAAATTGCTCGGTAAATCCATACATTTCGCATGATCGTTTTTGGATCGGCCCATAACTCAAAAATTTCGTTGCCTTCATCCATCCAACTAATACTCCCCTTTGCGACACTAGCTATATCACTAACAATTTAACCTTAGCTAGATAATTCCAGCTTGAATTCCTGCCCCATGTCCCTATTTTGTTCTCATGTCGAACGCCCCCCAAACCGGATTCTCAGAGGCTCAAGCCGCTTGGGTGCCTCACCGCCCTGCTCGCCCCGAAAAATCGGAAGGCGGCGTCCGGTTCAAGCTGAACTCGGAATTTGAACCCAAGGGCGATCAGCCCAAAGCCATCGCCGAACTGGTTCAGGGCTTAAAGGATAAAGAGCGGGATCAGGTTCTGCTGGGCGTAACCGGATCCGGTAAGACTTTCACTATGGCCAAGATTATCGAGGCCACTCAAAGACCGGCTTTGATCATGGCGCCGAACAAGACCCTGGCCGCCCAGCTTTACGGCGAGTTCAAAAGCTTCTTCCCGGAAAATGCGGTCGAGTATTTCGTCTCTTATTATGACTATTATCAACCGGAAGCCTATGTACCTCGTACAGATACGTTCATCGAAAAAGACAGTTCGGTGAATGAGCAGATCGACCGCATGCGTCACGCCGCGACGCGGGCAATCTTGGAACGCGATGATTGTATCATCGTCGCCTCTGTCTCCTGTATTTACGGCATCGGTTCGGTTGAAACCTATACGGCCATGACCATTGATATCGCGACGGGTGAAACCATCGACGTCCGCGCATTGATGGCCAAGCTGGTTGAACTGCAATATACTCGAAATGATCTGGCCTTTACCCGCGGTACATTTCGGGTACGTGGGGATACGGTTGAAGTGTTCCCGGCCCACTATGATGATACGGCCTGGCGGATCGATTTCTTTGGCGATGAGGTTGATACGATTACCGCTTTTGACCCGCTGACCGGTAAAAGCGTGCAGTCTTTGGATTCGGTCCGTGTCTATGCCAATTCGCACTATGTTACGCCGCGGCCGACCCTACAAAGCGCGATCAAAGGCATAAAGTCCGAGCTTAAACAAAGACTCGCGGAATATGAAACCAATGGTCAATTGCTGGAAGCGCAGCGCCTGACCCAACGGACAGAATTTGATCTGGAAATGCTCGCCGCACAGGGATTTTGCACCGGGATCGAGAATTATTCTCGCTACCTGACCGGGCGGAATGCGGGCGAGCCACCGCCAACCCTGTTTGAATATTTGCCGCAAAATGCGCTATTATTTATGGATGAAAGCCATGTTTCGGTACCGCAGATCGGCGGCATGAGCCGGGGTGACTTTAACCGCAAATCGACCCTCGCGGAACACGGTTTCCGCTTGCCGTCCTGCATTGATAATCGCCCGCTGAAATTTGAAGAGTGGAAAGCGATGCGGCCACAAACAGTTTGCGTCTCCGCCACACCTGGCCCTTGGGAAATGGAACAGACAGGCGGTGTCTTTACTGAGCAGGTTATTCGTCCGACCGGACTGATCGATCCACCAGTCGAAGTCCGCCCGGTTTCACTGGACGGCGCCTCGCAGGTAGATGATGTCATCCACGAAGTGAAGCGGGTCGCCGCCAATGGATACCGCTCTCTGGTCACGACATTGACCAAGAAAATGGCGGAAGATCTGACCGAATATATGCATGATCAAGGCATTCGCGTACGCTATATGCACTCAGACATTGATACGCTGGAACGCATTGAAATTATCCGCGATCTGCGTCTCGGCGCCTTTGATGTTTTGATCGGGATCAACCTGCTCCGCGAAGGCCTCGACATTCCTGAATGCGCCTTTGTCGGCATCTTGGATGCGGACAAAGAAGGGTTTCTGCGCTCGGAAACCTCACTTGTGCAGACCATTGGTCGAGCGGCTCGGAATTCCGAAGCGCAAGTCGTTTTATATGCGGACAAAATCACGGGTTCCATGCAGCGAGCTATGGAGGAAACCGATCGTCGTCGTAACCGCCAGATCGCGCACAATGAGAAACACGGCGTCACACCAACTACCGTGGCGCGCGGTGTCATCGATATGGTACGCGACGAAGAAGAAGTCGCCGAGGGACAGGCCCCTTACCGTCATCGCGACTCTTCCAAATTTGGCAAGACCGGAAAACCCAGCCGCGGCCTGCTCGAAGAGGCTCGCGAGAAATATGGGGATAATATGTCGGCCGTTATCGCTGACCTTGAAAAGCGCATGTTTGAGGCGGCTGAGAATTTGGAATTTGAACTCGCGGCAGACCTTCGCGATCAAATTGAGGATTTGAAAGGAGACCCAACGCCGTGATGAATTTTTTCAAAAATCTGTTCTCTTCCAAATCAGGCAGCGCAGACGAAGAAGACCGTAGTGACGATATTGAATATCTCATGGAGCATGCGAAAAGCCTGATCCGCGGCGGTTATTATAGCCGCGAGGACGCGATCAACGCGCTGGATGATTGGATTCAGGATGATGGCCTGAACCTCTCCGCCAAAAAAATCATCAATGCCGAAATTGACAGCCTGAAACTGGACCAGGTCAATTGGCCCGCACAAACGGATTATGACCGGCTCCACGCCACCATGCAGCAGCTCGAAAATAATGGTGTTGTCGCGCGCGAAGATTTTACCTGTTGCGGCACCTGCGGCACGGCAGAAATCGGATATGAGATTGAGACCTATAATGAGGGCGACAAGACCGCGACTGGCTACACCTTTTTTCATCAACAGGACACGGAAAGCGCCGTTGGCGGCTATGGGCTTTATCTGAATTACGGCACCGCCGATAAAGACGGCACGGATGATGACAGCATCAAAATCGGCCACGAAATCGCGAAGACCTTTAAAGATAACGGGTTCGAGGTCGATTGGGACGGCGACCTTCGCAAACGTATTCACATCGCCCTGGATTGGAAACGACGCTGGGCGGGATAAATCCATGACGTGACCGCGGCGTGAATTTGCGCTAGGTTACGGTCATGACCCATAAAATCACCCGGCGCGACTTTCTAAACGGCACACAAATTGCGATTGGTGCAGCGTTAACGCCCGCCCTTTTACAAGCTTGCGGCGTTGCACCCGACGCCCCCTATCCTTTTACATTGCCCGAAGGTTATTACCCCCCGTCGAAGACCGGCCTGCGCGGGTCCCATGACGGGTCCTGGGAAGTGATGCATGCGCGGGTATCGGGCAAAGACTGGCAAGCCCAGTCGATTGAGGCCCACTACGACCTGGTTGTCGTCGGCGGCGGCATTAGCGGACTGTCGGCGGCCTATTTTTACCGCCAGAAAAAGCCCGACGCAAAAATCCTGATCCTCGACAATCACGATGATTTTGGTGGCCATGCCAAACGCAATGAGTTTGAAATCAATGGTGAAACCCGCCTGACATATGGCGGGACCGAAGCGATTGATACGCCGTCGAGCTATTCGAAAGCCGCCCTGCAATTGATCAAAGATATCGGAATTGATCTCGACAAATTTTATGCCTATTTCGATCAGGACTTCTGGGATCGGCACCAGCTTTCCAAATCCATTTGTTTTGACAAAGAACATCACGGTGAAGATCGCCTCGTCCCCGGCTATGGGTCTCGCGATTGGGCTGAGTTTGCCGCCGACCTGCCGATGAGTGACGCAGCCAAGGCTGATTTTATTCGCGTCCAGACCGAACAAGTCGACTACATGCCCGGCCTGTCCTTTGACGAAAAATATGAAATCCTGCGCCGGACCAGCTATGAGGATTTTCTGCGCGATTACTGCAAAGTCCATGAAGAAGTTATTTCGATATATAAGCGCTGGGGCATGAGCTTCTGGTGCGTCGGCATTGACGAAATCCCGACAACGCTGATTCAGGATTATGACGGCGGCATGCCTGGGGTGGCCAACACTTTACCCCGAACCGGATACCGCAATGACGAGCCCTATATTTTTCATTTTCCCGACGGAAATGCCTCGGTGGCGCGGTTGATTGTACGCCAGCTGATCCCCGGCGCTGTGCCGGGCTCAACCATGGAAGATGTGGTCACGGCCAAGGCCGATTACACCCGCCTCGATCAGCCGGGTCAATCGGTCAATCTGCGTTTGAACAGCACGGCCGTTGATGTCCGCAATGCCGATAACAAAGTTCACGTCACCTATGTCCGCAAGGGACAGACCTATACAGTCAGTGCGGATCATTGTGTTCTGGCCTGCTATAACAACGCGATCCCTTATCTGTGCCCGGACCTGCCGGACGAACAGGTGGAGGCCTTGTCCTACGGAACCAAAGTGCCGCTCGTATATACCAAGGTTCTAATCCCGGATTGGAAACGCTTCGCCGAGATCGGGACCGATTTCATCTATTACCCAACCGGGTTTTATAAACAGGCTGAGTTCGCTTATCCGGTGTCATTCCCGAACTATGCCGGTTCGATGGAGCCCGAAGACCCGATGGTCCTGCATATGTGTCATGTGCCCTGGGTACCGGATATTCAAGGCCCCGCCCAATGGCGCGAGGGCCGACAGCGCCTTTTGCGCACGCCTTATACAGAGTTTGAATACCACGTTAAAACCCAGCTCAGCCAGGCGCTTGGGAAATTTGGATTTGATCCTGATCGGGATATTCACGCCATCACCGTGAACCGCTGGCCCCATGGTTATGCCTATTCTCCGGACCTGATCTGGGAACCGGATTATGCCAGTGAGGCTGACAAACCCTGGGTCAAAGGGCGACAGCCGGTCGGCCGCATTCATATCGCCAATTCCGATGCCGCTGCCGCCGCCAATACCAATGCAGCCATTACCGAGGCCCATCGGGCGGTAGACGAAATCATGGGCTAATTTACCTTAACCTTTTCCCTGCGCCCAAGCCGAGAGAAATTTAAACAGCAAATAAAGCACGACGACGATCCCGGCATAGAGAGTCAATTCCGGCCAGGATTGATCTTCAATATCGTCACCGTCATCATCCCCAATATAATCGCCTGGTTGATAAGTGTCGCGATTAAAGACATCCAGATTTTCACGGATGAACTCAACCGCGTGACGCAAACGAATAGACCGGTCTCGGAGGTCATGCCACGACATTTGATCAAAAATATAAGTGGCAATTTCGGCGGTTAGAATTGTCTTATTTCTTCGATTTTGGGTTTCATCCGCATCGTCAGAGGCAAATCGTTCCAAAAGACTATCGATTAATATCCATTCAAAGTCCTGAGCATTATCAATCGATTCCAAGTCTGTATCTGAAAATATTTGATCCCATTCCGATTTGTTGACCCGTTTCCAAGGACTGGACAAAAGCGCGTTTATCCGCTGCCTCATCGTCTCCGAAAAACTTGGTTCGCGAGGTTTGGTCGTACGCGACGCGGAAATGGTCTCGATATCAATCGTGGTCACGGGGGGTTCGGCAATTGTCCGAGGCTCAACATCCGATTGATCACTGGCTGAAGTGTTAGAGCTTTCAGTATTATCGGCAACGGTTTCCGCCGGAACATTCACTTCGACGTCGCCAAATTCAGCTTGATACTTCGCGTAATTCAGCGCCTGATCATGGGCCTGCCGGAGCGCCATAAACCCGTCTGGATCGTCTTCGGGACGTGTCGCTTTAAGCTTGCGCGCATAGGCCCGCTTAATGTCTTTGCGTTCAGCCGTTGGCCCGTCGAGACCCAGAATATCCCAGATACTCGCCACTAGAATATATCCGTACGCTCAATCTGCTCCAACCACTCGGACAGCTCTTTTCGCGCATTTTCAATATCGGTTTCCTTTTGCCCGTCCAAAATCAATTGAAACTCTGATAGTTTCTGATTGATGAAGTGGCGCATATCCCCGAGCTGGTTTTCATAGGCGCGTTCAAGCCGTGAAATTATCGCCAGATTTTCAGCTTTATCCCGTGGATGGACTTTGAGCTTTTCGAGCTGTTTGAACCGCTTATTGATCTCGTCCAAAGACAAGCTTCCGGGATTGCCTTCAAGGATCAGCCGCTCTGTCCGATCGGTTGAAATTGTTGTCACCAGGACCTCGAGCACGCCCGAGACGTCATAGGTAAAACGAATATCGATTTCTTCATGCTCAAGCATGTTTTTAGGCACGTCGATCTTGATCTCCCCCAACAAGACATTGTCTTTTACGCGCGGGGCTTCGCCCTGATAAATCCGCAGGATCACCTCGGTCTGTCCTTTGACGACCGTGGAATTTCTCACAACGCGGCTGACCGGAATGACGGTATTGCGTTCAATAATCGGCTGAAACAGGCCAGATTGATAATGTCCGGGCCTGATCTCCGTGGTAACCTCAGTGCCCAGGGTAAACGGACACACATCGGTCATTACCACATCTTCGAGCGCTTCATGTCGATCTACCAGCCCGGCCTGCACCGCCGCGCCCAAGGCCACAACATGATCAGGGTCAATTTTGTGCTCGGGGAATAATTTCAATAACCGGGTCATATGGGCCCGCACGATCGGCATTCGGGTCGCCCCGCCCACCAGGATGACCCGGTCAATATTTTCGGCCCTTAGATCCGCATCTGAAATCGCGCGCTGAACCGGCATGCGCAATTTCTTGATCAATGGTTCGGAAATTTCCTCAAAGGTCTGGCGAGAGAGCTTAAGCTCAACCTGCTCATTTCCATGGGTGAATTTAACGCCGACTTCTTCTTTTTGGCTCAGTTCAATTTTCGCCTTGTCCGCCAGGTCACGCAACAGACCGAGCGCCGCTGGCGAAAGCGTTTCAAAAACGGGGCCGCCTAACTGGCGAGCGAATTCCCGCACAATGGCTTCGGTGAAATCCTCACCACCGAGAAAGGCGTCGCCCGCTGATGAGCGCACTTCCATAATGCCGTCAAATATTTCAAGGATTGAAACATCAAACGTTCCCCCGCCCAAATCAATGACAATAAAGGTATTTTCATCCTCTTCACTATTCAGGCCATAGGCCAGTGCGGCCGCCGTGGGCTCATTGATTAAGCGCTCAACTTTCAGCCCAGCAATTTTCCCCGCCGCATAGGTCGCTTTGCGCTGCACATCATTGAAATAGGCCGGTACCGATATAATCGCCCGTGTTACCTCATGCCCGAGATAGGCTTCGGCATCGGATTTAAGGCTTTGCAAGACCATGGCTGAAAGATCCTCTGCCCGATAGGTTTTACGCCCCAGTTTAAAATCACGATTTGTGCCCATAAATCGTTTGAACCGGGCAAAGGTCTTTTTAGGATGAGAGACCAGCCGGTTCTTAGCCGCCTGGCCGACAATGATGTCCCCTTTATCCGACAGGCCCACAGCAGACGGCGTCAACACATCGCCAAGCGCATTGGGGATCAATTCAGGTCCAGACTCTGTGAAAACGGAAATCAGTGAATTGGTTGTGCCCAGATCAATCGCTACAAGTGTCATAAAGTCCCCATAATGAACTATGTTTATATGGGTAATTTTAAATTTTTCAAATTCTGATTGCGGATTCCGACCCCATAATTTTCAACGGGTTTCTTTCCAAAGAATGAACAATAATAAAGTGTATTTAGGCCAGATCATTCACCCTTTATTCACTTTAAATCTTTAGGTCGGGCGCGCGAAATTTGCGACTTTTGAAAGGCAATAAAATGTTCAAGAAATTAACTCTGGCCAGTGCCCTCACACTGGCTTTTGCGACCACCGCCAACGCCCAAATCATGGATGACTGGTCAGGTGAAGCGTCATTGAATGCGTCCCGGACCTCTGGGAATACGGACACAACCGATATTGGCGGCGGCTTGAAGCTGGCCAAAGAAGGCGATGTCTGGAAACACAAATTCGACGCCGTCGTCGATTACGGTGAAGTTGACGGCCTAAAGAATAAAAACCGCTGGGCACTCGGTTATCAAATCGACCGCGAGCTCAATGAGCGAACTTATGTCTACGCCAATGCCGATTATTATCAGGACGATTTCGGCGCCTATAAAGACGGTTACTTCACGGGGGCTGGTCTAGGTTACAAAGCGATCCTACCGGAGCCCGCCAGCTGGAACCTAGAAGCCGGTGCCGGTTACCGTTCACAGAAATTACGCCTTGCACCGGGTACGCCGGGCGGCGAAGCGAGCCGACGGGAAAGCGGCCTGGCATTGCGGGCTTTCTCTGACTTTGATTATGCGCTGAATGACAATGTATCTTTTTACAATGACAGTGAAGTGATCTGGTCATCCGATGATACTTATCTTTGGAATGAAACCGGTCTGACCGCCCAGCTGATGGGTAATCTGGCGGCCCGGGCTTCCTTCCGTATCGACCACCACACAGATGTTGAGCCTGGCTTTAAAAAGACCGACACGGCGACCCGTCTGGGGATTGTCTACACAATCAATTAGAGATGATCATTTCCCAATGATCGAC
>JAHDDX010000082.1 GCA_020629135.1 Hellea sp.
AAAAACCCTCCCCCGCCGGGCGAAGGAGGGCATACGTGCGGTTGACTAAGGAGTTGTCAATTGGGGGAAACATTCCCTTTCATCACCGCGCGCCCCGAAAATTCGAGTTTATTATTCTTTAATCTTACCACCGAGTGAGCGGAATGCAATCGTCACCATTCCGTCTTCATCGATAAATCCTGACAAGTGATTGTAATCGGACAAAACTTTCTTTGTTTTCATCTGATCCAGACTTGAACCGGCCGCCATTTCGGATTTTATCCGGTCATGAATGGTTTGGAGAATATCACGTGATTGGATTAAATCTTCCCGGTTGGCCATGGGGCCGTGCCCAGGAATTATTTGTGTGTTTTCATCACTGTGCTCAATGACTTTGCTTTGCGCGGCGATCATACCCTGCAAGGTTCCACCGCCATCCACATCAACATAAGGGAACATACCGTTGAAGTAATTGTCGCCCATGTGAACAAGATTGGCCTCTTTAAAATGAATAATC
This sequence comes from Hellea sp., assembly GCA_020629135.1. Taxonomy (GTDB): domain Bacteria; phylum Pseudomonadota; class Alphaproteobacteria; order Caulobacterales; family Maricaulaceae; genus JACOMS01. The sequence goes on from JAHDDX010000082.1 coordinate 497, forward strand.
GTATCACCGTCCGTATGGGCTGAGGGTACATGAACGGCTTTGACGGTTTGACCATTAAAATGGAAAGTCATCTTGTCGGAAAACGTCAAGGTCGGCCATTTCGACGGATCGGTCGCTTCTATGGTTCGGCCCCATTGCAGGTTCTCAAATGTCATACCCATTCGAGACCGTACATTATCATGGGCGACAATTGTCGCGCCGACCTGTTTCATTTCAGCATTCGCACCAGTGTGGTCACCATGATAATGTGTATTAATCACATATCGGATCGGTTGATCCGTCAAAGAGGCAATTTCGCCAATGATCTGATCGGCAAAACGATCAAATTTATCATCAATAACGAAAACGCCGTCATCACCAATGGACACGCCGATATTGCCGCCAGGACCGGTTAACAAATATAGACCTTCGCCGAGTTTTTCCGAAAAAATCTCTTTTCTAACCTCGGCTGTCTCGCTTTGTTCAGCCGCCGTGGCATCTGGCGTTGTTGAATTTGAACAGGCTATGATTGAAACAGCCCCAGACGCTAATAACAGATTTCGTAACATTATGCGCTCCTAAGATGCTTTGGAAAAAGTCGATCCGGGCGGCAAAACCCGGTCCGGCAGGCGGTGATGATCCATCCACGCCCGAATATTAATCAGAACTTTCTCGCCCATTTCGCGCCGGGACTCAAAAGTCGAAGACCCGATATGTGGCGCCAGAATAACGTTGTCCAGTTCCAAAAGTTTTGGATGGATTTGGGGTTCATGTTCGTAAACATCCAGCCCGGCTCCGGCGATTTCGCCTTTTGCTAAGGCGTCTGCCAATGCGCCCTCATCAATAACATCGCCGCGCGACGTGTTAACGATATAGCTATCAGAAGACATGACTTTCAAACGATCTGCGTTGAACAGGTGATAGGTCGACGGTGTTTTAGGACAATTAATCGACACAATATCCACTTTACTCAGCATTTCATCCAGATTGTCCCAATATGTCGCGTCCAATGCTTCGGCGATTGGCGCGGGAACCGGGCGGCGGTTGTGATAATGCACAGGCAACCCAAAAGCATGGGCTCTGCGAGCAACGGCCTGTCCAATTCGGCCCATGCCGACAATGCCTAATTTTTTGCCCCGCACCCGGTGTCCCAAATGGCTGGTCGGACGCCAACCTGTAAACTCTCCTGCCCTTGAAATGCGGTCACCTTCCACCAGACGTCGGGGTACTGCGAGAATAAGCGCCATGGTCAGATCTGCTGTATCTTCGGTCAAAACACCCGGTGTATTGGTCACCATAATACCTTTGGCATGGGCAGCCGCGACATCAATATGATCTGTCCCTGCCCCGAAATTCGCGATCAGTTTCAAGTTTGGCCCCGCGGCATTAATGACTGCAGCGTCTATTTCATCGGTAACTGTTGGGACTAAGACGTCACAGGATTTTACAGCCATTTTAAGCGCCGCTTGGCTCATTGCCTCATCGGTCGAATTCAATTCGGTTTCAAACAAAGTGCTAAGACGTGTTTCAATTTCGTCTGGCAGTTTGCGTGTAACAACAACGTGTGGGTTCATGCGACGGGCCACCTTTTTTATTGGGCGTTCCCATAAGAAACGCTTTTGCCCGCGATCTGGCAACCCCTGAAAGCTGTTTTTGGATAAAATTTTTGCGATTAGCAGGGACGTTTACAATGAATTTAGAGTTGGCCGCTTAAGTAAGGCCAGATTAACTATAAAACGGCGTAAAACATGACTGCGGTCCCAAAATTGATTCTAGGAATTATGGCGGCCATTTCGCTCGCTCAGCTAAGCGCCAGCGCCCAGGATGCACCGCGTCGAGTCGTGGTAGAAGACGTACCAGCATTGGCTGATATTTACCGGGTATCGGCTGACAAAACCCATTCCGGCTATGCTGTGCCCCGCTTTGTTTCGTTGAAATACGGTAAGGTCAATGGCCGTCAGGGCCCCAGCACCCGGCATCCGATTTTATGGCAATATCAGCGCAAAGGCCTGCCGCTCATCGTCGTTGCCGAAATGGATATCTGGCGCAAAGTCCGCGATCACAATGGCGATGAAAGCTGGGTGCGCACGCAGGCGCTTTCCGGGAACCGCATGGTTTTGGCCCGAAATGAGGTGAACCTGCATGCTAAAGCCGATCCTTATTCCCGCGTCACTGCCATTGCAGCTAAAGACGCCCTGCTTAAACTGGTCGAATGCAATTTGGAGAATTGGTGCAAAGTTCGGTCAGAAGACGGCCATAAGGGCTGGATCAGCCGCAGTGATATTTGGGGCGCAGAAAAACTCTGATCTGAGGATTATGTGGATCGTGTGCGGATGATAACATCTATCCGGTCAACCACCTGCCCCTGTGGCAGGTCAGGTATTCCTTGGATTGAAATCCGAGATGCATCAATATCAGTTAGCTTTGATCCATCTTCTTCATAAACATGATAATGTGGGTCGGTGTTTGTGTCATAATAGACACGCTCTGAGTCGACACTGACGGTCCGAAGCAAACCGGCTTCCGTAAATGCACCTAAAGTATTGTAAATAGTCGCTAGCGCGATCCCCGCATCTTTATGGGTCAATTCTTTATGCAGGTCCTCGGCCGTGAAATGCCTGTGTACATCATCCAGCAAAATTTCACCGATCACCAAACGCTGTTTGGTGGGGCGCAATCCAACCGCTAACAATTTATCACGAACACCCATGTTCAATCGTCCAAATATTTCTCATAAAATCTGGAATTATTCTAATCTCTGTCGTCCTATTTGTCGAGGGATGATTTCAGACGAAAAATCGGGAATATGTCTTGTTTTTGAACTGCAAGCCATTAGGTTTGGGCGCTTAATAATGAGGCCCCATTCCATGAAAAAAATTCAATCCTCCTATACCTATGAAGATTTGATTATCAGCGGCGAAGAAAGCCTTTTTGGGCCGGGCAATGCTAAATTACCCCTACCCCCCATGCTGATGCTCGATCGTATCCTTCACATTTCTGATGAAGGCGGTGAATACGGAAAAGGCAAGATCATTGCTGAACTAGATGTCAAAGAAGATCTCTGGTTTTTTGACTGCCATTTCCGTGGCGACCCAGTTATGCCGGGTTGTCTGGGACTGGATGCAATGTGGCAGCTGGTTGGGTTTTTCCTGGGTTGGAGCGGCTCGCCGGGGCGCGGACGGGCGCTGGGTGTCGGAGAATTGAAGTTTACCGGACAAGTGACCCAGGACATCAAACTCGTGCGCTACGAAATCGAAATTAAGCGCATCATTCGACGATCCCTGGCTCTGGGCATAGCGGATGCGGTTCTAATCGCAGATGGTGAAGTCATTTACAAAGCCAAGGATTTGCGTGTCGGATTATTCCAAACCGATGCCAGTAAAGCTGAAGCTCAGGCTTCCAGTAATGGAGAGGCATAATGCGACGCGTTGTTGTTACTGGAATCGGAATTGTCTCCTGTATTGGCAATAATGCGGATGAAGTCGCCGACAGCTTAAAGGCGGGTCGGTCAGGTATTTCCTTTGATGAAAAACAATCTGAGCTGGGCTTTCGCTCTTGTATCTCGGGGCGCCCGAACCTGAACCCGAAGGAACATGTCCATAAACGCTCTATGCGGTTTATGGGTGATGCGGCCGGCTGGTCAGCCGTTTGTCTACAACAGGCCATTGATGATTCCGGTCTCGAAGAGGATCAAATATCCCACCCTCGCACTGGTATAATTGCCGGTTCCGGCGGCCCTTCCGCGATCGAAATCGTTCGGGCGGCAGATATAGTCCGCGAAAAAGGCAGTCCGAAACGCATTGGGCCATTTGCGGTGCCAAAAGCGATGTCATCTACGATTTCAGCGACACTTGCGACCCATTTCAAGATCAAAGGCGTGAACTATTCCATCACCTCCGCCTGTACCACATCATTGCACTGTATGGGGGCAGCGGTTGAGCAGATCCAATGGGGCAAGCAGGACATTGTCTTTGCCGGCGGCGGCGAAGAATTGGAATGGCCGCTAACCTCATTATTTGACGCCATGGGCGCAATGAGCAGCAAATATAATGATGCGCCTGAAACGGCTAGCCGGGCTTTTGACGTGAACCGAGACGGTTTTGTCATTGCCGGCGGGGCTGGCATGGTAGTCTTGGAAGAATATGAACATGCCAAAAAGCGTGGTGCTAAAATATATGCTGAGATCACTGGATATGGCGCGACATCAGATGGTTATGATATGGTCGCCCCTTCAGGCGAGGGCGCAGAACGCGCGATGAAAATTGCGCTCGAAGACGCGGCTACGCGCGGCGTGTCCTCAATCGATTATATTAATCCCCATGCGACATCTACACCTGTCGGTGATGTAGCGGAAACCGGGGCGATTGATCGTGTCTTTGGGGCCGATTGCCCGATGATTTCAGCGACAAAATCCATGACGGGTCACAGCCTGGGCGGGGCAGGCGTACAAGAAGCGATTTACAGCCTGATCATGATGGACCGGGGCTTTGTGGCCCCAAGTATCAATGTATTTGATCTGGATCCCGAACTTCCCAAGGTCAATATTGTGACTGAAACCCGCGACACACAAATTCAAAACATGATGTCCAATAGCTTCGGATTTGGCGGAACCAATGGCAGCGTGATCTTCAGTAAGATTTAAAACGCGGCCGTTTCTATTTTTAAAAAGGGTCGGCGCGTCGTCCCTTTTTGCTGCGCAGTCATAAATCAAACACATTTGTGCCTGAACAACTCAAATAATGATCACTGAAAATTTAATAGTTGCGTTCTTGGCGAATGCGCCAATGCCCCCTAAATAGAATGTCCAATCGATTCGAGAAGACGACATGATGAAAACCGGCGCGATCAAAACACTACTGATATCAACCCTAGCGATGATCACGGCACAACCGGTTTCGACTTACGCTCAGGATTGGGATTGGATTCCAGATGAAATTCTCAAACTTGATATGTTTGAGGTCGACCCGAAAAACAAAGATACCTATGTGGACGTTGGCGCGGTCGTCCTATCCCGTCGGGGTTATCAGGGCAGCGATATTCAACATACCAATGTCTATCCGGCACTGAATGCCGAATATAAAGGGCGCGTCTTCCTCAACCCCTTTAATGGGGTCGGTGTCAACGTGATCAATAAGCGCGACGCAGTTCTATCCACGAGCGTTGCTTTTAACCCGGGGCGTGACAGCGCCGATACACCTTTTGATGATCCGCTTTTTGACTACGACCCAGGCGCCGCTTTCAAGGTCTCCGGGCGTTACCGCCTCAAATATGTGGCGTTGGGCGGAAATTTCAATGTGCCTGTTTTTGGAGACATGAAAGGCACGCGCGGCTCTGTTCGTTTGTCAACACTCATACCCTTGACCAAGCAATTAGATGTTGCGCCGTCGCTTGCCGCTTCATACCAGAGCAAATCCCGAATGAATGACCTTTATGGTGTGAATACCCAACAAGCCCAAATCACCAATACTGGCGAGTTTGAGTTTGATAGTGGTTTTTCCGGCTATAGCGCGGCTTTGGGCCTTTTATGGCGGTCCAAAGAAAAGGATTGGGCGGTCGTCGGTGTGTTTAATTATCGGACATTGACAGGTGACGTGAAAGACAGTCCGCTTACACCCGATGACGATGGTATTCTGGCCGCCTTTGCTGTTGCCAAGCGTTTTGAATAATCCTTTTTTACGGCTAGCCAGTCTGTCAAAACTTCCGTAAAACGCCGTTACATAACGGAGTTAATTCATGGCTGAACAAAATTTTCCTACTGGCGATCTGATGAAGGGCAAGCGCGGCCTGATCATGGGCGTGGCGAATAAAAACTCAATTGCCTGGGCTATCGCCCGACAATTGGCGGCACAAGGTGCCGAACTCGCCTTTACCTATCAGGGGGATGCTCTTCTCCGCCGGGTCGGCCCATTGGCTGAAAGTATCGGTTCGGACATTCTTGTCGAATGTGACGTGACCAATGATGACACTATGGATAACACTTTCGCCACCTTAAAAGAGAAATGGGGCAAGATTGATTTTCTCGTTCACGCCATTGCTTTTGCTGGCAAAGATCAACTCGCTGGATCATTTGTCGACAATACCACGCGCGAGGGCTTTAAATCCGCTTTGGATATCTCGGCCTTTTCATTCGTAGACTCAGCCCGCCGCGCCAGTGAAATTATGAATGACGGCGGAGCAATGGTTACTTTGACCTATCTCGGCTCTGAACGCGTTGTGCCCAATTACAATGTAATGGGTGTTGCAAAAGCGGCCTTGGAAGCGTGCACCCGTTATATTGCCGCCGATCTGGGTCCGCGCGGAATTCGCGTAAACGCTATTTCAGCAGGTCCGATTAAAACACTGGCCGCTGCCGGTATCGGCTCGGGGCGTCATATGTTCAAATTCAACAAAGCAGCCAGCGCCATGCAAGATAATACCGATCCAATGGGCGTGGCTGGAGCTGCGCTTTACCTACTATCCGATCTTGGCCTGTCTTGTACCGGTGAAACCCATCATGTCGACGGGGGTTTCCACGCCATCGGTATGCCGCAGGAAACCCCTTTGAAAGAGGCCCTGGCGGATTAGGTTATTTTCCATAATAGCCACATCCCGAAAACAATCGGAACAACAGATAAACCCCGCAAAATTGCGGGGTTTAGTTTTTGTGCCCAATATTTTGCATAAGCATGATGCCAGCGTCGCGGCGCGACCATAATGATCAATGAGGTAACAATCAAAAACCATCCCGCCCAGATAAATGGTTTTGAAAATGAAGTTTCAGGCGCAAAGCCAATACAGGCCAGCCCCACCAAAATACGTAAAACATGTTCGCCAAAATGAATGAGCGGTGTACCGCCCATTTTTGAAAGCCCAATACGCGCAATTTCCGGACGAATAAGGCACAATATTCCTACCGTTATCAGCCATAAACAGAAGGCGGCCAGAATGATCTGACTAATCAAAATCATATTGTATGCGATGCGTTAAAGCTCACGAATGCTGACGCTTTGCGGCGTCCACCAGTTCCCACATGTTTTTTCCCGTGAGCCGAGGCGAAGCTCCGGTTCCGAAAGCAGCTTGCACCGCTTCCATAATAATTTGATTGATTGGCGCGCGTTGCAAAGTGTTTTCAGCCAGCTGAACAATTTCACCCTGCAAATACTGGATTTCACATTTTTTCCCGTTTTCCAGATCGTCCAACATGGAGGACCGCGCGGAAGCATCTATCCGGGTCAGGCTCGATGAAATCGGGCCGTAAATAAAGTTGGGCTTGCGCAATATTTTGATAACTTTTTCGGGTGCCGTTTTACCAAAGGGACCAACCGAAATCCCAGCCTGCCCGGCTACAGTAAGCGCCTCTTCCATCATCGCCGCCAGTGCGAGGCGATATTCCCGCTGGGCCAGTCCAGTTTTCAGCGTATCGCCATGCAGCGTGTTCAACGCATTATTCAAATTAATGATCAGCTTACCCCACTGAGTCGCCTGAATATCTTTTACAGATTTGATGGACTGGCCCGATTTTTTAAACGCGGCCATCATTGTTTTGACACGCGGATCATCACTTTGTTCAATGATCAGGTCACCTTCGGTCCCGCTATGATATTCGGCGGTTGCCGGGGACGTCACATTAAAAGGAACCATTCCCGCAAGAATATCCGCCGATAAAATGACCTGTCGCAAAGTCGCAACATTCCGCACGCCATTTTGAAAACTCACTAACATGGCCCCGGATTTCAGCCTGGGGACAATTTCTTTAGCGGCGGCAAATGTGTCTTGAGATTTGACCGTCAACAGAATCAGATCCGCTTCGGATATACCGCGGGCATCGGTAAAGAATTGGAAGGCATGACTATCGATCTGGATCGGCTTTCGTTTGAAATGAGTCAGGGTCAGGCCCCGCATTTGCAGGCCCCATTTGACGCTTTCGCGACCAACAAATGTGACATTACATCCGGCATGGGCCAGCAACCCGCCCAGATAACACCCTATTGAGCCTGCACCATAAATAGCAACTTTAAGCGAGGAATTGTCCACCATAATGGGATCTTCTAAACATGATTTACTACTTAATAGTCTATAACTTACCTTAACTCAAATTTAATTGCGAACCACTCGCATTTACATTGACAATCATTCTCAATTGCAGTAAATCCGCCGCATGATCCATTGCGTCTGCAATAATATTAATACAGAGAAAGTCGACCGTGCGGCCGCTTGCGGTGTCCGTCGCGCCAGAGACGTTCAAAAGTTTTACGGATGCACGTTTAATTGCGGTCAGTGCCGCGACTCAATCAATGAGCGCCTGGCCATCGTCACGGCTCAACCCGCCCTGCCTCTCGCCGCTGAATAGTCAAATTTCCGCACATGATACGCACTTGCAGCGAATTCTCTGCATATGATTTGCAAGTGCGCAAATAATTAAAATTACTGAGATATTTTCCTCTATCCCTAGTTGACGCCTCTACATTTCGATGTGAACTTGACTTGCGAATATCAGGAGGTTCCCATGAAGGGCGACGCAGAGGTCATCAAATTTCTCAATAAAGCGCTGAAAAACGAGCTCACCGCGATCAATCAGTATTTTTTGCATTCCCGAATGCTTAAAGATTGGGGGATCTCCAAACTCGCCAAAAAAGAATATGAAGAATCAATCGAAGAGATGGAACATGCGGACGAACTTATTGAGCGCATTCTCTTCCTCGAGGGTCTGCCAAACCTCCAAGATCTAGGAAAATTACGCATCGGTGAGACCGTACCGGAAATGCTCGATTGTGACCTGGCTTTGGAAAACGATGCGATTCCTTTGCTCCGCGACGCAATCGAGCACTGCGAGAAGGTTCGCGATTACGTCAGCCGGGACCTGTTTGATTCAATTTTAAAAAATGAAGAAGAACATGTCGACTGGATCGAAACGCAAATGGAATTGATCAAGCAGATGGGTCTGCAAAACTATATTCAAATGCAAAGTAAATCTGACGACGACTAACCGGTTTCCAGTTCAAGCAAAGATTTAACTTTAAGCTTAATCCCCTGCGACGTAGCCGGATCTTTCCAATGCGGATCGCCATATTCTAACAGCGGATAGATATAGACGCGCTCGCGCAGGCTTGGATGCTCCGCATAGACATCTTCCAGAACAATATCCATATTCCCTTGAAGCCACTCATTGCCGGCCCGGCTATAAACAAGAAACTCCGTTTGGGTCTCTGCAAAATACTGGATGAGTAAGCGAAGTTGTGGGCGATCACCTTTGGAGTCTTCCTGTTTAAACCCGGAATAATGAATAACAATGAGGTCGGGTTCAAAGCGTAGTATAGCCTCATTGCGCTGCCAGGCGGGTGAGATCAGTTCTTTTTGTGTCTGAATGGGAAGATCTGATAAAATATCGCTCAATATATCTGCGTTGGTTCCACCATTTTCTTGAACTTCTTGATCATAAATTCGGGCTGGGTGAGCCGAATCCATAATCATAACGAGGGGAATATCGGGCTTTTGAGATTTGTTGATCCCGAACAGACCGAACCACAAACCTGCGGCGATAACAGTAATCCCCGCCAGCCAGGCCCAAATTGGAATCCTTGTCTTTCTTTTTGCTGTCGTCAGCGACCCGGTGCCTGATGGCTGAGACATCGGATTGTCCAGGCGATGCTTAATCGCATCGGCCAAATCAGCATATTCACTCCGATCGTCTGAATTCGGACAAGGGGCGACTTGGTATTGACGAAATCCAATAGGCGCCAGTGATCCATCGAAACTAATAGGATAAAGTTTGCCGACATTGCGAGCAAACTCGGCTTCGTCTTTGACCCAATCTGACTGATTGGCCGCTTCAGACCAGGCCACAATGACGAGCTCGGAGTCGTTTAGAGCCCGCTCAATTTCCGTTTCATAGCGGGCACCTCCCGGAATGTGTTGATCCCACCAGACATCAATACCGGCCTTTTCCAGTCCTGAAACCAGTCGTTGCGCATAATCCCGATCTTCGGCGGCGTAACTTAAAAACACCCGCTTTGCCACATATCCCCCGTGCATTCGCAGTATTTAAGGTCGCATAAATACGAATTTAAGGCAAGTTACGGGGATTTTGGTCAATGCGTCGTGCGGTTAATCACGCGCTTAAGCGTTTTTCAATCAACCAGACCCGATCTTTGCCAAAATACATATCATCGCCCAGAAACATTGTGGGAAGGCCAAATGCGCCCTTCTCAACAATGGCCTGGGTGGCGGCCATCAGGCCGTCTTTGACTGACTGATCCTGCGTTGCAGCAACCAGCGCCGCACCGTCCAACCCTGCCTTATTCAATACTTCGATGACGACGTCAGGATCAGCAATGTTTTTATTGTCTTCCCAGATCGCCTTAAACATGACGTCGACAAATATGTCATGCACGCCCGTATTTTGCGCAGCAATGGCGGCCCGCATCGCAAGCAGAGTATTGATTGGAAAATGAGAATTGAACCTGAAACTATCCAGTTCATGGTCTTTGACAAAGCGTTCGATTTCCAATCGCATATAATTCATTTTGGGCGCACATTTAGCATGGGCCATCCAGGGCGGTTGATTATTCGTCAGTTTAAAAATCCCGCCTATCAGCGCCGGGTGAAGATTAACCTTTACGCCGGTGCGTTCGCTGACGCCTTTGAGCGCCTCTCGGGCGAAATATGCGTTAGGACTGCCAAAGTCATAGTAAAAATCGATCTCGTTCATTGAACTGCGTGCCTCCCTACAAATCTGAATATCCGGTTTTCATGCGATAGCGTGAAAAACACTCCCGTTACAAGGCTGACCCCGCTATACAATTTTGAACACAGGAGACATTCATGTCTGAATTGGGATATCTCGACCTCGTCGAAACCCTGAACGCGCGCGACGACGGGTATCAGTGCAAAATTCCAGATAACTGGCGACAGGGGCGCACCGCCTATGGCGGCGTCACGGCTGCGTTGTCCTATGAGACCGCACAAAGACAGTTCGCTGACCTGCCCCCGATCAGATCCATGCAGACCACTTTCGTCGGCCCGGTCGGTGAAGATGTGACGTTCAAGGCGTCGCGCCTACGGCAAGGTAAGAACGTCTCGACTATTAATGTCGACGCCGTGGTCGAAGGCGATGTGGTCGCGCGCACCGTGTTTATTTTTGGGAAAACCCGGGCCTCCGTCCTGTCCGATCAATTTCCAGCGCCGACCGTCGCGGCGCCAGAAGACACGGAGCCCTTTCATCCGCGGGGAGCCGAGAAATTCCTGCCGAGCTTTATCAGGAACTTTGACATGAAACTTTCCGAAGGAGCCCGCCCGATCAGCGGCGCAGACGAGGCCTATATTCGGGTGTGGGCCCGACACCGGGATCAACGCGCCCACAATTCCATGGCCGCCTTTATCTGCCTGGGAGATGTTCTGCCCCCCGCGGCCATGCCCACATTCAAATCCTTCGGGCCGGTGTCGTCGGTGAACTGGCAGGTCAATTTCCTGGCCCCGGAGCTTCAAACCCGTGACGGGTGGTGGGACATAGAGAACCGCCAGACCGCTGCGCAAGATGGCTATTCTTCTCAGGTCATGCGGTATTGGAACCGGGACGGTGTGTTAATGGCCGAGGCGATCCAATCTGTGGCCATTTTTATCTAATAAAAAAGCCGGGACAAAGTCCCGGCTTATTCGCCCCTCACGAAAAGGGATTTAACGTGGCGGCGGACTATTCTTCTTCGAGCGCCTTTTGGGCAGCTTCGAGGGCCTTGATCGCTTTTTCAAGTTTACGGCGCTGATCGCGGGTCAGGTCCTCAGATTTCTCAACCTTTTCTGTCATGCGTTTCGCGGCGCTGACAAGGCCTGAATTATGATTGCCGTGGGTCGACCAGGCAAAGGCGTTACCGGATCCTTCGATCTTCATGTCTTCATCGGATTTGAACACAAAGACATTCGCATCATCACCGGACTTGTGCTTTTCAATAAAAGCCTGGAGCTCTTCTTTGCTCATGCCTTCCATGTCGCCGTCCATTTTAATGATCATGCGTTTTTCAATGCCTTCCGGAAACTCCCCGTCACCAAGTTTCATCACCTTGATGTCGATATTTTCGCCCGGGAAGTCGCCGGATTTAAACATCATCATGTGATCGCCATGCATTTTCAGACCATCAATCGTGTCGGGATCCACCTCGATTTTATTGCCGAGCTCATCAATCTCATAGGCCTTGGTTTCGCCGTCGACCGTCGTGATTTCGTATTTTTTACGGGTCTCGACGCCGTCAACATTTTCGACCATTTCGAGCACTTTTTTCATTTCCATTTTGACTTCGACATCGCCGTCCGCAGATGGACCTTCGGCGCGGGTGAAGGGGGCGGAAATCGTAATCGCACTTGCGATCAGGGCCATGGCCAGAACCCGGGTCAGGTTGCTCGCTTTGTTTTGGGTTTCATTTAAAATCATCAGTCGCTCCTTTAGTGGATGATAAATTGT
>JAHDDX010000083.1 GCA_020629135.1 Hellea sp.
ATAGAACCGATTATTCAAGAGAGGTTGCTGAAGCTGCACTCGCACACAAAATCGGTAACAAGGTTGAGCAGGCATACCGGCGCCGTTCCGCCTTAGAGAAAAGAGCGTTTTTGATGAATGATTGGTCGAGCTTTTGTATTGGGACAAGCAAGATTCAATGATGTGGACAATACAGACTATATATTAAAAACAATAATTTTTGCGCCGTCATGTGCAGTGTGTACGCACTTCCGTTAAGATTTTTGGAAATGATACCATCCGATAATTATCTAAATGGAAGAATTACTAACAATTGTGTCATTTGGACCAACTAATTAGGATTTTCTGAAGGGTACCAAGTTCTGCTAAATGTCGATCGCTGTTGGTCTTGTTGGTTAAGAACCTCGGGGCAGGACGAGCTTCTAGGTTGCCGTCAATATGTTCATAAGCTTGACGAGCCTTCATATGAGGATGTTCCGCGGCTTCAGTGGGTGAGAGGACAGGTGCGAAGCAAATATCTGTGCCCTCCATAAGATCGCACCATTCATCGCGGGAACTGGTCAGGAAAAGATCCGTTAATCTGGCTTTTTGTTTCGGCCATTTCAATACATCCATTTGTTCTTTAAAATCCGGGTCATTGGATAGTTTAAGTTTCTCGAGCAAAAGTGCGTAAAATTGTGGTTCCAGTGAGCCAATTGAAATAAAGCCTCCGCACTTACATTCGTAAGTATCAAACCAGTGGGGACCATCAAGTACGCTTTTACCTCTTTCATCAACAACGCCGCCGGCTGCTTTTAGAGATAATATCAGGTTCATCATATGGGCAGAACCGTCCACCATAGCCGCATCAATAACGTCGCCTTGACCTGTTTCACGGGCTTTTAGTATTCCCGCCAGCATACCGATGGTCAAATAAAGAGCGCCGCCTGCAATATCACCAATCAGTGTGGGCGTGGCGAATGGTGGGTCTCCCGGTTTGCCGGAATACCATAATGCGCCAGACAGGGCGTTATAATTAATGTCATGACCGGCCGCGTGGGCGAGGGGACCGTCCTGCCCCCAACCGGTTACGCGCCCGTAAACCAGCTTCGGGTTGATCTCCAGACAGACGTCCGGGCCAAGACCGAGACGTTCCATGACGCCTGGGCGCATCCCTTCAATAAGGCCGTCAGCAACCCCTACGAGTTTTTTAAGGGCTTCGACGTCATCCTGATTTTTGAGGTTAAGCTTCAGCACTTTTTTGCCGCGCTTTGTAATGGTTTTATCACCAATATCACCAAATTGCGGCGGTCCGGGGCGTTCAACGACAACTACGTCTGCGCCCAAGTCCGCAAGGTGCATGCCAGAGAATGGGGCTGGGCCAATGCCTTGAATCTCAATTACTTTAAGGCCTGATAAAGCGCCACTCATGCGACAGACTGTGATGATGAGGATGACTGATAGCGTTCCATCATGACCTCCAGATTAGCCAAAGTGTCTTCCACATTTTTCTCTTTGATATGACCATAACCCCGAATTTTATCTGGCAGGCTGGCGATTTCAATGGCCATAGCATGATTGTCGGGACTTAAATTTTCTATCAACCGGTCGATAGTTGTTTCATAGGTGCTTATCAGCGACCTTTCCATTTTACGTTCCGCCGTATAGCCAAAAGCGTCAAAGGCCGTGCCGCGCAAGAATTTCATTCTGGCAAGCATTTGAAACAGGGGCCGCACCCATCCACCAAATTCATATTTACGCGGCAATCCGGTGTGTGGGTCCTTACGAGCAAATAATGGCGGCGAGAGATGGTATTTTAGCTTGTAATTACCTTCAAAATTTTCTTCCAGTTTTAGTTTGAAGTCCGGTGCTGTTTGGAGACGGGCCACTTCATATTCATCCTTATAGGCCATAAGTTTATAAGCATAGCGCGCCACAGCTTCAGTCAAGCCAGAAAACCCTTTGGTCAGGTCGTTTTCCGCAGCGGAAACCTTTTGGACTAAAGCCGTATATTGATCAGCATAGGTCTTATTTTGAAACTTTATAAGTTCGTCGTGGCGATCCTTGATCAACTCTTCCACACTTTGAGATATTCGGTTGTTTGAGGGCGTCGTCAATGTTTCAAGCGAAGAAGGGTCGTGGGCGACTCTCCGGCCCAGATCAAAGGCTTGTTTATTCCAGTCGGGTTTCACGCCATTGATCTCAATAGCTTTTTTGATGGCCTGCTCACTAACCGGAATAGCTCCTTTTTGCCAAGCATAGCCAACGAGGAAAAGATTTGCTCCTATGGCATCGCCCAATAAATCAACAGCCAATTTTGATGCCTCAATATATTCCATATCCTCGGGATTTAGGAGTTTGCTAAACCGCTGTTTTAATTTGTCCGTCGGGTATTTTGCGTCGGGGTTTTGTATAAAGTCACCTGAGATATTCGGTTCCAGATTGAGAAATGCTTTCGTCCGCCCTTTTGACAGGGTTTTAATTACGTCAGGACCACCCGCCGTAAGCATGTCGCAGGCTATGAGAAGATCACAGGATTCAATATTTAATCGAGCGCGGTTGATGTCATTCTGTTGATTGCCAAAGCGTAAATGCGTGATCACAGGCCCGCCTTTTTGCGAAAACCCTAATTGATCCACAATGGAAACGCCTTTGCCTTCCAGATGAGCCGCCATGCCCAAGAGCGCTCCAATAGTGACAACACCAGTGCCCCCAATGCCCGCTAATAGCGCGCCGTAAGTGTCACCTGGCGCGATAACCGGTAAATCCGGTAAAGGAAGGACATGTTGTTGGAGTGATTTGGCTTTTCCTTTTCGCAATTGACCGCCATGGACGGTCACGAAACTTGGGCAAAACCCATCTACACAAGAATAATCCTTGTTACAGGAGCTTTGGTGGATTTTTCGCTTTCGGCCATATTCAGTATCAATAGGCTGGACTGACAGACAGTTTGATTTTTTAGAACAATCACCACATCCCTCGCATACACGCTCATTTATGAATGCCCGTTTAGGCGGGTCGGGAAAGGTTCCTTTTTTACGTCGACGTCTTTTTTCAGCTGCGCAAGTTTGATCATAAATCAGAACGGTTACGCCTTTGATGTCGCGCAGTTGTCTCTGTACCTTATCAAGGTCTCGCCGATGATAGACTTTGGTATCTGGGGCAAGACCGGATCTCCGATTATATTTCTCAGGTTCATCCGAAACGACGACGGTTTTTTTGACCCCTTCATGATACATATGATGGGTAATCATCGGGACTGTAAGCACTCCGTCCACAGGTTGCCCGCCCGTCATAGCAACAGCGTCATTGAACAGAATTTTGTAGGTCATATTGACCTCGGCACTGACGGCCGCCCTAATGGCTAAGGATCCACTGTGAAAATAAGTACCGTCCCCTAATTGCTGAAATACATGGGGCATATCGACAAAAGGCGCCTGGCCGATCCAAGGCGCGCCTTCGGCCCCCATATGCGTGTATAATTTAACACTCCGGTTCATCCAGGCGGCCATAAAGTGACATCCGACCCCGCCAAAAGCGAGACTGCCTTCTGGAACTAATGTCGAACTATTATGGGGGCAGCCTGAGCAAAAATATGGCACCCGAGATATGGATAATCCGTCCATGATCCCCATTTGTTTTTCACGGGTTGTAATCTGTTCCAAACGGCGATTGATCTTTTCATCTTTGTGAAAACGCGACAAGCGCGCCGCAATGACTTTCGCAATAATATCGGGTGTTAACTCACGAGTGACGGGCACTAATGGTTTATCATTTTCATCAAGCCGTCCGACGATGACCGGGCGCTTCGAAGCGGGAAGGTGAAAGCAGCCGCGCTTAAACCCATTTTCAATCTGCTCTCTTTTGTCCTCAACAATCAGAATTTCGTCCATTCCAGTGGCGAATTCTCGATAGAGATTATCGTCAGAAGGGAAGGGCATAGCCACCTTAAGAATGTGAATGCCCAGCGACTTTGCCTTACCTTCGTCTACACCCAAATCATGTAAGGCCTGTAACACGTCTCGCCAGGTTTTCCCCATGGCAGCGATACCCAGTTTTTTCTTGCGCGAAGAATGGGTGACGCGATTTAGATTGTTCGCTCGGGCAAATGCAATTGCGGCAGGAAGCTTATGATTGCGGGTGCGGTCTTCATGCAGGTACATGGAATCACCGTCACGCGCATTCACGCCGTCTTCGGGGAAAGCATAATCAGGGAGATTTATTTTGATACGTTCATAATCCGCATCAATTGACGCCGCAGTCTCGATGGTTTCCGGGAGAAGTTTATAGCCGACAAAGGCACCACAAAAGCGGGAGAGCGCAAACCCATAAAAGCCGAAATCATAGGCTTCCTGAATATCTGCTGGATAAAGTACTGGCATCAATAGGTCCTCGAAAAGCAATTCCGAGTGATAGGGATCAACTGTGGACCGCATTTCGGGGTCATCCCCCACCATGACCAATACGCCGCCATGGGGTCGTGTGCCGTAAAGTGTAGCCTGCCTCAGACCGTCAATGGTTTGGTCGAGTCCCGGGCCTTTGCCGTACCACATGGCGTAGACACCATCATATTTTGCGTCATTTTGAAACCCGACCTGTTGCGTGCCCCATACCGATGTCATGGCGAGGTTTTCATTCAGGCCGGGCCAGAATTTGACATGGTGATCTTCAAGAAGAGCTTCGCCGGCACGCCATAATTCAACATCTATCGCAGTCATTGGGGAGCCGCGATATCCGGATACAAAGCCGGCCGTATTCAACCCGTTTTTCTGATCCAGCTTTCGCTGTTTCAGCATCATCCGGATGATGGCTTGTTGGCCGGTCACATAAACACGTCCACTTTCCTGCGTATATTTATCAGTGAGCTTAATGTCGGGCAGTGAGAAGGGGGCGTTCATGTAGGCACCCGCATGATATGTTTTTCACTGATCTGACTGATCTCCGTAACACCGAGCAGGCCCATGCCGCGTTCGACTTCGGAGCTGAACATGTCGATGACTTTGGTGACGCCGGCTTCACCGCCAACGGCGAGACCATAAATATAAGGTCTTGCAAAAGATACGGCATCAGCACCCAAAGCCAAGGCCTTCAGAATATGTGTGCCGCGCCTGACACCGCTATCCATGATGATTTCAATTTTGTCGCCTACAGCTTGGCGAATTGGCCGGATATGGTCAATAGGCGCCATTGCGCCGTCCAATTGTCGACCGCCATGTGATGAAACGATGATCGCACTGGCACCGATTTTGACGGCCCGTTTGGCATCTTCTACGGATTGAATGCCTTTAATGGCAAATGGGCCGCCCCATTCCTTGCGTAACCATTCCGCATCCTTCCAGGTCACGGATACATCCATCAGATGATGGGCTAATTCAAACGTGTTCATGCCGCTGCCAAAGGCGTCAATTTTGTGAGAAATATTCGACATCTCAAATTTTCCGCCCCCAAGAAAGCCCAGCGCCCAAGACGGATGAAAGGCAAAATCTAAAAGCGTTGAAGGCTTGAGTTTTGGCGGGAAGTTCAGCCCGGACCGCAAATCACGTTCTCGATTGCCTGAAATTGATGAATCGACCGTCAGACTTATGGCGTCATAATTGGCGGCTTTCGCTCTTGCAACGAATTCCTTTGTGAGTTCCCGGTCTTTGACAATGTAAATCTGGAACATTTTAGGTCCAGAGGAAAGCTCACCGATTTCCTCTATTGAGGTGGTTGAGAAAGTTGATAGTCCGTACAAGATGCCAGCTTTTTCAGCGGCTCTTGCAATGCCAATATCTTTGTCTTTATGGAAAAGCCCTGAACCGCCGCTGGGTGACAGGTAAAAGGGAAGCTTCATATCCACGCCGAGAACCCGGCAGGATGTGTCTATTTTGCTGACGTCTACAAGAACTTCGGGAACCAGGTGATAGTTGTTGAAACTGTCGGTGTTGGAGCGAAGCGTATATTCGTCGTCGGCACCTCCGTCCATATAGTCAAAAATGGCCCGTGGCAGGCGTTTTTTGGCAGCTTTACGGAAGTCGGAAATGTTATGGATTTTGGCAAGGTTCATAATATTTTTCCGAATTTAGAATGCCGAAATACCGGTGAGATAACGTCCGATCATGAGCTTCTGGATTTCCGTTGTGCCTTCCGTGAAAGGGAAAACACGTACCGCTCTGTGTAAATATTCAACCAGATATTCGCGAATAATGCCGCTGGCTCCATGAATTTGAACGGCGTCATAAACCACTTCGCAGGCCAATTCTGTTCCATACCATTTGGCCATGGCAGATGGAATTTGAGTGGAGTCATTCCGGTCGATGGCATCCAAGGCTTTAAGGGCCATGAGTTTACCGGCTTCGATTTTTGTTGCCATGGTTGCGAGCTTGTCCTGGATCATCTGTTTTCCCGCAATAGGCCCGCCAAATTGCTTGCGGTCTTTGGCAAAGCTGAGAGCCTCATCCAGAGCCGCCTGGGCGATGCCCAGTGCCATCATTGTGACAATAGGGCGAGACATGGCTAACGTCTTCATCATGGATTTCATGGCATTGGGCGGGGCAACGACCATATGACTCTCAGGTACCTTTACATCCGTAAAAAAGACTTGTGCTGTTGATTGACTGTTAAGCGCGGTTTTTTCCAGATCATGAGTCTCGTAACCCATCTCTCGATCAACCAGAAAAAGCCCCAATCCCTGATCTTGGTCCCCATCGATGCAGCGAGCTAAAAGGAAAAGAAAATCCGAATATCCTCCGCTGGAGTTCCAGGTTTTTTCGCCGTTGATGATAAAGTGATTGCCTTCTTTTCGGGCTTTGAGTTTACAACTGGCCAGGTCCGACCCGCCATCGGGTTCAGACAAAGCTACGCTGGCGAATTTCTCGCAGGTCAACACATCGCCGATATATCTCTGTTTTAAGTGTTCCGGAGAGGCGGCTATGAGTTTTGACGTAATGCCGAAAATTTGGGTGGTGATACAGATATCCGGGGATACCCGGGCCAGTTCATGCATCAACAGACCATAGCTTTTCTGATCCAGTCCCAGACCGCCATCATTTTCGGGTAGAAAACCGTTCACGATTCCAAAGGGGATAAGAGACTTTTGAATATCCCGAGCCTTGTCTTTTGGTATGAATTTGTCGCGATATTGATCTGCGATAGGCCTAATATCGCTTTCGAGAAAGCGTTTAAACCCATCGAGCAGAATCGTCTGATCTTCTGTATAGGAAAAATCCATACTAGCTCGCCTCTGTTTGAGTTTTTCTTTTAAGTATCAGTGAGCCAATTGGCCCTGTCAAATTTGGCAAAAATAAAATCATTTTGATGTGTCGACGGACACGGAAATAATCAAATCATGTATATTGTGGCAATGGCAATTCCAGCCATCGCAAATGTTGTCATCGATATTACAATCAAGGGCGTCAATCCGACCTCAAGAATTTCTTTCATATTTGTATTGATGCCGATTGCCACCAGAGAGACAATTAAAAAAAGTTCCGAAACTTCACTGCCAATCGTGCTCAAGTGAGCTGATAGTAATCCGAAATAGTTCGCGACTGCCAGAATGAAAAAGATGATCAGAAAAGGCGGGAAATAGGTTTTTAGACCCACATCAGTTTTGCCCGAACGCGCGTATATGAAGGTGATGCATAAAATTACTGGAAGCAATGCGGCGACCCGAATGAGTTTTACAATTGTCGCGATATTTCCTGTTTCTTCGGAAACAGCATAGCCAGCGCCTACGGCCTGGGATACGTTGTGAATGGTTCCGCCGAGAAACAATCCACCTTCAGTATTATTCATTGCAAGCAGTTTGGCGATTGCCGGATAAAGTAAAATCGCGAGAGTGCTGAGGACTGTTATACCGGCGATCGTTATGGCGAGTTGTGCATCCCGCTTTTCAGTCTTGGGCAAGACACAGGCTATGGCAGCGGCTGCCGAAACACCGCAAATGGCAACGGCGCTGGCCAGCAGGACCGAAAAACTTTTATCCAGTTTGAATGCTCGGCCAAAAATAAAACCTGTTAAAAGGGTAACTATGAGTAATCCAAGCGCAAAGAGTGGAAAAAGCCAGCCGGACTCAATGATAACGGATGCGTCAATGCGTAGTCCCAACAATGCAACTCCCGCATAAAGCAAAGTTTTTGCACTCCAGTCTATTCCAGGTGTCAGGTTATCATTGCTTGAAAGAAAATTCAGAGCTAATCCCAACAGAATAGCTAGTATCATCACGGGCATATTATATTGGGCTGAAAGCCCCATAGCCGCTATGCCTATCAAGGCACAAACTAGTGCGCCCGGATACAGGGCTTTCATGTCGTTAAGCGAAGGTTTCAAGACGCTAATCGATGATTTTCTTGCCATCGCCTAGTAGGAGATAAGCCGTGCCGCCAATCAGGCTAATGACAGCCGTAACGATAAAGACATTGTCATATGATCCGGTCTGCTGGACAATATATCCGGCGGCGACGGCGCCGATTGCCCCTGCGGCTGTTCCAAACGTATTTAGCGTGCCGTAAATAATGTCCGCAAAACGGGGCGCAATATCCAGGCAGTTTGGGACAAGACCGGCATAAGCAAAAGCCAAAATCCCCAGAGCCGCGCACATAAGCGTCGTCGCCATCTTGGCCGTCTCGGCATCGCGTAAGAAGTACATAAAGACTGCGGAACCTAATAGGCCGAAACCAACTAAAATCTTTCGTGTCTTTGTCGGCGTTATCCCGCTCTTGAGCATGTAATCAGCAATCCAGCCGCTGACATTCATCATCAGAAACATGAAAATCCAGGGTAGCAAGGCATAGATACCTGCCCCGGCTAGGTCTAACTTATGGACATCCGCAAAATAACTGGGGAGCCAAGATAAGAAAATATAAAGTGTCCAGCTGGCTGCAAATCCAGTTATACAAAGTGCCCATACTGGACGAGCGGTAAATATTTTCTCCCATGGGACCTGTTTGATTTCATCTTTTACGCCGCCGCCCGCTGCAATCAAATTGCGCTCATATTCTGAAATGGATTTATGTTGGTCAGGATGTTCCTTGATGAGGAAATACCAAAATACGGCCCATATAAATCCGAGCGCGCCAAAAGCGTAAAAAATCATTTCCCAGCCATATGTGGTTACAATTTTCGGACCGATTAATAATGCGCCGACGGTCCCGAGTATGGTGCCTGATGAAAGAAAGCTCATGACGCGGGATTGTTCTGTTTGAGGAAACCATCTGCCAACGATCGTAAAAGAAGACGGGGCTAGGCCGGCCTCTCCAACGCCCATTAAAAAACGGACAGCGAGGAGGGCGGGAATGGAAATAAAGGCCGCCATGGGTGTGAGGACCGTGAAGATGGACCAGAAAACAACGGCCCAACCCAAAATGAGTTTGCCGCCAAACCGATTGGATAGATAGCCGCCGCCGATCTGCATGATCAGGTAACCCCAAAAGAAAAAGCTGAAGACCCAGCCTTTCTGACCATCGGACCAGCCAAATTCCTTTTGCATACTGATCGCTGCAATGGAAATATTGACCCGGTCCAGGTAACAAATCACAAAAGCGATAAAAGCCAGTATTAAAACCGTAAGGCGTTTGGGCCAGAATGGCTTTGATAATTTGGTGGCGTTAGACACAATATCCCCTTTTCTTCAAAGGTTACGGTAAGCGGAATGAACTGGCTTATCAATTCGGGCACATGTTTTGTCCATGACGGGTGAAAGACGTAATGAAAATTGACTTTCGTCTTTTGGTGATAAACCAAGATAAAAAGGAGAGGTTTATGACCGACGCTGTGCGTTATGACGCTATTGCCGATTTTGGAGAGAATTACGATCAATCCAGAGAGAAATTCCTTTCCGCAATGAGCGGTAAAGGGGAGGTTCATTCCATACCACACCCCGAGAAAGGCTCAGAGGGACAGGATTTGTATCTGGATATAGGCGTAATCGGGCCGGAAGATGCCAAAGGTGCCCTCGTGTTGATTGCGGGCACTCATGGCCCCGAACTTTATGCAGGTTCCGGATCGCAAACAGCTTTCCTAAACTCAGGTCTGATCGACAACTATTCCGATTTGAGAGTTGTATTGATACATGCCCATAATCCATTTGGATGTGCATGGTTTCGGCGAACAGATCATGAAAATATTGATCTCAACCGTAATTATTATGATTTCTCCGTCCCGTTTACGCCTCACCCTGGATATGATCGATTGCGGCCGGTGATTGTCCCTGACAAGTGGGACCCCGCGGCGGTTAAGCAAGGCATGGCAGAATATCAGGAGAAATATGGACGGGTAGAAATGCTGGCGGCGATGGTTACTGGCCAAAGTCATGATCCAGACGGATTATTTTACCGGGGGAACGGACCATCCTGGTCCCGCCGCGTTATCGAAGAGTGGTTGCCAAAACTGACGCAGCCGCAAGAAACTGTGAGCGTTATCGATTTTCATACCGGTCTTGGTCCATATGGCGAGCCCTATATGGTCCATGGATATAAACCGGGATCAAAAGAGTTCGTTGACTTCAAAAAAGCCTATGAAGGAGAGGTCAGATCGACGGAAGACCCTGACGACATTGATGAAGATTTACCGGCCTCCCCGGAAGGCCCGATTGTTTTGGCCATGCATAAGATTATTTCTCATGCCCAAACCTATGCAGTTGTGATTGAATATGGCACCGTGCCTCCGGAAGAGGTGTTTCCGGCATTAATGCAGGATAATTGGTGGCATGCCCATGGTGATAAAAGCGAAGGCCTGTCCAGCGCAGTTAAACAAAATATGCGCCGCGTTTTCTATCCACTAGAAGACAAATGGAAGGATATGGTGTGGAAGAGGGCGGTTTGGGCGATCGAACGCTCAGCCCGGCTGGCTCGGGGTCAAGTCTGAGGTTTACGCCTAACCAGACTTGTACAGGAAAGGTTCGCTAAAGTTTGATTGTTTTGATTAAAAACGCGATACTCAATTTTAACGACCCCGCGGTCCGGTCTTGTTTTAGACGGACGAACTTCAACGATTTTTGACGTCAGATACATGTGATCATCTGGCCGGAGCGGCGTAACCAGCCGTACACTTTCATATTCAAGGCCACATATGAAAGCGATATCCCCGTTAATCTGGTCATCCATTTTGCGCCAATAGGCCAGCGTATGCGTCCCGGAAGCGATTAGACCTCCAAATTGTGTTTTCTTGGCGGCCTCTTCATCTATGTGAAAGGGCTGGGGATCAAATTTGCGGGCAAATTCTATGATTTCTTCTTTGGAAATCGTGATCGGTTCTGACGTTCGCTCTTCTCCGATGATCAGGTCTTCCAGATATCTTGTCATTCCTATGCCCTTAAACAAAAAACATGCCGCATTTGAACATTAAATGCCAGACAGTTATGGGATAGAAAACTATAGATTTTTGCAAGAAGGGATATTGACTTGGATTTCGCCTTAAATGACGAGCAGAAGCTGTTGGTAGAAACGTCCTTATCCGTCGGCGCGGATTTCGGCCCGGATTATTGGCGTGAAAAAGACGATAATCACGATTATCCGGTTGAGTTTTTTGAGGCCATGGGAAAGCATGGTTTTTATTCTTTGGGATTACCTGAAGAATATGGCGGCACGCCGGCCGGAATTACGGAAATCGCCTTGGCGATGGAGGCATTGTGCCGGGGCGGTGCAGGCGGTGGTCCAGCCTTAGGATATCTGTTTGGCACACTCGGTGCAAATATCATTAAATCGCACGGAGACGCGGCGCAAAAAGCGGCTTATCTGCCGGAAATGGCGCTTGGGCAAAAAATGTGTGCTTTCGGTCTGTCTGAACCGGACGCCGGAACCAATACGCTGAATATCAAAACTTATGCCCGCCGGGACGGCGATGATTATGTTATCAACGGGGCGAAATGGTATTCCACAAATATTGAACGTTCGGACGCGATCGTGCTCGTGGCCCGGACCACAAAACTGGAAGATGCCGAGCGGCGTTCCGACGGCATATCCTTATTTCTCATTGATCTACCCAATTCTGGGATCACCTATACGCCCATCGAAAAACACGGGTTTCGATATTATCAGTCTAACTCGGTGTTTCTGGATGATGTCCGTGTGCCTGCAACTAGCCTGATCGGCCGTGAGGGTGGCGGCTTCGGACAGCTGTTAGGAACCTTAAACCCTGAAAGGATTTTGGTGGCGTCAGGTGCCATAGGTGTTGGGCGTTTGGCGATCAAAACGGCAGTTGAATATGCGAATGACCGAAATGTATTTGGGCAGCCCATAGGCGGTCATCAGGCGGTCCAGCATCCATTGGCAGCAGCGTATTCAAAGCTGGAATCCGCCTGGGATACAGTCAAGCGTGCCGCCTGGCTTCATGACGGCGGTGCGTCTCCGGTGGAAGTCGGTGCCGTATCAAACATGGCGAAATATCTGGCCGTTGAAGCTGCCATCGAAGCCTGCTCTGCGGCCGTTCAGACCCATGGCGGCAATGGCTACGCCCGTGAATATCACGTCGAGCGTTGGCTGCGCGAGTGTCAGCTCTTCCGCCTCGCGCCTGTGACGCAACAAATGACGCTGAATTTCATCGGCGAGCATGTCCTGGGCATGCCACGGAGTTATTAAATTTCAACATTGTTGGCGTCTTTAGGTAAAAACAGCACGATAATCCCCGCGATCAACGAGCCAGAGGCCATGATAATCGCCACCAGTTTCAAATCCAGTCCCGCAGTGAACAGCAGACCTGGAATAAAAGGGCCGAGAATGGCGCCGCCGCGCCCGATGCCCAGGACAAAGCCTGAGCCGGAACTGAGCAGAGTGGCTGGATAGGCCGCGACGAACAGGCCAAAGAAACCGGAAATGGCTCCGAATATGGCAAGTCCCGTCAAAAATCCGACCACTTTCATATGAACCAAAGAGCCTGTGAAATAGGGAAATAACGCTACGCCTGCCGCTGAGGCCAGCAAGGTGATA
>JAHDDX010000084.1 GCA_020629135.1 Hellea sp.
GATTGGTCCAGGGTTTGAACTTGAACCCGAATGTGTGCATGTCCGAGTCAGAGCGAATGCCGGGATAGCGAAACAAATCCCAGGTTCCGCCAATATTATTGCGGGCCTCGATAATGGCATAAGATTTATCAGGGCATTTCTGGGTGAAATGTACGGCCGCACCAATGCCGGAAATTCCGGCACCGACAATGAGCATATCAAAATCTGGGGTCATGTTTGGACTATAAACAGAGTCCGGCCAAGGTCACATCATTTTTTTGAATGGCTAAAATGCAAATGGCGCGAATTGGCGCCACAGGTCAGGATTATTTTATAGCTCGATTAGCCATTATCAACCGTCGCGATGTAAAGTTCACGCGCGCGGGTCAGAATAGCATTTTCGATCTGGCGAGCTGTGTCTGCATCAACAGCCGCATCTGTCCAGCCACCGCCATTCCGCACCTGTTTGAAAATTGATGTTTTCAAAGCATCTGCGCGCAGATTGGTGTCCAGAATATAAACATTGGCCTTGAACCGCTCTTCCGGGGCTTCCGGACTTGCATACCAGTCAGTGATGATAACGCCGCCAAACGGGTCGACTTCGGCCAATGGCATAAATTCCAGTGTTTCCAGACTGGCACGCCAGAGATAAGAATTAACGCCCATGCTTGGCGCAACTTTGGCAGCGCTGCTGGCAGAGGTCGATTTGCTTTTGCCGCCACCGATAATAGGTACGCTGGAACAGGCGGTCATCAGAACAGCGGCGCTCAGGCCGGCAATCATCCGAACGGACGGTTTAAAACGGGTAAATGGCATTCAAGCGCTCCTATAGCGGTGGCCGATTTGATTTGGTCGCTTATAGCAGCTGATTTTGTCAGGGCTAGTCTTTCCTGCATGAATTTAAAGCCACCTTTTGGGCTTTATAAAAGATTTGTTAACCATTTTTTAGGGCTCGCCCCGTGATAAAAGGTTAACGCGCGTTAAGTGCTTCGTTTTTCAAGGATTTGGAACATGGCTCAGGGCAGTTCTAATAGCTTTTTATTCTCGACCGTCGCGGTCACGGTGATTGGTTTGTCCCTGGCGGCCAACGCTCAAACGGTGACGTCGCCTTTTGCTAAACCCAACCAGCCTCAGGCCTGGGAAACAAACTCCGCTCCCGCTCAACCCACTTATCCGACGACGACGTCGTCTTATGTGGCGCCAAGTTCAATGACACCACAGCCCAGCGCCTTACCGCCGCGCCGATCGGCACCCTCATCGCTGGCTGGATCCTATCAGGCATCATCGCCCGCCGTTCAAAACCCGTCTTCCGGGGCGGTCTATATGCCCAAATCAGTTGCGCCGGCCCCGACAACTCAGTTGGCCGGAAGCAGCGCCCCGACGTCTGGCGGGGCCTATTATCCGGGTCGGACTTACCAACCCGGTAGCGTAAACTATTCGAACTACCCGACGACGAGCCAAAAACCGAATTATTCTCAATATGCGCAAACCAGTACGCCGCCGCGCCCGCCGACGGGTTCACCTTACCCATCTGCACCGCCGCGTCAGACCATTCCGCAGCAAGCTCAACCAAAAAGTTGGGCGGACCGTATGGGCCTTTCCAATATCGCGACGACGGTTTCGGGCTATCTTAAATTTGGAGCCGCCGCGACCGAGCGGAATGACTGGGACGCGGATTTTATCGCCGATGGATCTCTCCGCGCCGAAGCCAGTGCAATCACGCAGGGTGGTCTTGAATATGGTGTCGGCGGCGAAGTGCGGGCGCAATATGATAAATATCGCCGCGGGTTTGGCGGCTTAGTCGGCGACTGCCCACCCGGTGTCGTTGGGTGTGCGAGTGTCGACATTGCAGGGACGCCAACTGGTGTTCGCGGCCATACGTCCCGTTTTTACACAAACGGCTTGAGCGAAGCCAAAGACGGCGAAATTCAGCTCGAAGGCGCATATTTGTTTTTACGCTCAGCCTATGGTGACGTGACGGTCGGTCGAGATGATGGGGCGGCCTATCTGTTCTCGCTCGGGGCACCGACACTGGTTTCCGTAGGTGCCTCTAATTCACCAGCGGATTATACCGGGCTCGATGCGGTTAAAACCATTAATGAGCCCTCCGGTTTTGCCGAGAAAATTACCTATACATCGCCACGCTTGCTTGGCGATACGGTTGGTGTTGGGGTTCAATTCGGCGCATCCTATGCGCCCAACGCCCGGGCTTGCGGGGTTGATTACTGCGTGAAGCGTCAAGGCACGGATGTCACCGGAACATTGGCCCCGGAGCTTGAAGACGTCATGGAATTTGGTCTGGCGCTGGACCGTAAGTTTGACAATGGACTTTCCGTCGAAGCGACAGCGACTTACGCCACGGCTAAAGAAGACAGCGGTCTGGCGGTCTTTGATGATCTGCAGGCCTTTGGCCTGGGAGTGGAGCTAGGCTATATGGACTGGACCGTTGGCGGGTCTTACCTTGATAGCAATAACGGCCTGGCAAACGGTGACTATTCGGCCTGGGATGTCGGTCTGACCTGGCAACCGGCGGCCTGGGGGGTCACCTTGGGATATGGATCCGCCGAAGATAAAAATATCGGTCTGAAATCCGATCAGGCAATATTGGGATTGTCGTATGACATAAACGACAATTACCGCATTGGAACAGGCGTCCAATATATTGACCGTCAAGTACCGGTTAATCTAGGCGGGATTGTCGCACCGACATCCGAAGATGCCACAGCGATCTTTATCGAAGGTCGGGTAACCTTTTAGATAAACCCGCTCACCCCAGCCAGCCCCGCAGCGCCGCTGCCGATAAGGTCGGAGGCAGTTTGTTTATTGATCCCGCCCAAGGCAAAAACTGGGACGGTTAAGGTTCGGCAAATCTCTTTAAAAGCGCCAACGCCAATCGCTGGACCGGCGGAAGGGCTTTGACTCTCAAAGACGGACGAAACCAATAACCCATCAAGACAGGACAGGTTACCCTGATAGGTTTGCGGGCCTTTCATACCTGCCATGGTAATCAGCCAGTCGGGACAATGATTGCGCCAGGATATCGGACCCCGAAGGTACGCGTCGCGCTTAAAATGGACCCCGTCCGCCCCGCTCGCAATGGCAAGTTCAGGATCATCACCAATCATAAACTGCAATCCTCGCTTCAAGCTTGTTTGGCGAAGTGCTTTTGATATTTCGTGTCGGTCATTGGCGCCAAAATGTCGGTAAATAATTGTAGCGCCCGGAGGTAACTGGTTTGCGGCTTGCAAAGGGCTCACGCCCCGTTCCGGGTCTGTCATATAAATAAAGGGCGATAGACGGGATGGTCGAGGCCGCGATCGAAATAGATGCGAAGCGACTTTGGGCAAAGTCGCACTTCCCTTGTAATTCCAATCCCTGTAATGGGGGCGCATGACAGACCACCTGACAATTTCTGATCGTTATGAGGAAATCCTAGGCCGGATTGATCAGGCGGCCAAGGGGGCAGATCGTGCGCCTGACGATATTTCCCTGGTGGCTGTGTCCAAAGTACAGTCGGATGACCGGGTTCAGGCGCTTTTGCAATGCGGCCACTGTATTTTTGGCGAGAATCGGGTTCAAGAGGCCCAGGGCCGTTGGGGCGAACGTTTTTCTGATATGCGCCCGGATATTGAACTGCGCCTGATCGGCCCGCTTCAAACCAATAAGGCGGAACAGGCGGTCAAGCTGTTTGACGTGATCGAAACACTGGACCGCTTGAAGCTTGCAGGTGCGCTGCTGCGCGCCGCTGAAAAAGTCGGTCGGATGCCTCAAGTGTTTGTTCAGGTCAATACGGGGGAAGAGGTGCAGAAATCGGGCGTAATGCCTGGCGCGCTTCCAGGATTTTTGCGGGACCTGAAAACCGAATATGATCTTATTCCTGATGGCCTAATGTGTATTCCGCCGGTTGGCGAAGCGGCGTCGCCGCATTTTTGGTGGCTGGCCAATATGGCGGCTGATCACGGTATTTCGAGCCTATCTATGGGCATGAGCTCGGACTTTGAAACGGCGATTAAAATGGGCGCGACACATATACGTGTTGGCAGTGCTCTATTTGGTGCTCGAGGTTAGGCCTTAATCTCTATTCTCATATCGGGTTTTAAAAACGGCAATAGCTGAACCATATGATCTGGCGTCAGTGCCACACATCCCAGAGTTTCTCGATCATCGGGCTGGGCGATATGAATAAAGACCGCTGATCCGAGCCCCGGCTCGGGAGGACTGTCATTGTGGCTCATTACCAATATAAGGTCATAAGCACCGTCTTCGCGCCAAAGTTTTTCATGTGAGGCCGCATAAGGCAGACGGATAAACCGGTTATAGGCGGGGTCTTTAGGGTCATCACACCAACCATCGTCGCTGCGAAGCGGTCGGAATGTCAGCGGGCTTGGCGGCATCGGCAGCCGATCCGCGCGGTATAAGCCAAACCGTAAAACATATTGGCCCAAAGGCGTTTTTGCATCACCCTCACGGCCCTTTACTTCGTCGATAAATCCTGCGCGCCCGATCCGGCAGGGCCAGAGGTGATTATGACATTTAATTAACTTATCACGGCAGTTCACGGTGATCATCATGTGGATATCTCAAATAAGTGATCTCTTGTGCACAAACTGGCATTAGCCCTATAAGGATGACAAGTGTAAAGAGCGCACAAATCTAGCGAGAGGGATTTGTTATGGCTGTTAAGAAACGCCTGTTACTCGTCGATGACGACGACGATCTTAGAAACGAGCTGGCTGAACAGTTCGCGCTCTATGATGAATTTGAAACTGTGGATGTGGCCACGGCTGGCGAAGGTATAGAGCAAGCCAAGGCCACCACTTTTGATCTGATCCTTTTGGATGTAGATTTGCCGGACATGCTTGGCACAGAGGCCTGCGAATTAATGCGCAAAGCCGGAGTGGCGTCTCCGATCGTTATGCTGACCGGAAATGATGGTGATATGCATGAAATTCTGGGGCTGAATTCCGGAGCCAATGACTATGTCACTAAACCGTTTCGGTTTGCAGTTCTACTGGCGCGGCTTCGGGCCCATTTGCGCAGTTTTGAACAAAGCGAAGACGCCGTGTTCCAGATCGGGCCCTATCAATTCAAGCCCGCCTTTAAACGCCTGACGCCACCCGAAGATGATCAGGGACGTCAGCCACGTGATATTCGTTTGACGGAAAAAGAGACCAATATTTTGAAATATCTTTACCGGGCGGGCGGTAAGCCTGTCGGGCGGGATGAACTTTTGCACGAAGTCTGGGGTTATAATTCCGGCGTAACCACCCATACGCTCGAGACCCATGTTTATCGTCTGCGGCAAAAAATCGAACCGCAAAAGGGCACGGCAACCTTGCTGGTGACTGAGCCTGGCGGTTACCGATTGGCGCTTGATTAAATGAACATTTTGCTGATCATTTACGCGCTGTCCGTGGCGGCCCTGACCTGGGTTGAATATCAGCAAAACCGAAAAGCGCAGGCCTGGGTTAAACCGCTGGCTGCGCTTTTGTTTGTTTTGATCGCGCTCGGCGGCGGGGCACTATACTGGCAATATGGTCAGTGGATATTATGGGCATTAATCGCCTGTGCCATTGGCGACGTGCTTTTATTGTCCCGGGACAGCCCGACTAAATTTAAGCTCGGCATGGGCGCCTTTGCCATTGGACATATTCTTTATGTGGTTGCCTTTGTCAGTCTCAGCGGATTGGCGGGTCTTTCGCCGCTTGCCGTTTTACCGGTGCTGGCCGGCGGGGCCTATTTTTACTGGGTCTGGCCAAAACTGCCCGGCGATATGGTTATTCCTGTGGCCGTTTATTCCCTGATTATTATAGCCATGGTGATTACGTCTTTCGGCGTGCCGATGATCATTGTTCCGATTGCGGCGGTGATGTTTGCAATTTCGGATATGTTCGTCGCCCGGGACCGATTTGTCAGTGAGGAGCCCCGTAACGCCCTTGCGATCACGCCGCTTTACTTTGGAGCTCAGGTCCTGTTTGCCCTGAGCGCGGCGATTTAAATCGCCAAAACCTGTGTCACGGGCACATGATCTGACGGCTTTTCTTTAACCCGCCACTCGGTGTGAATTTCAAACCCATCGCGTCCAACGGCTTCAATCGCCGGTTTAAGAGCCGGGCTGACCCAGATATGATCCAGACGCCGCCCGCGATTGGATTTAAACACATCCCGTGCGCGGTATGACCACCAGGAATAAAGCTTTTCGTCTTCGTCCGCATGGTGCCGGGCGCAATCAGTAAAGTCATGCGTGCCCAAAAGCTTGTCCAGGCGCTCCACTTCGATAGGCGTATGACTGACCACTTTGAGCAATTGTTTGTGCGACCAGACATCATTTTCATGGGGTGCAATATTGAAATCACCGACCAAAACCTGCCCCGCATCGCCTGATGTAAAACGAGAGGAAAAATAATCGGTCATAATATCCAGAAATTCGAGCTTGTGCTTGAATTTGGGATTTGTTTCCGGGTTGGCTTCGTCGCCGCCTGCCGGAATGTAGAAATTATGCAGTTCAAAGTTCCGGGCGCCCGCATCAATTACCGTGCTGACATGACGGGCATCGCCATTGGGGCAGAACTGGGTATCCATGCGGGATTGTGGCAATTTGGAAACCGTCGCCGCCCCGTGATAGCCTTTTTGGCCGGACACTTCGATATGGTTATATCCAGCCGCGCGAAAGGGATCATAGGGAAATTGATCTTCGAGGCATTTGATTTCCTGTAACGCTAAAACATCCGGTTGATGCGCGTTCAGGAAGTCAATGACCGTATTGATCCGCAGGCGAACGGAGTTGATATTCCAAGTGGTGATTTTGACAGACATGCCGTCTGATGGCGGATTCGCGCCGCCCGGGCAAGCGCAATTTTAACGGCGTCGACGGTCCCGGCGATCTTCATCCCGCAGAATAAATAATCTGGGGTCGAGATTAGGATTATATTGCAGATCCGAGAGCAAAACATGGGTCTCGCCGCCAAAGCTATCCGAGATAATCCAGGATTTAAACGCCAGGGTCTGCGCGTCAAACACCATAGTGATATCGCCTTCCATTTCGCCGCTGCCATCACGGGACCGGACCCGGATGTCCTGTGCGGTTTTGATCAGGCTGACGACCTCGGTGTCGCGGGCCAGTTGAACATTTTCCTTGAGGAAAAAATTAAGCGGTGTGGCCGATAAGGGTACGCGGTCAGATGTTTCGAGCGCCCGGTCCTGTTGGGACAGGGTCACGCCGTCTGCCACGATTAATAGCGGGTTTGGCGCGTCATATTCGATCCGTAGCTTACCGGGCCGCTTTAAGTGAATAGTGCCGGAATCGCGAGTACCGTCCGCGGCAAATTGGGTGAACCGCCCTGAAAAACTAAGCGTGTGATTAAGGGTATAATCCAGTTCAGCCAGATCGGCCTCAACCGTTTGTGGATGGGTAAAGGCGGGCAGGGCGTTGACGGGTTGCGCTGTTGGTTGCCCCACGCCGATTTGTGACAAAGCTATTGGGGCTGCCATAAGGCTTACCAAAGCCGTTCCGAGTATTAATTTTGAGACGCGCATAAGGCCCTCTTAATCCGTTAAATCTGTCACGGCTATAGCGAATTGGAGTTTAATCGAGCCTGAATATCGCGCTCATCAAAATTAAATTTCGGACAGGATTAAAGGATATTTCGCTCAGGTCTGGCGCCGTAATGAGAAATGACTTCGGCCGCGCATTGGCTGCCCAGATAGCCGGCATCGGCCCAACTCATCCCCATGACATGTCCCGCCAGAACGCCTGCCGCGTACTGATCGCCAGCGCCCGTCGTGTCGATTACTTTTTCTACTGGAACGACAGGAATAACATGGGTTTCACCACCGGCCAAAATGACAGACCCTTTTTCACTGCGGGTGACGCAGGCGATTTTACCGGCCTTGCCAAGAGCGCTGAGAGCCTCGTCAAATGACAGGCCCGGATACAGGGCCAGAAGTTCCGTTTCATTGGCGAACAAAATGTCCACATGATGATCAATCAAATGCTTAAAGCTTTCCCGATGGCGCTCTACACAAAATAGGTCGGATAAAGTCAGCGAAACCTTGTTTCCGGTGGCCTGCGCGATCTCAGCGGCTTTGACAAAAGCGGCCTTGGCGTCGTCTTTGTCAAAAAGATAGCCTTCCATATAGACAATAGCAGCAGATTTGATCTGGTCCCGAATAATATCCGCAGTTCCCAAAAGCGTGGATGCGCCCAGAAACGTGCTCATGCTGCGTTCGCCGTCTGGCGTGACAGCGATCAGGCACCGAGCCGTGGCCAGCTCATCTTTCAAGGGGGTTGAGTTAAAATCTACGCCCGCATCACGCATTCCCGTGGCAAATCGGTCGCCGACATCATCATTGGCGACTTTGCCGACATAGGCTGAACGAACGCCAAGTTTGGCTATGCCCACCAACGTATTGGCGGCGGATCCGCCGGCGATTTCCTGTGGATCAGCGGCTTCTGAAAGCTTGCCATGCAGCTCAACCGCGCGCGGCTCTTCGATCAGAGTCATCGAGCCTTTCTCGACCTGATTTGTTTTCAAAAAATCGTCAGATACCGGGGCAATCACATCCATAATCGCATTGCCAATTCCCAGAACATCATAAACTGCAGACATAAATCCTCGCTTGATCTTGTTGCGGAGCGCCTAAAGCACTATCTGGGCTTTGGCAATCAGACTCTTTGGGAAATCTCATGAAAAAAATCGCTATTTTGATCTCGGATAATTTGATGTCGGATGCGGATAATATACGCGAGGACGTGTTTGAACTTGAAGAAGAGCTCGGCAAAATTGTTCCGGCTTTCAAAGATTTTGATATGCAGGTGGATCAGGTTCGCTGGCGAGATGCGGCGGAAAAAGCGCCAGAATATGATGCCATGCTGCCATTATTTGTCTGGGACTATTTCGAAGGGAATGAAGCGGCCTTTACCGCTGAAATGGCCAAAGCGGCAAAACTGACGAATTTGTATAATCCGTATGAAGTTTTGGTGTGGAACGCGGATAAATCCTATCTGGAAGAATTGGAACGTGGTGGGGCGCCTGTGATCGAAACCGTGGTTCTGGAACGGGTGACCCAGGCCGGGGTCGCCAAAGCTTTTGACACCCTAAAAACCGATAAAGTGGTGATCAAGCCGCAGGTCGGCGGCGGGGCCTGGCGCCAAGTGCTGTATACCAAGGGTGAGCCATTCCCGGACCGCGCAGAATTGCCCCCTGAAGGCGCTTTGGTTCAGGCTTTTCTGCCCAGCGTTCAGGAGGAAGGTGAATATTCCTTTATCTATTTTGGCGGCCGGTTTTCCCATGCAGCCCTCAAACAGGCCAAGAAAGGGGATTACCGCATCCAATCTCTCTATGGCGGCACTGAGACAACATATGAGCCAAGTTCAAAAGAACGCGATACAGCTCGGGACGTTCTCAACTCGCTCGACTTCACGCCGCTTTATGCGCGGGTCGATCTGCTGCGCGGTCTGGACGGGCGGCTAAAACTGATCGAGTTGGAACTGATCGAACCTTATTTATATTTGCCCCATGCAGAAGGTGAGGGCGGTGAAAATAAAGGGGCCCGTAAACTGGCAGAAGTTTTGCGAAAACGTCTGGACTGACCTTAACCGTCAATAGGCGGTGTCTTGTCTTTAAACTTACACAGATCAATGATCGCGCAATTATTGCATTTCGGCTTGCGGGCGACGCAGGTATAGCGCCCATGCAGGATCAGCCAGTGATGGGCGTGAAGTGCATATTCATCCGGTGTAACCTTGAGCAGATTCAGCTCAACTTCCAGCGGATCCTTGCCCGGGGCCATGCCGGTCCGGTTTGAGACCCGGAAAATATGGGTATCCACCGCCATGGTCGGTTGTCGAAAGGCCTCATTCAAAACCACATTTGCGGTTTTGCGCCCAACGCCCGGCAGACGCATCAAATCTTCGCGGTTATCCGGAACTTGCGATCCGTAATCATCAATCAGCATTTGCGACAGCTTGATCACGTTTTTGGCTTTTGTTCGAAACAGGCCAATAGTTTTGACATAATCGCGAACTTTGTCTTCACCAAGGGCGACCATTTTTTCAGGTGTATCGGCGACCTCAAACAGATCTTTCGTTGCCTTGTTCACACCCACATCGGTCGCCTGCGCCGACAAAGCGACAGCGACCACCAATGTGTAAGGATTGGAATAATTCAGTTCGGTCCGCGGGGCGGGGTCGAGCTTGGCCAGAGCCGCATAAATCTCAGCGATCTTAGCCCTTGTCAATTTTGGGCGCGGCAGCTTTTTAGTCTTGGCCATTATCCGCGCGCGGCAATGCGGGCCAATATCTGATCCAGCATTTTATCTGCAAAACTGGCTGCCGGTTGAGCGCTCAGCGTGCCATTTTCATCAAAGGCTTTTTCGGCAAAGCCGCAACCGGTCTGTTGCGGTACCAAATCGGCCCCGAGGCGCATCAGGATAAACTGGACCTGGCGCATGACCATAATTCCGCTCATCGGGCCTGGGGTACAAGAGGCAATGCCGTAAACAGGTCCGGATATATGCCCGGTCTCGACTGTGCTGGTCCAGTCTATGGCGTTTTTCAAAACAGGCGGCAGGCCGCCATTATATTCCGGTGAGATGACGACGATGCCGTCAAAGGCTTTCATATCGGCGATTAATTGACCGACGGCATTCGGCGTGACCAGATCGCCGTGATAAAGCGGCAGATCATAATCTGCCAGGTCTATCTGTTCGGCGGCACAGCCTTTGTCCGCAGCCATTTTTTCAAGGGCCAGAGACAGTTTTTTATTGATCGAGTCCTTGCGAAGACTGCCGCACAAAAAACCAAGGCGGGGCGCTGAATTATCTGTCATGGGGAAAACCTTATTTGAATTTTGACGGCAATATAGTCACTCACGAAAACGACGCAAGCATCGACACTTGAGATTGTCGCCAAGCCTGCCAATATATATCCCATGCAAAAATTCGAAGGCATATCTTTTTTATGGGCGCTGGCATTTGTTGGAGTGCTGGCGATAATTTACGGCCTAAGGGCGGTGTTGGGCTATCGGCAGGTCGCGCGAGATGCCGAAGAGGATTTCGACTTTAAATCCGGGCAGGGCATGGTTGATAAACGACTGAGCAGGGATGGTTATATCCGGGCCTATAAACGGTTCTATGCCCCGCGTTCCAAAGCCTATATCGCCTGGGCGCTCGGGGCCATTTTGGTTCTGACGGCGCCAGCCCTGGCCTTGATCAATTTTCTGTTGCTTCAAGTATGGAAAGCCAGCGGAAATTCTAAACTCTATGAGCCCGGATTTTTTCTGTGGCAGTTCATGATTTTTTTCGCGGTTATCGCGACCTGGGCGCTGATCTTTTATGTGGCCGCCCGGCGTTATCATGCTCGAGCTCCGCTCAGCTTTCGTCGTGAACTGGTTCGCGAATACGGAGAAGACTAATGGACTATCTGCACACTATGATCCGCATCAGCGATGTTGACGCGTCGCTCCGATTTTTCTGCGATGGGCTGGGCCTCAAGCAGATCCGTAAAGTTGATAATGAAGCGGGTCGGTTTTCTTTGATCTTTCTAGCGTCCCAAGAGGACCTCGCACGCTCAGGCCTAAAGGGCGATGAATATCCATTGCCATCCGGACTTCCCATGATTGAGCTGACCCATAATTGGGACGAAGCGGGCTATGAAGGCGGTCGCAATTTCGGCCATCTCGCCTTTCGGGTGGATGATGTTTACGCCAAATGCCAGCGCTTAATGGACCTGGGATATACGATTAATCGTCCGCCGCGTGACGGTCACATGGCCTTTGTCCGATCACCGGATAATATCTCAATTGAACTTTTACAACGCGGCGAGCATCAGCCTCCGAAAGAACCCTGGGCCAGTATGGAAAATCAGGGAAGCTGGTAGGGCCTAAATCCCCAACACGTCTTTCATATCATAAAGGCCTTTGGCTTTGCCATGGGCCCAGATCGCGGCGGTGACCGCGCCGTGGGCAAAGACCGAACGGTCAAAGGCCCGGTGACTCAGGGTCAGCATTTCAAGCTCTGAGGCCAAATGCACATCATGGTCGCCAATGACACCGCCGCCGCGCAGGGCGGCAAATCCGATAGCGCCGTCTTCGCGGGGTAGGTCCCGGCCCTCGCGGGATAAAACCTGATGATCCTCAAGCTTGACCTTGCGCCCCTTGGCGGCAGCTTCGCCCAGCATCAGCGCCGTGCCGGACGGGGCGTCGACTTTGTGGCGGTGATGCATCTCGACGATTTCAACGTCCCAGCCCTGTTTGAGCCGTGCGGCCGCCTGTTCGACCAGGGCGGCGAGCATATTGACGCCCAATGAGAAATTCCCGGATTTCACGAGCGTGATCGACTCGGCGGCTTTTAACAGGGCGTTTTCTTCGGTCCGCGTATAGCCGGTCGTGCCGGTTACTAATGCGCGGCACCGGGATCCGTGCATACCGAGCGCCGCATCAATGGCGGCCCGCGGCGAGGAAAAGTCGATCATGACATCGCAAAGCTCAAGCCCGTCTTCAATGTCATGGCTGAGCGTGACGCCGCAATCGGCCAGACCAAGGCTCGCCCCGACGTCTTTGCCGATATTCCGAGAGCCTTCGGTCGTGATGGCAACCGACAGGCGGGCCCGGTTTGAGGCCTCCAGCGCGCGGATAATCGCGCCGCCCATTCGGCC
>JAHDDX010000008.1 GCA_020629135.1 Hellea sp.
AACCGATTTTGGGACATAGGTGAAATCGTGAGGCAAAATACGCTCATTACGCTCGGCGCGTCCGTTGTTTGCGGCATAACAGCCGTATTTTTGGCCAGGGGTTGGATCAGCGACGCTATTCGCACTGAATACCGACAATCCTTGCCAACTCTTCAAGAAGTTCAGGCCGCCGAAATTGCAACCGTTCCGGTTTTAGTTGCGGATACGCCGTTGGAATTTGGCGACATTTTACAGCCGGAACTCTTACGCGTTGTCGAGTTTCCAGAAGAGGCAATACCGGCTGGAACCTTTGAGTCATTAAACGCCCTGTTCATTGATCCGAATGCGAAGACTATCGCGCTCCGTCGGTTTGAAGCCAATGAAGTTATTCTAAGCCATGCCATTAGCGGGCCGGGGGCTCGGGGATCTTTATCGGCGCTTGTAACAGAAGGCATGCGGGCTGTTTCGGTCCGGGTTGACGATGTCAGCGGTGTGGCCGGCTTTGTGATGCCGGGTGATCATGTCGATCTGATATTTACTCGCGACCCGGTCTCACGTCGTAACGGCAGTGATCTTATTTCAGATATTTTGCTGCAGCATGTTCGGGTTCTGGGGATTGACCAAAATTTAAATGACGCGTCTTCGACACCGGATGTCGTTAAAACCGTGACCTTGGAAGTCTCCCATGAAGAAGCTCAAAAACTTCAACTGGCCATGGGAACCGGGAAATTATCGCTAACATTGCGGGCGGCGGGCGATCTTAGCGTTGTGCCAAATAAAACGATCGCCAAGGCCAATATTCTGGGCAAGTCGCCTAATGTTCGCCGGGAGGCTCCGCGCCGTACTGCGGCTGTGAAATCAAAGCCCGCCCCTCGGCCGACAGTTGCCGATGTTACAATTGTGCGGGGAGATGAGCGCAATCAGGTGAGCGTTCTAAGAGACGACAATAATGCAGCCGTGACCGATGGGTCATTGTCAGGGGGATAGCATGAAACAGGTTAAACTTATAACAGCGTCAGTTCTGGCGCTTTCTACTATGGTCGCGTCTCCAGCCATGAGTAAGTCCTGGGTAGAAAAGGTTTCTCAGGAACGGGTCGTCACAAATGTTGTCAAAGATGATGTCATTGTCATGCGAACAGACCGTCCATTCAAAGAAATTCGCGTAGCCGACACCAAAGTCGCAGACGTGGTCGTTCTGACAAATCAGTCTTTTCATGTATTAGGTAAAACCGGCGGCAAAACCAATGTCATGCTCTATGACGAAAAAAACCATTTAATTGACATCATCGATGTGACTGTGGGCTTTGATTTACAGGCACTTAAAAAGAGCCTTTATGAGGCCTTCCCCAGTGAAAAAGTCGAAGTCCGTCCTATGGCCGGTGGAATTTACATGTCTGGTGACGTGACCAGTACAAAGGTCGCAGAGCGTGTCGAAAAAATCGCGCAGGCTTATGCGCCGGGTAAAGTCACCAATGCCTTATCTGTTCGAGACAGCCATCAGGTTATGTTGGAAGTTCGTTTTGTTGAGGCATCGCGCGATGTGGTTAAAGAACTTGGTATTGGACTTTTGACCCAAAAAGCCGGTGCCGGAGCCGGTGATCTAATTTTTGAATCTGGAGCCGGGCTGCTATCCGGCGGCATTCCAACTTTGTCCGGCGTATTACTTGGTGGCGTGGGGACAGCCTCTGTTGATACCCGAATTGACGCTTTGGAAGAGCAGGGCATTGTTCGGACACTCGCTGAGCCCAATCTTGTTTCTATGTCCGGGGATACGGCCAGCTTCTTGGCTGGCGGCGAATTTCCAATTCCGGTGGCCGCCGATGAAGGTCAAATCACTATTGAATTTCGTCAGTTTGGGGTCGGCCTGGCCTTCACCCCAACTGTTTTGGATGACGGGATCATAAATCTCGAGGTCATGCCCGAAGTCAGCCAGATCGATAATACGAACGCGGTTCGGGTGGCGGGTGTCGAAGTGCCGTCGCTTCGCGTTCGCCGTGCCGATACAACGGTTGAACTCAGAAACGCGCAGAGCTTTGCAATTGCCGGACTTTTACAAAATGAAACCTCAAACAGTAAGGCGCAGGTGCCCTGGCTGGGGGATGTGCCTGTTTTAGGGTCTTTGTTTCGGTCGAGCCGATATAAGAATTTTGAGACCGAGCTGGTTATTATCGTGACACCCAGACTGGTTCAACCTGCACCCGATATTTCTGACTTGCGGACGCCATTGGATGGTCTAACGGGACCGTCTGAAGCAGAGCAGTTTTTGCTCGGGCGGACCGAAGGTCAACCACAAATTTCAACATCAACACCGGACATTTCAGATCGGGCGCTGGCAGATGCTGGCGGTCTGTCAGAAACATATGGATATGCGGTTCAATAGGGGATTAGGATGACTGCGAAACTTAAACTTTTGAGCCTGTGCTCAGGCCTGGCTCTGCTGGGGGCCTGTGCAACAAATACGGCGGCGCCGAGTCCAACATATGCGTCGGCTGTAAAGCACAATATTAGCGTTCACGCTGTCCCACCGACAGATGCGCAAAAACAGAATACTTTTATTCCGGCAGACCGTGACAGAAAAGCTCTGGCTAAGAAGCGCTATGAAGCTGACGAAGTTGAGAAACCGACACCGGTTAACACGCGATAATTACGGAGCAAATAGTGGTTCATAATCGAAAATCTTTGGCTGGGGTTTTCAAAATGATCGCGTCTGACCTGTCAGGCGCTTTTGCTGTTTGGGCAGCACTCTTGGCACCTGTCATGATTACCGGAGCGGCTTTGTCCGTCGATGCGGCACGCATGTATAATCTGGATCAGGAACTTCAAAGTGCGGCGGATGCTTTGGCGCGGGCCGGAGCGGCTGAGCTCAATCAACGTTCAGATTCAATCACGCGAGCTGATCGGGCTATTGCTAATCTTGTGTCCAATTCTCAAAAGTTTGGCAATCAAGGGTCGGGCGAAGTTCTGGCTAAAACGGTTCGCTATCTCAAAGAGCTTCCGGACAATGATTATGATCTGGTCACCACAGATATGGAGACCACTGAACCCAAGGAAGCCCGTTTTGTCGAAGTCACGGTATATCCCCAAACCGTATCCGTCATGTTTCCCAAAGGTGTCGTGCAATCTGTGACATCCGTTTCGTTAAACGCGAAATCGATTGCGGGTACGGAAGAAGGTGTCTGCAGCGTCGCACCATTATTCGTGTGTAATCCATATGAAGGCATGGGGACATCCATTTATGATGCTTTGGAGGACGAAAATTATCAGCGCCGATTAATCCAGTTCAAAACAACAAACAATAATAACGAAACTTATGGTCCAGGAAACTTTGGATTTTTGGATCCATTTGATGGGCATGGAGGGGCGTCCGCGATCGCAGATGCTGTTGCCGTTGATCTGCCAAGTGTTTGCTTTTCGAAGGCCACGGGTGTCGATATGCGCCCAGGTAATATTGCGTCGTTACGCGTCGCTTTTAATACCAGGTTTGATATGTATGAGGGCAGTTTCAAAAGTTATAAAAATGATGCGGCCTATGCACCGGCCGCCAATGTGGTCAAAGGATATTCCGGAAAGAACTGCAATGTTGATCCGGATCCAGCGGCCATGGGACTGCCACAGGATGCCTGTTTTGAAGATGGAAGTTGTCCTCATTTAAATGGACGTATGGGCAATGGTAATTGGGATTTTATCAAATATATGGAGATTAATCACAACGCCCCGGCAGTCGCGACAATCGGCGATAGCACCTATGCATTTGATTATACGAACCAAACGGTTTCGCCGTCAAATATACCTTCTAGATATGCTGTCTATCGTTGGGAAATCGACACGGATTCCATTCCCGGTGCGGTGACATATGGAACATCCAGCACGCCCGAAGAAGGCACACCACAATGTCATAATACGGGCGCCTCAACAGCCAGTGTGGATCGACGAATTGTCTATGCGGCTGTCATGAACTGTTCTGCAGTTGAAGCCAAATACGGCATGAATGGAAGCGTCAACAACTTGCCGGTGGAGACCTTTGTCAAAGTTTTTGTCACCCAGCCAATTGAAAAAGGTCAGGATAATACGATTTGGGGTGAAATAGTCGGTCCGATCGTTGAAGGGTCTGACGCTGTTGCGCGTGAACGGGTGAGCGTAACCCGATGATCAAGCACATTACAAAATTTGCAAACGACAAAGCGGGGGGTCTCGTTATTGAGGCGGCCTTGATTTTTCCGTTTCTTATAACTTTGGGATTAGGTGTCGCCGACGCGTCATATATGCTGGTTCAAAATCACAAGTTGGAGACCCAGCTTGCGATGGCTGGAAATT
The DNA here is from genome assembly GCA_020629135.1 of Hellea sp. Taxonomy (GTDB): domain Bacteria; phylum Pseudomonadota; class Alphaproteobacteria; order Caulobacterales; family Maricaulaceae; genus JACOMS01. The sequence continues at coordinate 4,294 of JAHDDX010000008.1, forward strand.
ACCTGTCAAAAACCCGGGCGCCCGCTCAACACGAAACTCAGGCTAAAAACCTCGCTTGCGGAGGCGCATTAGAAACAACCACCAAATGCATTATTCCAAATTGGACCGTTTCAGATATTCAAATCTCCTATGGTTCGGTTGATAATGCGGAACTTGAAAGCGGATATGAATATCGCGGGGGTCAACCGGTCACCATTGTGACAGTAACTTCTGATATTTCCTATACGGGCTTTGGAGTCCTGTCTTCTGTGTTTGGTAAATCTATCCGCCTTACGGGATCTTATGAAGAACGATTGATCGGGACCTGATAATGATCTCTCGGTTCATATTATTTTCCAGATTTTGTCGGAGTAAAGACGGAGCGGTCACGGTTCAGGCCGCTTTGCTTACGACCTTGTTTATCGGTTTTATTGGGTCTTCGATTGAAATCGCCTATGCCTATTGGCAGTATAATGCCGTCCAACATGCAGCGCGAATGGGCGTTCGAATTGCAGCAACAACGGATCCTGTGGCCGATAGCTTGACGACGATGACAGGGTTGTCAACCGAAGTTGCGGCAGGTGACCCGCTTCCCGATTATTCAATTACCTGTACCGGATCTTTGTTGAAGTGTTCAGAAGGCAGCTTCAATGAGGAAGCTTTTGGACGGATTGTTTATGGTAAAAACAATGATGGCCTCTGTAGTGCTACCGGGCGTGAAACCCGCGGTATGTGCGATTATATTTCTGATATCAAAGAAACAAATGTATCTGTGACCTATCAGCATTCGGGATTTGACACCGCCGGAAATCCTGCTGATGTCATTCCATTAATATCGGTGAAAGTTTCAGGTTTAAGGTTTAATTTCCTATTCCTTGATATTGTAACAACCGATCGGTTTCAAACCATGCCGGATATTAGCGTAACGGCCATGAGCGAAGATTTACAAACAGGTGGACGATGAGCGTTTTTCAACAAGCTCAAATGAGTGATAATGATATCTCGATCCCGGAATCGGGTGCGGAACCCATTACCTATGACACGCCAGGTGAGGCGATTGTTTGGGGGTTTATGGGTGGAAACGGTGGTGCCGGTGTCACCAGCCTATGCGTGCAATTGGCTTATGAGCTTAGCCAGGGCGCGGGCCAAAACGTACCGCGAGGCGAAACACCCAAACGACCTAGGGTTTGCCTTTTTGATCTAGATTTTGAAAACGGGGCATGTGCGCCATATCTTGACGTGTCGCCAAAAGCTCATCTGGAAGATCTTTTGCCTCAGGCTTCGTTCGTGGACCGGGATATGACGGAATCATTGATGTCGAGCTATTCACCGCATCTCGATATTCTGGCTATTGCCCCGACTTTAAACGGCAATGGCCGGGTGGACCCCGACAAGGTGTTGGCGCTGATGGATAATGTTTGTCAGATGTATGACTATGTCATCTTGGATATTCCCCGTCTATGGGCCCCCTGGACCCATGCCGCAATTGGGGGTTCAGACCAGTATTATTTTGTAACGGAGTTGACCGTTCCGGCATTAAAGTCTCTTCGAAACAGGATTTCAGAGATCGAAGCTGTTGAAGGCCTGGAAGACATTGAAATTGACATAATAATCAACAAACATGAGCGGCGCTCATTTCGCAATTCAATCCGAGTCAGTGACGCGGAAAAAGCAACAGGAAAAAAGATATTTGGCAGTATTTGCACCAATGTTGATGCGGTCCGTGAAGCGATAAACCGAGGTGAACCGGCCAGTGTGATTAGCGGGGATAGCCGCTATGCCAAAGATTGTCGGGAAATGCTTGAATTGTTACTCAAAGAGACCGTTGTTGGCGGATCAAACCAGCTCAGAGCTGCACTCTAAACCCTTCATTAACACTAATCCTAAACGAGGATTTAGTTCGTATTTGTTAGACCTGCCGGATGGGACGGTTTTCTAAGATAATTCGCAATGGGGCGACCGAAAAGCAGGTGCATTCGGAAACTCCTAAATATGTAGCGCAGGATCATTCGGCTTTGATCGAACCTGTTATCGATAATTCAGAGATATTCGAAAAGGCCGAAAGCCCAACGAAACTGCAAGACGAGGTTTCAACCGATAAGGTTCAAGCCAGATTAGATCGGGCAGAAGTCGAAAATACCCCATCGGAACCCATTACAACAGAGGCCTTGGAAACAAAAATCCGTTTGCACGGTTTGATCCTGGATGAAATCGATTTGGGGTCGCTTGAACAGCTGGGTGAAACTGAAATGAAGTCGGCGATCAAAGCGATCGTGAAAGACCTGACAACCCGGGAAGGGATGAAATTAAATTCGGCTGCGATCGATAATCTGGTCCTGGGTATTATCGACGAAATGCGGGGGCTGGGCCCCCTTGAAATACTGCTGCGTGATGAATCTGTTAGCGATATTCTTATCAATACTCATGAACAGGTTTATATTGAGCGCGGCGGCGAGCTCGAATTATCCAATGTCCGCTTTGCTAATGAACCGCATCTGCTTAGAATTATTAACCGGATCGTCGCGACGGTCGGACGCCGTGTCGATGAAAGTCAACCCATGGCGGATGCCAGACTTCTGGATGGCAGCCGGGTCAACGTCGCTATTGCGCCAATTGCCGTGGACGGACCACTGGTATCAATCCGGAAGTTTTCGAAAAAACCGCTCACCTTAGACAAGCTTGTTGAGTTCAAAGCTATACCGGATGTCGTCGCACAATTTCTTTGGGCCGCCTGTAAATCGCGCGTCACGATTTTGATTTCAGGCGGTACGGGATCGGGTAAGACCACGCTATTGAATGCGCTTTCTCAATCGATTAGCCATAAAGAGCGCCTGATAACCATCGAGGACGCGGCTGAGTTACAGCTTCAACAGCCTCATGTAGCGCGTATGGAAACGCGCCCTCCTAATATCGAAGGCAAAGGTGAAATCCGCCAAAGAGAACTGGTGAAAAACGCGCTTCGCATGCGCCCAGACCGCGTCATTTTAGGCGAGGTTCGCGGAGAAGAAGCCTTTGACATGTTGCAAGCTATGAACACCGGCCATGAAGGATCTATGGCAACACTGCACGCCAATACACCGCGTGACGCGATTACACGATTAGAACAGATGGTTGCGATGGGTGATATGAAAATCAGCCCGGAGGCGATTGCGGGTCAAATTGCCAGCGCCGTTGGCATCATTATTCAGGCCATGCGTTTATCGGATGGTCAAAGAAAAATCACCTCCGTCTCTGAGATCACAGGGATGGAAGGGTCTGTTATTCAGATGCAAGAGATATTCAATTATACCCGTACAGGCACAGGGCCTAACAATGAAGTCATCGGCGAATTTCGGGCAACCGGCATTCGCCCGCAGTGCCTGGAATTTATTCAGACAAAAAATATCCCTGTACCGGATGGTATTTTTGAGCCGGCATCTTTGCCGACAGGGCCAATTTCTGATCTGACAATTCGGGAACGTGTTGGATAATTATCATGGGAATGCAGCTTGTCTTATATACGCTGATTTTTTGTAGTGCTTTTTTAGGTATCCAAGCCGTGATAGGGGCTTCAAAGCAAATGGGGGCCAAGCTCAAGCTGGCTAATTACCGCCTAGCACAGCTCGAAAAAGAAGAGTCTCCGGCGGACCTTGTCGCGAAAATGCGCAAAGATCGGAGCATCGGCAAGGACGGCAAGTTAAAGTCGTTGAATTTGGCCTTAGGTAAAATGGTTTTGCAATCTGGCGTGCGACTTGGGTCCGGTGGTATTTATGCGCTAATGGTCGCTGCCGCTTGTTTAGGGGTGTTGCTTTCTCTTTATTACGGGAAATCGCCATTGTGGATGCCTGTTGGTTCCTTCTTAGGGGCCGCGTTTCCGATCTTTGTCCTGAACTTTCTTGTTAAACGGCGTCGAAATAAGGCGGTCGCTCAATTGCCAGAAGCTTTAGATGTCATCATACGATCGCTACGGGCGGGCCACCCGGTCCCTGTTTCCATTGGATTGGTAGGTCGTGAAATGGCAGATCCTATCGGATCTGAATTTGGTATTGTCAGCGATGAAATTTCATTTGGGAGTAATGTCAGTTCTGCGGTTCAGAGATTGGCAGATAGGGTGGGGCAAGAAGACTTTGATCTATTGGCGGCGATGATCCGTCTTCAGGAACGAACGGGTGGTAACCTGGTTGAGCTGTTAGCCTCAAATGCTGATACCATCAGACAGAGACAAAAAATGCGTTTAAAAATTCGCGCTGTATCCGCGGAAGGTCGAGCGTCTGCACTCATTCTAAATGCTGCGCCTGTCGGATTATATTTGATTATTCGAGCGGCGGCCCCGGACTTTTACGGCGGCGTAGAGGAAAGTGACATAGTAAAATACGGGCTTATGGGAATTGTGTTTTGGATGTTTATTGGGAATCTGGTCATGCGAAAAATGATCAACTTTAAGGTCTAGTGACATGATGTCGAGCGATACAATTACAGGCGTTATTGTCATCCTTTCCATGGGCTTTTTAGCATTGTCGATTGTGCTTATATTCATGGCAATGCGTAGCGCCCTTGAAGAAAGTCGCCGCATTAAAGCGCGATTGGCCGATAAAATTGAAGAACCCAATGAAAGTATTTTTCAACATACAAAAGCAATTGAAAGCCTCGGGAACTATGTTTCGCTGCCGGGTGAAGAAGAGATTTCAAAGCTTCGATTTGAGTTGACCCAAGCCGGATATTTTCGGGCATCTTCTGTGAAGACTTATTTGGCGATGCGCTTGATTTGCTTGTTTATTCCCCAATTTTTTATTCTCATTTTTTGGGGCAGAATGAGTAACTTATTGGGCTTGAATTACGCCATCATGCTGGCTTGTTCTGTAACATTGATTGGATTTATGGGGCCACAATTTTTCATCCGATGGCGCAAAGCGAAACGCAGGGATCAGGTTCGCAAGGGTTTCCCGGATATGATGGACCTTTTGGTCGCGTGTATCGAAGCTGGCCTTAGCTTAAATGCTGGATTGCTTCGAGTTTCAGAGGAAATCGGAGGGCGGTATCCGGCGCTTAAGGTCAATCTCGATGTGCTAAATGTCGAGTTGCGAGCTGGACGAGACCGGCATGAAGGCATGCGAACATTTGCGGATCGAGTCAATCTGGACGAAGCAAAAGCTTTGGCTGTCATGCTAAAACAAGCTGAGGAAATGGGATCGAGTATGGGCGCTGCTTTGAGAACTTTCGCGACAGACATGCGTCACAAACGCATGATGCGGGCGGAAGAAAAAGCGATGGCGTTGTCGGCTAAACTGACCGTGCCGCTTATCCTGTTTATTTTTCCAGCAATAATGGCGATGTTGCTCCTGCCAGCAGGAGTCAGAGTTGCCCGCGGTTTCGCGGCTTAATGCGTAAATATCTAACATCTTTTGTTGTATTGCTGGGTGCCTGTGCCACGGCACCGGAAATTTCGTCATTCTCTGAAAATATTAAACTGGTTGAATCAGTTTCCCATTCCAAGATGAATGCGGATGAAACCCTTTCTCAAGCACACCAAGCTTATGAGAATGAGCAATATGGAAAAAGTTTAGATTTATACAATCGAGTTGTCCTTCGGGATCCATCTCACCTTTCGGCAAGAATTGGGTTTGCAAATGCGGCCCTTGCATTGGGTAAAGCTGATCTTGCGCGGGAACAGTTTCTTCAGCTGACGGAATATGGTCTGGATGAAACTCAAATGGATCAGGTGTTGGCTGGACTGGCTCTAGCGGATGTTTTTTCCGGAAAATCCAAAGCTCCAATTCACCGACTTTCTGAAGCGCTAAAGCACATTGATGCCGATCCAAGGCTATGGAGCGCTAAAGGCCAGTTTCTGGATGCGCAAGGCGATTGGCTAGAGGCACAGGATGCTTATATCGCAGCCCTTAAAACAGGTCGCGCTCATTCAAAGACCATCAATAATATGGGCATGTCGCTTTTAAAACAGGGGCGGATAGATGAGGCGAAGGCCAAGTTCGAGCAGGCCTTGGAATTGCAACCTGGTTCACGCCTTTATGACAATAACCGTCGACTGGCATTGTTTATGAAGAAAGACATCATCGAAGGATTGCGTGAATTTCCAGAAAACCGCGCAGCGTCACTTTTGAACGATGCTGGCTTTATCGCGATGCAAAATGAGGAATTTGTACTGGCCGTATATCTGCTTGAGAAAGCGATTGAAATCAGTCCGACCTATCATATCAAAGCGGTCGAAAACTTAAAACTGGCCGAAGCGCGACTTAGCGGGTCAGAACCCGGCTGACGGCCTGAGACCACCCTTCCAGTCGCTTATGGCGTTCTGTTTTGTCCATTGAGGGCTCAAATCGGCGTTCGCGCTGCCAACGGCCCGATATATCGTTCAAATCGGCATAAATTCCAGCCTGCAGTCCGGCGAGATAAGCCGCACCCAGTGCGGTCGTTTCCATGATTACCGGGCGGTCGACGGGAATGTCAATGATATCTGACAGGCGCTGGACAACCCAGTTATTGGCAACCATGCCACCATCAATTCGAAGTGTTGAAGGGGTGACGCCGTCATCTGAAAAAGCGGCGAACAGATCCTGTGTCTGATAACAAATACTTTCCAGTGTTGCGCGGACAATGTCGGACCGATCAGTGTTTCGTGTAATACCTAACAACGCGCCTCGCGCATTCGGATCCCAATAGGGGGCGCCCAGCCCCGTAAACGCCGGAACCAGATATAACTGATCTTCATCATCACTATCCTGAGCAAGTGCCTCAGTTTCAGACGCGTCCTGAATTAACTCGACGGCATCACGGAGCCACTGCACAGCGGCCCCGGCAATAAAGATTGAACCTTCTTGGGCATAGGTCGTCTGGCCATCGATACGGTAGGCAATTGTGGATAGGAGATTATTCCTAGAAGGCAGGACCTTAGACCCGGTATTAAGGATGACAAAACATCCCGTGCCATAGGTGCTTTTGATGTCGCCGGGCTCGAAACAACATTGTCCTATCGCGGCCGCCTGTTGATCGCCGGCTACGCCGTAAATAGGCAGTGAAATGTCGATAATATCGGGCGCTGTTGATCCATAATCATCTGCACAATTCTTTACCTCCGGAAGGATAGCCAAAGGCACGTTAAACAGTTCCAACAGGTCTGGATCCCAGGATTGATCGCGGATGTTAAATAGGTTGGTGCGGCTGGCATTGGTCGCATCGGTTGCGTGAACCCGTCCAGCTGTAAGGCGATAAACTAAAAAGCTGTCAACGGTTCCAAAGGCCAGATCGCCTTTTTCGGCCTTCTCTCGCGCGCCTGGAACATTGTCCAAAATCCACGCTATTTTTGTCGCGCTAAAATAAGGATCATGGAGTAGCCCGGTTTTGGAATTGAGTGTCTTCACGTCCATGGTATTCGACAGGTCTTTGCAAATGGCGGCCGTTCGACGATCCTGCCAGACAATGGCGTTGTAGATGCATTCAGCCGTTTTTCGGTCCCAGACCAATGTTGTTTCGCGTTGGTTTGTAATGCCTATCGCGATAGGCTGATAGCCTGACTTAACTGTGGTACTATATACCTCTTGAAGGGTTTGGAGTGTTGTTTCCCAGATCGCTTCGGGGTCATGTTCGACCCAACCGTCTTTTGGATAAATTTGAGGGAATTCCTGCTGTGCGGAGGCGATGGCTTCTCCGTCTACAGTGAAAGATATTACACGGGAACTGGTTGTGCCTTGATCAATGGCGAGAATAGCTTTGGGTAAATCAGACTGAGGCATATCCTGCGTTTAAAAGGTCTGAAAACTCAGGTCAAATCCTGAAAATGTCAGGAACGGATCAAAATCTGCGCGGCAATATATTGCAGGGCTTCTCTCAGAACAGGTTCCGCAATGGAAAGATTTGATGGATCATCCAATATGGCACTGATGTCATCAATCAGGCTTTGCATCCGGTCTGCCGGTAAAAAATCGACATTAATAACATTCGTATCGTCCACGGCGTGTTCTGCCCCCTGATATAGCCGATCGATCAGTCTGCCCTGATCATAGCTTAGAATTTTCTTTCCCATGTTTCCCGCTCATGTTTTTTACCACTTTTAAACAAGGCTTTCCTCGTCACGAATAGAAATAGAATAATTCCAAAGAAAAAAGCGTGATCTGAAACACGGAAGATAAACAAAATTTATATCTGCTATAAACGAAAAAAGCCGGGGAAACCCGGCTTTTTCTGATCATCTGCCCGTTAGAAGCGGGCAATGATTCGTATGTAAATTTCTCTATTCCAAAGCTTCGCACAGCTTCAAAATAGCGGCGCGTGTATCGCCATCATCAATATTGTCAAAAGACATCATCAGACGATGGTTTTGCTTAGTCAGTAACTTTTTCGACCAGGTATCTTCCACAAGCGGGTTAGGTTCTGAATTTTCGTCACGTTCCCCATTCAATCCATCAAAGAAGAAATTGGGCTCTGCTTCGAAGATTTCGCATAGTTTCCACAGACGACTCGCACCAATTCGGTTTGCGCCGCGCTCATATTTCTGAATTTGCTGGAAGGTTACTCCCACTTTATCTCCCAATTCTGTCTGGGACATTTTGTGATTCAACCGAAGTAATCGTAGTCGCATTCCAACATGTCGGTCGATCACCTTGGAAGCTTCGCTAAGTTTTCTCTGGGCCATGAGATTTCCTAATTTGTCTAAAGCTTAAAATTCCCCACATAGAACTTTATAGGCGCAAAGTTGCATATGTAAAAGTGAAATCCGTAATAAAGTATACACATTATTGTTATTCCCGTTATCGGGGAATCCGGGTTAAATTTTAAAATCCGCCGCCTGTACTAAATCCACCTTTGCGGGTTTTTGTTGTTTTTAATCGCGGTAGCGTTTTTCTGGGACGTCTGGGAATGGATGTCCGCTTTGAGGATGACCCATTCCATCCGCCGGATCGACGGGGCAATCGGAGGCCTTCGGTCCAGTCTACCCCGCCAAAATCATTGTCTGAATACCGTCTTCTTGTGCGTTGGGCGCGCTCAATCTGGCGCCAGAAATCATTGCCTGAAAGAACACCCGCCAAAACCTGGCGCAATAACGCACCGACAAGGTCTTCGCCGCGTATAACTGAGGATGGCGAGTCGTAACGGCGCTTTTTATATCTAGAGCGGATACGTTTGAGTTCTTTTAAGGTGCGGCGATATTTTTTGACCAGATCATGGGCTTCTTCGCGGTCATCCTCAAGCGCCTCGGCAGATCGGGCTAATTTCTTCAATTGATCAATGGCTTGATCATCAGACCGGCTTTGAGTTTGCGAAGCGATATATTTCAGCTTGCGGATCTTTTGCTTGACCAGGGCACTCTTTAATAAATCCACCGCTTCTTTATAGGGACCGGTCGTTCCACTGGCCAGATTTGCATGATCCTCCAACTGGGCTTCATGCTGTTCTTCCTGGGCCTCAATCTCCTGATCGATCTTGTCGAGGCTTTGTTGCGCTTTCAAAGATTTATCACGAAGGGCGGTGACCCCTTCATGTTTTAAGATTGCGGCCTCGACCTCCTCCAGATTGTCCCGAGACTGAGTCGCCCTTTGTTCTAAATCCTCGATATGGTTTTCCAGAGTTTTAGGAATGGAAACGATCTGATCGTAATACTTCACGGCGGTTTTATAATTGCAAAGAGAGGCCACCCAATGATCCAGGGCGCGAGTCAGAAACCAGCCTTTTGGTTTATCGGTTCCGTAACGCCGGTTTTGTAAATAGCTGAAAAATGGATCCTGACGATAAGGTCGCCCTTTGATTTTTTCATCTTCGATTGCGAGCGATAATTTCTCATGTCCGCGCGCAATCTGAGCTTCTGCTTCCTGAACCTTATCAAGTTGTGCCTGATAGGCCGGGTCGTCAATAAACTTAAGCTCAACCTCGGCCGTGCGCTTGTCATAAGCATCAATTGCGGTCGCGACCTTTTCTTCCTGGGCACGGCGCTTGGCCTCCAGTTTTTCGATGGCCTTAGCCAATTTGTTGACTTTGTTTGCAGCTTCTTGTTCCAGTCGGGCTTGAGCCAGAAGTAATTTCTCTGCCTGACGATCAATATATCCCAAATCACCGCCTTCTCCCTCCTTTAAAAGATTGAGACGCTCGGTTGCGATTTGTTCAAAGGCAGCGGCCTGTTGCCGTTTAAGTTCTGCCATGGACTCAGCAATGCGCGCCGGCATAGCGGCGGCCGCCTCAATCGATGCACGCGTTTGCGCTATGGCGTGGTCAATATCGTGTAATGTTCGAAGGCCGCTTTTCATCACCAGTCCAATATTAAACCGCTCAGGGTCTCGGTTGAATATTCGGGCGTCAGGTGGCCGCGTTGTTTTTGCCCGATGATCGCATCTTGAATAATCTGATCGTCGCGTTTGTCGGCCGCAACCCGGTTAAACACGTTTTCTGAAACCCGCACGCCCCAGATCTTAGTCCGCTTGGTTCTTTGATCTTCTTCACTGGTGATTTGCACATTAACGAGGTTGCCATCTGCGGCCACCCCTTCCACGATCAGGTAATAATTGCGGACTTCCTGTCCGCCGTCATGATTAATACGAAAGACACCGCTATATTCGCCGGGACGGGATACGATCCGGATTTGATAAGCCTGTCTTAAGTCATCAGAAAAAGTCGCGAGTTCCTGCGACATTCTTTGCGCCGTTTGAACATCCCGTTTGTCGAGCGCATCCTGACCTAAGGCCAGTAATTGATCGGCCTGTGATTTCAGATCGTCCGTTGCTGCTATTTCAATCGCCGCCGCATGTTTTTCCGCTAGATTGTCTGGCAGGGTTTGAGCGATCAGTTTTTCGATACGCTCAGATTCAACTTTTTGGGGGCGAACAAATCCGACATAATTTATCGCCGTAATGGATCCGAAAATAAGCGTCAGGGTCAGCAATAAGGGCAGCCATTTTCGGCGGTTAATATAAAGCAGTGCGAGTTTGCGCGACAATCCTTTTCGAGGCGGCTGATAGACATATCGTTGATCTTTATAGGCTGCGATGCCATCAATCACGACGTCATCTATAATATCTATGCCCTGAGCTTCATAAATGGATTGAAGATGAAGGCTGAGCTCATCTTCGCTCATTGTTTCGGTTAGATCGTGTCCGGTTAGCTCGCGTTCCTTTCGCAGCAGATCAACCACATCCATGGTCAATATCTTGGGATCAATTTGCGATTTAGATTGAGATAGATCCGCAGATCGTTGCTTTTGCGCCAAAATATCTGCGATGTTTACCATGAGAGTCACATAGGAAATCACGCAGCCGGGTTCAAGTTTAATTCCTCATGGACATATTCAGGTAAAACTGATGAAAGGTCGAATTCTAGGAACTGTTCTCATCAATGCGATCGCGGTTTTGAGAGCCTCGCTCGCGCCAGAGCATGGCCCAATAATGAAACGGGTAAAATAACGAATCCGTCACGCCTTTGGGCACGCCCGGAACCCCTAATTTTCCCGTACTCACACCGGGATCATATCTTGTTCCAAATAGAATATCCCAAAGCGGTAAAACATCCGCAAAATTTTTGTTATAGGCCTTAGGTTCATCGGTATGATGCCAGCGGTGATAGTTCGGGGACACGATTATTTTACGTGCGGGGCCATGGGTAAACCCGAGCTGGCAATGAATATAATAATTATACCAGACTAAAATTGGCGCCGCGAAAGCAATCGCTTCTGGTGTGAAGTTTAACCACCCTATTAAAAAGAAGAAATTGATACCCATCACAACCAATTCCAGAAAGTGTACTCTTAAACTGGTTGTCCAGGTGATATCGTCATCGGAATGATGAACCGCATGAATTCCCCAAAAATATTTAGTGTGCAAAATTCTATGGGCCCAATAGTTTGAAAAATCTGTCGCGGCACACACAATAATGACCTGTACGACCAATGGCCAACCATTCCAAAAGCCGTCAGGAAGCTGTGGCAGATAGGCGCCAAACGCCTTAATCGAAAAAATGGCTGTTGTTGTAAACAGAATTAACTTGATACAAAAATTAATCAGAAAAATGCCGATATTGGCCAAGCCATTTCTAAATCTTTGCCAGGGAAATACCCAGCGTGTTCTTGGCCCTTGCCAGATTAGGTAAATGATTGTTGCGACAATGATGGGAGCCCCGAAGAAATCTCTCCACATTAATTGTGCTAGTTCTATTAAAGCCACGTTTTGCCCCGATTGTGGATTCCATTTCAATGTTCCACGCAAAAACTAGGCCAAAACCCACAAAGAGTAAAGAATGCGGACTTATTTGGCTGGATCGGTGCAATTTCCGGGCATGTTTTTGATCCATTCCTCCAATAAGGCCACGCCTTCATTATGGGCCAAAGACCGCCCAAGTTCTGGCATCATGACGGCTGGATCAGTGGAGGCGGTACGGTAGACAAATATAGAGTCCTCCGGTTTTCCCGGAATGATTCCAAATAATCGTCCACCGGTGCCCGTTCCGGCGGCAATGGGGGGCTTGCAAAGACCAAGATTAGGCCCGAACTTCGTATCCGGTTCAAGGTGAAGTCCGGAGGTGTCGGCGGGGCCGACTTTATTGTGGCAATGGGCGCAATTAATATCGAGATAGGCCCGGGCGCGCTCATTAACCGAGGCGCTATCATCATTCCAAATGGCCGTTTTATCGATTTCGACCTGTGCTGGTGCGTCATCCAAAACCCCATTGGCCTCCCAGAATTTCAATTGATTTTCCGGCCCGGTTTCATAGGCGAAATCCCGGTTCAGATGGCGGGCCTTCGGGCCGATCGGTTCAATCTTCCGGGTTGTGTTATTCGTCGCGTGACAGCCCGCGCATTGATTGACGTTTGGCACAACATAAGCAAATTCTGTTTGTTGTTCGGCGTCGACCAGGGTCAGCGGTTTGATGTCGCCAATGCGTTTTAATTCTGCTTGGGTTTGGGCGTCGTTCCATACATAAGGCAGGGCAATCCATCCCTCTTTTCGGTGCGCCAGAATACGGGTCTCAAGAAGTCGATAACTCTCGATATTGGCGGCGTGAGAATAAATGCCGTGACTTTCATCGGGCTTTAGAACCTGTCCCTCAGATGTGCCTCGCGGGTAATAAAAGGTTTTGGTAATGACCGTACCAATTGGAAAATCAAAGCTCTGATCCGGTTGGAATTGTGCAGCACGACCATCCGGTAACCATACGGTTCGGAGCTTTAAGGCATAATCCGAAAATAAGGCTGAGTTGAGATCAAATATGATCGCCTCAGAGGCTAATTTGATTTCAACGCCGTTTGAGGCGATTTGTCCCCACTCTGTGAGTGTTTTCGGATTGCCGGATTCATGGAAAACCGGGTCGGGAACAGACAGGGTGGCCGTCGTCTCAATTGGCTCGGAATCTGGCGAACAGGCCGATAGCCAAAGGGCAATCAGCGCGACGAAAACAAATCTCATCCGGAAAATTTGACCGGTTTCAGCTTTTCCAGTTCGCAGCTATGGGCGCTCATATCGACCACGTCCGGATTTCCAAACCCATTGGGCGCGTCGGCATTCAGAATCTGGATGTCGCCATTATCGACACAGATCCGGTGTTCATCCACAATTTTGCCATCAACGAATTTTTCGCTGTCTTGAAATCCGTCCCATAAAATATCGGGCAGGGAACCGCTCAGGCCAAATTTGGCGACTTTCAAAGCTTTGAGATCCAGTCCATCCGGCGAATTGCCCCCGCCTTCCAGCGTATTGTCATATATATAAATGCCTTCTGGATAGCCGTCAAAATCATCCTGGGTCGACAGACCTTCAAATCCGGCCATATGGATGGAAGAAATGATAATATTGGCGGTTTTATTGTCGCGAATATTATTGCCAAAGATTTCCACCTTATCATTGGAGTTAATCACAATCCCGGAGCCCGCCGGCACACTGGCCACAGGCGTGCCCGCATGACCAAAATTCTTTGTGTTGTTCTCAACAATGGTGTTGTCATAGACGCGGGTGGAATGACCCGGGCGCGGCAAATTGGGCATATTAAATACCAGGATACCCCCCGTATTATGGATGGCGACATTGTCATAGACATCCGCATGCACAGAGTTTTCTATCTCAATCCCGGCGACATTATATTCGGCCCGGTTGCGGCGAACGATAATATTCTCTGATTGGCCAACATAGATGCCCGCATCAGAGGCGGCGATGGCGACACTGTCCTCGATCAACACATTTTCACATTGAACGGGATAAATACCATAGGCGCCGTTTGAGGTTTTATGCCCGCCGGTCCATTCGGTTTTAATACCCCGAATAGTAATGTTTTTCCCCTCATTGACCTTGAGCGCGTCACCTTTGGTGTCTTGAATGGTCAGCCCTTCCAGAGTGAAATCACTGGCGGTGACTAACAGGCCTTCGGCCCCTGCAATCTGGCCTTTAAACGACAGCACCGTCTCGTCCATGCCCGCGCCGCGAATGGTGACCCCGTCAACCGTGAGAGACAAAGACCGATCAAAGGTAAAACGACCAGCCGGAATTTCAATCACATCACCGGATTGCGCGTCCAGTAACTGTTCCTGCAAGGTCGCCGCGTAATCCGCATGGCTATCTGTTGATGCCGCTTCCTTTTCCGCTGCGCCCTGACAGGCCATCAAAGCCGCCAGATTAAATGTCCCCAAAACTATTTTTTTCATATTTCACTCCCTGACCATATCCTAAGTCACCGAGGCTTGGCTTGGCAAGGTGGCCCTCCCAAACAATTTTGTAGAGGGATTATTGCCGTGTGTTTGAAGCCAATTTTACGGGCATAAGACCCCGTAGCGAGTTCCCCATATAAACCGCGTCGGCCTCCAAAAGGTTTTCCAGGGTTAGCACGGCTTCGCGGGCACGGCCCTGTTCGATCAGTTCTTCGCGCAAAATACCGGGCAGGAGGCCACAGCTAAGATCCGGGGTGAACAGCAATCCGTCTTTTTCGATAAAGACATTTGTAAAACTGCCTTCACAAATCTGGCCGCGTGGGTTGAGAAACATAACCTCGTCACATGCCATGTTTTTTTTCAGGCGTTTTAACTCGCGCTCGTAAAAATTCCGTTTGCTGATTTTATAGCGAGTTTCTTGAACGTCTCCGGATAATGGATTTTTGGAAATGCCGACACGTAGTGGCGCTGAAATGGGCGCAAAAGTTTCTGATGCCAGATGAAGGCTGCCATCTGGCGTTAATGTCAGTCGAAGTCGTTCTGCCTGCGTTGATTTGAAATCCATTAATAAATGAGCCGCCTTATCCGGGGCGAATTTAAACCCTAGGTCTTTGGCGGATTTTTTAAGGCGCGCCAGATGCCGGGCCTGTCGAATGACCCCTTTTGACGGTTCATATTTCAGGGTTTCGATTAGATAAGGGGATTGTGATTGAGTGACAGCGGCTTTGAGCAGGCATTCTTCATATTCGTCCACACCTTGACTATCCAGAACCACACCGGACCCGACATTATAGGTGATCTGGCCACCCTTAAGGGTAAAGGTCCGTATAGCCACATTGAAACAACTATCGCCATCCGGATCGATGAAGCCGATCCCGCCGCAATAGGGGCCGCGCGGCGATTGTTCCAATTCATGGATGATTTCCATGGCTCTGATTTTCGGGGCACCGGTAACTGATCCGCAAGGAAATAGGTTTTGAAACAGCTCACGAAAGCCTGTGCCGGGACGGAGCCTGGCTTCCACCCGCGAGGTCATTTGATGCAGGGTAGGATAGGTTTCGAGCGCGAACAATTCCGGAACTTTGACACTGGCTTTTTGTGCAATTCTGGAAAGATCATTTCGAAGCAGG
Source organism: Hellea sp. (assembly GCA_020629135.1). Classification (GTDB taxonomy): domain Bacteria; phylum Pseudomonadota; class Alphaproteobacteria; order Caulobacterales; family Maricaulaceae; genus JACOMS01. Next base: position 20,011 of record JAHDDX010000008.1, read on the forward strand.
TCAACAATCATCAAATTTTCGGCCTGAGATTTGATGTCCGCGCGCATGGCTTCCCGCAAAGCATTATCGGCTTGTGGATCGCTTAGGCGTTTGGCTGTCCCTTTCATGGGGCGCATGGAAATATGGTCGCCTTCGGCACGGTAAAATAGCTCGGGTGATAATGAGACGATTTCAAAATCGTCAAAGGCCAGAACGCCGCCAAACTGGCCGGGCTGCCGTTCCCGCAGGCAGGCATAAAGATCAATTCCAGTTCCGTCATATTGTCCGACCAATGGGAAGGTCAGATTGATTTGATAGACATCGCCCGCCTGAATATATTGGATCACCTTGTCAAAGCGGGCGAGATATTCCGCTTCGCTCCATTGTGGGCGAAGCTGCAAGTCCGGGCTTTGCATGCAGGGATTAAACAGATTGTCTGAAACCGTGTGATAGGATTTGTAAACACCAAATCGTAAAAGCGGTGTGTTAAGGGTGTCGGGCAGTAAAGGCCTCAGCTTGTTTTCAAAAGAATAACCGGCCTCATAGGCGATATATCCCGCAATATAATATCCAGCCGCGCTGAGTTGTTCCAGACGCGCAAAAGCATCCGGGAGTTCGGCCGCAGTCCAGGCCGTAATCACATCCGAAGGTCGGTCATAAACGCGAACCGTCTGGGCGACCTGATCATCAAGTAATATTCGGGCGGATTGGCTCATAAAAACCGGCTCTAGAAGCTGAAACCGTCAATCAAACTGCCATAAAACGCATTGCGGCGTTTAAGGATATCCAGCGCATCGCGCGCAAAACAGCGCTGAAAACTGACTTTGGTGCCCGGACCGATTTGACCGAGCAGCCAGTGATCGGCTTTGATGATTTGCAAGGCACGGGGATAACCGCCCGTGCAATGACCATCCGTGAGGGCCAGTATTGGCTGCGCATCTTGGGGCAGTTGCAATGTGCCGGGCAATAACGGGCCGCTGGTCATAGACCGGTTTTCGGCCATTTCAATTTTATTGCCTTTTAGTCGCGCGCCCATCCGGTTGGTCTGTGCCGTCGCTTCAAAGGGGTTGATAAACAAATAGCGCTGGCTTTGTAAGGTCAGGTCTTCAAATTCCGGACCGGGGCGGGCCCGTAACACAACATGATTAGACAGGCCGGGCGTATAGCCAATGGGAATTTTTCGAAGACTGGCACGCGTCTCTGTGACGTCGAGTTTGTCGCCGGTTTTCAGGGCCCGCCCATCAAGCCCGCCTAATCCAGCGGGTTCATAGGTTGAAACACTATCAAAGATGGTTTCGCCAGACAGGCCGCCCGGAATAGCAATATAAGACCGGCAGCCAATGCGGGCAAAGCTCAGGGTTAAAATATCGCCTTTCTTGACGGGAAATGCGCTGAAATTGGCGACATTCTGGCCGTTGATCTGTGCCCACATTTCCGCCCCGGAAATCGCGATGGTCATGTCTTTGTGAAAGCGAATATGCTGCCCACCCAATGTACATTCCAGGGCGGGTGTGCCCCAGGCATTGCCGACCATCCAATTGGCCAGGGCAAAGCTTAACCGGTCAGCGGCTCCGCTACTGGGAATGCCGACATGCCGATGTCCGGGTCGGCCTTGATCCTGGAGTGTGATGCGGGTTCCGGATTGTAAAATCTCGATCATGATCCCGCCTCAAATGGAACAAACCGAATATGATCGCCGGCTTTGACCATAAATGGATCTGGTCGGGTTTTATCAAACAGTTGAAGATGAGTTTGCCCGATGATCTGCCAGCCACCGGGACTGTCGAGGCCGTAAATGCCGGTCTGCCATCCCGCAATACCGACGGAGCCGGCCGGGACATGTTCGCGCGGCGTGATGTGTCGGTCATGATGCAATTCCGGATCGGTTTCGGATAAAAAGGTAAAACCGGGTATGAACCCCATCATGCAAACCAGGTATTCAATCCGGCTATGACGCTCAATGATTTCGTCTTGTGACAGGCCGCTGGATTTTTGAATATTTTCCATGTCCGGCCCGAACTCACCGCCATACTGAACCGGGATTTCAATCACCCGACCCGGATCTGATTTTCCAGGTTTGAATTTTTCAATGATTTTGTGAATTTGCCGCTCTGCCTGCAAAGGATCAAAGGTCATCGGGTCGAAACTGACCAGCAGGCTGTCATAGGCGGCAACGGATTCGATCCAGCCAGCTTGCGGCACAAATTCGCGCCGCAAGGATTGGAGATATTCGCAGATTTGGCGCGAAAACCCGTCCGTTTCAAACCTGATCAGGTAAGCACAATCGCCATAGGGGCTAATGTCAGGGTATTGCTCAGCCATAAATAAAAGACCGAATGTTAAATCCTGCCAATTGAATGGCTTGCCGAACCTGCCGGGCTGTTTCCATAGCCCCGTCGCTATCACCATGCAGGCAAAGCGATTGAACATGTAAAGACAGGCTCTTACCTGACGCTGAGGTGACCGACTTTGATGACAATATCTGATTGAGTTGGGCCAGGCGCTCGTCCTGAGTTTTAAGCACTGCGCCGTCAATTGTGCGACTTTGAAGATGGCCGTCATCCGTATAGCGGCGATCTATGAAGCCTTCCGAGATAAACCTCATTCCCAATTCCCGGGCGGCCCTTTTCATTTCTGAATTTGGTGCGCCCATCAGGCTGAGTTCCGGATCAATATTATAGACGGTCTTTGCGATCAGATCAGACAGAGCCCCGTCAAAAACCGCGTCATTGTATAAGGCACCATGGGGTTTGACATAGCTAACGACCATGTTTTCCTCTGCGGCAATCTCACAAAGCTGCACAATTTGTTCAGAGAGGCTTTGGGATAGATCATGGGCGGAAATATCCGATCCCAATTTCAGCGAATGCCGGCCAAAATTATCCCGGTCTGGATAGGCCGGATGGGCGCCGATGACTGTGTTATGTTTTCTGGCGGCCTTGACCATATAGCGCATGGAAGCTGCGTCGCCCGCATGTCCGCCGCAGGCGATGTTAGCGGAACTGACATAGGAAATGATCCGGGCTTCACGTTCAAGCCCTTCTGTATTATCCGCCTCGCCCAGATCAGCATTAAGATCAATCATATCCATGGCGCTCTCTTATCCGGTTCGCACTGATATTGGAATTCCCTAATTCAGGAATTTGCGATGGCCATTCCAGCAGCTTGAGCGCTGGCCCACGCCCATTGAAAATTGTGACCGCCAAGATGACCGGTGACATCTACGACCTCGCCGATAAAGTACAGCCCCTCGACATTTCGGCACGCCATGGTTTTGGAAGATAAAGCATTGGTATCTACTCCGCCCAAAGTGACTTCGGCTGTTCGAAAACCCTCACTGCCGGCCGGTTTGATATGCCATTGATTGATTTGTAAGCCGAGATTGAGCATGGCTTTATCGCTCATATCCGCCAGGCGGACATGGGTAAGTTTGTCGGTAAAATACTCAACCAGACGCCGTGGTAAAAACTGAGACAGGAAATTTCTGGGATGAGTTTTGGGGCTTTCCGTGCGGGCCTGTTTCATAAGTTCAACAATGTTTTTACCAGGCGCAAGATCAATTGTAATCAACTCGCCGGGCTGCCAGTAACTTGATATTTGCAAAATGGCCGGCCCCGAAATGCCGCGGTGGGTAAACAGCAAAGCTTCATCAAATGTGGCACGATCGTTTTTTACAATCACAGATGTGCTGACACCGGAAAGCGTTTTTAACGGGGCTTTTTCCGTATCGGTAAATGTCAGGGGAACAAGGGCGGGGGCTGGTGTAATCACTTCCAGATCAAATTGTCGGGCGATACGATAGCCGAAATCAGTCGCACCCATTTTGGGAATAGAGATGCCACCTGTAGCAATAACCAGATCACGGCATGCGATGGATTGTCGATCGGTTGTAACAACAAATCCGGCATCCGTTTTTTGAGTGTCTAATACCGATGTGCCGAGCCAAATTGTATTTCCCGACTTTTCACATTCGCTGAGGAGCATATCTATAATTTCCTGCGACCGGCCATCACAGAATAATTGTCCTTTTGTTTTCTCATGCCAGGCAATGCCATATTGTTCGACAAGCGCGATGAAATCCTGCGGCGAATAGCGTGACAGGGCGGATCGGCAAAAATGCGGATTATTGGAAATAAAATTATCCGGCCCGCAATGGATATTGGTGAAGTTACAGCGGCCCCCGCCGGAAATTCGGATTTTCTCGCCGGGTTTCTCGACGTGATCAATGATCAGAACTTGCTTTCCGGATCGACCCGCCACAGCGCCGCACATAAGGCCAGCGGCCCCAGCGCCAATAATGATCGTGTCAAATGATCGTGCCATGAGTTACAGCTCACCCTTCAATCTCAGCGCCATTAGCTTATAGGCGGCGGCGACCGTCAATGAATCTGTTATTTCACCCGATTCAACGCGCGCAAAAAACTCCTCTAGTGGTATTTTGACCGCCGTTATATCTTCTGAGTCTTCAGGTTGGGCTTGCCCCGGGGTTAGTCCGGTCGCCAAGAATATTTCGCACCATTCATCCGTAATAGAATTAGACGTATGCAGATTAAAAAACGGCGTCATGGAATTTGCTGATAAGCCAGTTTCTTCCTTGAGTTCGCGATGGGCCGTATCAATGGGGTTTTGACCATTGGGGCATCCGCCCTCGGGAAGTTCCCAGGAATATCTGCCCAAAGTAAACCGATGCTGCCCGACCAGCCAAATATGGTCGTCCTCAATCGCCACTATACCGACACCAATATTTTTGAAATGGGCTACGCCGTAGGGTGATCTGCGACCTCCCGGATTTTGCGCGTCATATTCAATGACTTTCATCCAGGGGTTTTCGTAGACTTTACGCTCACCATGGATTTTCCAGGGGTTATCAGGATCAGATTTTATCATAAGCGTATTGAACCTACTTGCTCCATCGCGCAGAAGCGCATACACCGCGCCCATAATCCAAGCTGAGTAAAGACGCAAACCATGGCGAAACAAAAAAAACCACAAAGACCCAAAGCGCGACGTCCGCGCGGCTTTGAGGATCGCCCGGCCAATATATTGCGGGCCGAGTGGCGATTGGTTCAATCAGCCTATGCCGTCTATGATAGTTACGGTTTTGAGCCCTTGCAAACGCCGGCTTTCGAATTTGCGGATGTACTCGGTAAATTTCTGCCAGATGAGGACCGGCCAAATACCGGCGTTTTTGCCCTCCGTGATGATGACGAACAGTGGTTATCCCTGCGATATGACCTCACGGCACCTCTGGCCCGTTATGTAGCCGAAAATTTTGATGCCTTAGCTAAACCTTTCCGCCGTTATCAATCTGGCAGCGTATATCGCAATGAAAAACCGGGCCCCGGACGGTTTCGTGAATTTGTTCAATGCGATGCGGATAGTGTCGGCGCCGCTAGTTCGGCAGCAGATGCTGAAATGATCATGATTGCCGCGGATGTCATGAAGGCGGCGGGATTGACTGACGGACAATATGCGATCCGCGTCAATAACCGTAAATTACTTGATGGAATTTTGGAGCAATCCGGAGTTCCGAATACGGATGCAGGGGCGGAGCAGCGATTAAAAGTGCTTCGGGCGATAGATAAATTGGATCGCCTGGGTGAAGACGGTGTGGAAGCCTTGCTCGGTGAAGGTCGAAAAGACGATAGTGGCGATTATACGGAAGGTGCGAAATTATCGGCGTCCGGTATAAAAGCGGTATTAGGCTTTACCGTCGCCAGCGACCCTGACCGCGGTAAAACCATTGCTAATCTTGAAAAACTGGTTGGGCAATCCGGCCGGGGCAATGAAGGCTGTCAGGAACTGACCGACATTGACGCGCTTCTAAATGCAACAGGATTTGGCCCGGACCGGGTTGGTTTTGACACCTCCATTGTCCGCGGCCTTGGATATTATACTGGCCCGGTATTTGAAGCGGAACTGCTGGCGGATATTAAAGACAAAAAAGGACGTCCGGTGCGTATTGGATCTATTGGCGGCGGTGGACGCTATGATGATTTGGTTTCTCGGTTCCGAGGACAACCCGTTCCGGCAACCGGCTTTAGCTTTGGGGTTTCACGGTTCTTATCGGCCTTAGAACGCATGGATGTTATGCTATCGGAAACACAGGCCCCTGTGATGATCTGCGCCTTTGATCGGAACCTAATGTCCGAATATTTCAAAATGGCGGCCGAATTACGGGCGCATGATATCCGGGCGGAAGTTTTTGTCGGGTCGGGTAATATTACCAAGCAAATGAAATATGCGGATCGTCGCGGTGTCAAATTGGCGGTGCTCATGGGCAGCGATGAATATGACGCCCAGACCGTTACCCTGAAAGACCTGGTTCTGGGCGCGGAAATGGCGAAAGCGATCTCGTCCAATGAGGAATGGAAGTCATCCAGGCCGGCTCAATCGACCATTTCGCGAATTGATTTTGTCAGCGAAATCAAAAAAGCTTTAGACGCATAAAAAAACCGGTGCCGAAGCACCGGTTAAAGCTCGGTATCGGACTGCGAGTGGGGGCATCGTGCAGTCAAAACGTTCCGAAACGGGGTAATTCGTCAGGGGGTACGACTCAGTTTCCCGTTAAGGCCTTTATGACCTGTCGGACCTAACCGCTTAATTTCCGTTAGGTTACAAGCTTGTAATTTAGACAAAAAAATAGATCAATCACCGCAGAGATGGGCATGGATGTCGGCTTATGGATGTCTGGGCAGGTCCCTTGACATGGAGGCCGCGTAATCTTTAAGCCATAAACATCAAAAATTTCAAAAATCTGGGGAGGTTCATTTGAAATATTTTTTCGCGCAGGACATTTGTAAATTGGTTTTCGGAATTTCGACTCTTACGTTGATGGGCGCTTTACCGGCAACGGCTCAAACGTCTCTGGATAATAATGTGCCTGTCACATTGACTGGCTCTAAAGGATCACAAACACAGTTTTCGATTACCTTGCCCGATGGCGCATCGGATCTGACGGTTGCAACTAATGGCGGCAGTGGAGATGTCACGCTTTATGTCAATGCAGGTTCAACGGCGACAACCACTTCATATGATTGCCGTTCAGCCAGTCGCGGCAATAATGAAAGCTGTTCTTTCTCCGGCGATCAAAGCGGTACCTTTTACATCATGATCGAAGCTGTGAGGGGGTTTAAAAACACGACTTTGACAGCCAGTTTCACCGATGTTGTTGCGCCGCCGCCGCCGCCGCGGCCTTTTGATGTCAGCAAAATCGCTGGAATTGGCGATTCGATCACCCGGGCTTTTGGGGCGGATTGTACAGGCAATGTCTGGTTGTGGGATCTGGCCTGTCTCCTGGAAGGGGATCAACCCTATCACTCCTGGTTTGATGGGAGTTCTGGGAATGTGAACAGTGTGCATGACAAATTCAAAGCGCTCAATGACACAATTTCCGCCAATAAAGACGCATCAGAGTCAGGCGCGGAAATGCTGGGTATTGGAAATTCCAATCGAAATTTCTTCGATCAGGCTAATGTCGTTGTTTCGCAATCTCCGGTCGCTGACCATGTCGAAATTATCCTTGGCGGAAATGATATCTGTAATCGCGATTGCACGAGTGCCCGCAATTGCAATGATCCACTTTATTCAGAGAGTGAATGGCGCGGGGCTGTTCAGGCAGGCATGGACGTTTTGATGAGCGGCATGCCCGAAGGCGGGACAGTGGTTATCGGATCAGTCCCAAAGGTTCAAAACCTGCGAGCGGCTGGTTTGGCGAAAGAAGACGGGGTGTTTGGTATTGATTGTCAGGCTATGTGGTCGACTTATGACGTCTGCCGGATCGTGACAGCAGGTGGACGTTATAACAGCGAACGGGTCAGCAAACGCCATGACGGCGTCGCTTCAGCGCAGCGGCTTTATAACCAGGTCCTTCGAGAAGAAGCAGAAGCCTATAACAGTAATGCGAATGGTAAAAACCCGCGTGGCATTGAAGTTGTGGCGGAATATGTGGATGAGGTTACGCCGAGCGCCGGGACCTTTGATTTCACCGATTCTCATATCAATGGAGGGGATTGCTTCCATCCCAATGTGGCGACACAATCAACCATTGCTGATTTTATGTGGACGGCTAATCCTGAAAAGTAGGACGTTTTATCATTAAAGCGAAGCTATTAGGTTTCGCTTTTTTGAGTTGAGAATCATGCGAATTTTTACGGTCCTGATTGTGATATTGCTAGCGGCCTGTTCGCGGCAAAGCGCTGAGTCACCCCCTATACCAGATCAAAAGACACCGGGTCACGATATCGCCGCGCGGATCAATGGTCAGCCGATCACGTTGGAAGTTGTCGACCGTACAATTGAGCTCGGGCTCTACGACCTTGAATGGCAAAAATATCAACTCAGGCGGGCCAGCTTAAACCGGCTGGCTGGGGACCAGCCCGGCAAGATAGAAATATTACTTGAGCCACCGGTGCCGCCACGACTTAGTATAGACTATGATAACCGCCCCATACGCGGACGAACCGACGCGCCAGTTCGGATCGCAGCATTCTGCAGCTATCAATCCAGTCATTGTGTGCGCCTGCAGCCGAAATTGGCCGCTTTGCGTGAAGCCTATAAGGATCAATTATCTGTCGCCTATTTTGACTTCCCGCAGGGCTTTCACCGTTATGGCATTGACGCCGCTCTGGCGGTACGTTGTGCGTCCGAGGTCAAGCCGAACTGGGACTATCTGGATTCTGTTTTTGGCGCGACCGATGATCTGAACTTTCGCCGTTTTGAGCTTCTGGCGCGGCAAACCAGAACTGATCCGGCTCAGTTTAAGGCTTGTTTTGACGAACGACGCTATGTCGATCTGATCAAAGCTGATATCGCCTTTAGCCAGTCGCTCGGTTTTAACAGCGTGCCGATCGTTTTGATCAATGGACTTTATATTCGCGGGCCAAAGCCCTTGGCGACCTATCAATTTTATATAGATCAAGAACTCGACCGATTAGGTGTTTCCCATAATGAAAACACTAAGGCGGTTTTGACTAAGCTCCCGCTCAAGCTCACAGCCGTTATTGAGGCGCGTGAAAACACGGCGGTGATCGAAGACATGCCTACAAAAGAGTCCAATAGCTACAAGGTGGGGGAGGCGGTTTTAGAAGGCGTGATGTTGATTGGGATTGAGCCTGACAGGGTGTTTTTGGACAATGACGGGGTGTTGGAATTTCTACCATTGTCAGATGAAGAGACGATCACAGACGATAGCGTCTTTGTGCCTGAAGGGATTGGCCGGGATAGGGTGCGGGGTGTTGATGGGGGCGCTATCAATCGGGATAAATCCGAAATTGCCCTATCGCGGGCCTGGTTAAGTGACCATTTACGCGACGAATCGGCTTTAACCCAGTTTCTTTATAAAGGGGATCACAAACCCAGCGGGTTTCATGTTTTGAAGCTGGCGGATGTTGAGGGAAATGAATTTTATGAGACGCTGGGATTTCGCACGGGTGATGTCATCTTGCAAGTCAATGACGAATGGATTCATGAGGGGCAAAACCCGCTATGGAATGAACTTCGTTTTTCAGACAATATCGAACTTAAACTGATGCGTCGCGGCCAACCCGTAACCTATTACTATAAAATCGGTGACTAACGGATAGGCCTTTCCAAAAAAAAGCCCCGCCGGAGCGGGGCAGTATAAAGAGAGAGACAACTCATCAAATTGACAAGTTGACTGCTTCTACGGATAAGTGGCTGAATATTAGCTGAATGAAAAAATTCCGGACCCTATAATGAGCCAAGCCCCTGAAATACCAATAAAAATCAAAATTATCCCCGTTACGCCGTTTCAACAAAATTGCAGTTTGATTTGGCATAGCGAGACCATGGAAGGCGTTTTGGTCGATCCCGGAGGGGATGTTGAACGAATTTCCGAGGTGATCGCTGAAAATAAGGTGAAACTGGTCGAGATCTGGCTGACCCACGGACATCTGGATCATGCGGGCGGCGCGAAGGATATTAAAGCCAGTTTTGACGTGCCGATTATTGGGCCACACAAAGATGATCAGTTCTGGCTCGATATGATTGAGCAAAGCTGGGCGCAATATGGCCATGCAGGGTTAGGCAAAAATGTTACGCCCGACCGATATCTGGAGGACGGCGAAGAACTAACCCTGGGTGGTGTGAAATTTGACGTTGTGCATACACCGGGTCATACGCCGGGGCATGTCGTGATTTATAATCAGGACATGAAACTCGCCTTTGTCGGTGATGTATTATTCCGTGGCTCAATTGGCCGTACGGATTTCCCCAAAGGGGATCACGCCACGCTAATTAAAAGTATCAAAGACAAGCTGTGGCCACTCGGCAGCGATATGCGGTTCATTCCGGGACATGGCCCGATGAGCACTTTTGGCATGGAACGGGCCGATAATCCCTTTGTGGGTGATAAGGTGACAGACGTCGCGCCGAATATTGGCGGCGTCATGTAATCACTGACCGGCGGCCTTTTCCATAGCTTCGGCCAGGGTCACGTCTTTATCGGTAACACCGCCTGCATCATGGGTCGTCAGGGTGATATCAACCCGGTTATAAACATTGAACCATTCCGGATGGTGATCCATTTTATCCGCAATAATGGCAATACGGGTCATAAAGCCGAATGCCTCGGCGAAATCGTCAAAACGAAACACTTTGGTGATAAAGTCATCGCCGCCGGTCCAGCCAGGCAGGTTTTCTGCAACTTCTTTGGGGTTTAAAACGTCCATTTTGGGCCTCAATTTCTACGCAAATAATTATTAGATTTTGTTTAGGCTCTTATCATAATAAGATCAGGATCAAAGGGAAAGTTCGAGGAATCCAATATGTCAGATATCGGTGCCAGGCAAGGTCGCTGGCGGGCCTATTTGCGTCCGGATTTTGGCCTATGGACGCGATTGATCCAATTCGTTTTTCTAACGGCGCTAATAGTCTTAACTGTCAATTCCTTAATCCCGACCCATCCTTCAGATGCGCCAAAATATTTTGATAAAGTTATGCATCTGGTAGCCTATTTTGTTTTGACCGGGCTGATGGCTTTTGCTTTTCCGCGCGTCAAACTCTTTCATATTTTCCTCCTGACTTCGATTTACGGCGCGGTATTGGAGGTATTGCAGGGCACCCTTGCACAAGGTCGAACGGCTTCGCTGGCGGATCTGCTGGCAAACCTTATGGGGTCGGCCGTGGCGGTTTTTTTATATGTCCGGATTGTCTCACGTGTTCAAAATCAGGATTTGAGCGAGTAGTTTTTATTTTTCGCGCGACAGGTGAGGCGGCGAATTTTGATTCTTCATAGACGCTAAATATATGAAAATAATGTGTTTTTGTTACACAATTAACTGCGTCTTCAAATTGCACCGCTTGCAATAAAGCTGTATTTTAACCCTCTGTTTACTTTAAATTCCGTTTGGGAAGAGTGGTAGGGGTAGGACATGAAACAAAGACATTTAATCGCCGGTTTAGGCGTAAGCGCACTGAGTGCGGCATTGATGGGCGGCACAGCATTTGCCGGAAATCAGGGATATTCGAGTTATACACCCGATTTATTGCCACCTAATCCACAGGCTGGGGTATGTTACGCCCGGGTCAAAGTCCCAGCGCAATATGAAACCCGCTCCCAAAGCGTCGTCGTCGAAGAAGGCTATTCCAAAATTGAGGTTTCTCAACCTGAACTGGCCTCCCGTCAGGAAACCATTATGGTCAAAGAGGCCAGCGTGGAATATCGGGTGCGACAGCCGCGGTATCAAAGCGTGACCGAACAGGTCATGGTGCGCCCGGCCTATGACAAACTATCCGTCTCTCATCCCCAATTCAGTACTGTCACCGAAACCATTCGTGTGTCTGAACCACGCCTGGTCTGGAAAAAAGGTAATCCTGCGAAACTACGCTCTCAGGGTTATGTCATCCATTCGACGGCCGATGCCGGTTCAAGCGGGCGCGGCTATTCCAGCACAACCCAGTATGGTCAGGCAACAACCGGCTGTGGCACGGTTTGCGAAATCTGGTGTCTGGTCGAAGAACCGGGACAAAGCGTGTCCTATAACCGCAAAGTGATGACATCTCCGGGCGAAGTTCGTCGCCATTCTGTACCTGCTAAATACCAGACCGTGACAAAGCAGGTTTTGGCGGATCCAGGTGGTGTTGAGGAAATTCCGATCCCGCCCCAATATAAAACCATCACAGTTGAAGATGTCGTGAATCCGGGCGGTGAATACCGCGTGGACGTACCGGCAAAATACGGTGAAGTGGCAACCAAAGTGCCTGTCTCTGCTGAACGTTATGAGTGGCGTCAGGTTGTGTGTAAACCAGGAACAAGCGGATATTCAGGTGGGTCGACTGGATATAGCTCCAGCTCTTCATATGGCTCAGGATATAGTTCCAGCGGAACAACGACTTATGGTTCCGGTTCGTCTTACTCTCACGGTAGCGGCACAACGACTTATGGGTCCGGCACGACCTACGGTCATGGCGGCGCAACCACGACATATGGGTCAGGGCATAGCTCTGGCGGCCATTATAGCGGATCGACATCCTGCGGCACCAGCACGACCTGTAACACCTATTCTCATGGGTCCAGTGCAAAGCGGGTTAAGCACCGTTATCGTCGCTAAAGCGTTTTTAGCATGATCCATTCCCGGTCGTAATGATTGCCGACCTGGAAATCATATTCACCGATTTTCTCAAATCCGTGGCGGCCATATATTCTGTGGCCGCCATAATTTTCACTAAATACGCTTAAGACGATTTCTTTAAAACCTTCTGCCCGGGCGTGATCAAATACGATATCGATCATCCGACTGCCCAGACCCTGACCTTGATGCGCCTTGAAAAAATAAATGCGAGAGAGTTCCAAAGCATTTGGACGAGGGGGATCACAGGGCAGGGAATTGGGCCCAATCTTACAATATCCGACCATTTCATTGGCTTTGTAAATGACCCATATACGGACGACTGGATCGTCAAAGAACTTTCGGTAAGTGTTCTCAGAATGATTTTTGGCGAGGAATGTGGCCAGATCTTCGGGCTTATAAAGATCTTTAAAAGCTTCTGTGAAAATCTGTTGACCCAGACGTGCCAAAGCCGACGCGTCAGACGCATCGGCTTGGACAAATTTATAAGGCACTGAGTCCATGAGTTTTAGAACTTAGCTTTTAGCTTTTTCGGCCTTCTTTTTAGCTTCATAGTCTTTGGTCAATTTGACAACTGTGCCTGACAGGGCCAGCAATGCGATTAAGTTAGGCGCTGTCATTGCCGCGGTTGCGACATCCGCCAGACGCCAGATAAAATCAACTTTCAACATTGCGCCAAGGAATACTGCACCGCACCAGAAAACTCGGTAAACGGTGAAATTTGTTGTCCCTGTTAGATAGTTGAGCGCTCGTTCGCCATAATAGGACCATCCCAGGATTGTTGTGAATGAGAAAATGATCATAGCGATAGCGATGATCCAAGCCCCCCCGGGGAGAGTTTGAGAAAACGCCACCGAGGTCATTTCAGACACGGCGTCTTTACTGATATTTTCACCATTCATCAATGCCAGAGACCATTCCTGAGTGCTGCTGGCAAATCCGGCATAAGTGCCATCTCCGAGCTCTGAAATGGAAGTAAATCCAAGGCCAGGCAGAGTCAGGATAACCAGGGCGGTCATCGTACAAATAATCAGCGTATCAATAACTGTGCCCAACATGGCGATCCGGGCCTGCGAAACCGAGTCTTTTACTGACGCGGCGGCATGGGCCATTGGAGCAGAACCTTGACCGGCTTCGTTGGAATAAAGACCCCGCGCGACACCTGCTCGAATAGCGGCAATGATCATCGCGCCCACGGCCCCGCCCGCGGCGGCTTTCCCTGTGAAGGCGTATTCAAAAATACTGCTAAATGCACCTGGCACGGCGCTCCAATTCGCGATGATGATAAACAAAGCCAAAAGGAAATAAATAACAGCCATGGTTGGTACCATTTTTTCGGCAACTTTGCCGACGCCTTTAATGCCCCCGATCACGACGACAAAAACACAAATAGCCAGAATGGCACCGGTCAGGGCGCGTGGAATTCCGTCTGAACCCATAATGTTCATGCCGGCTGTCGCATTGCTAACGGCACCCGCTACGGCATTGGCCTGGGTCATGTTTCCAGTCACGAAGGCAGCAAACAAAGCGCCCATCGCGAAGGTTACGGCGAGCCACTTCCATTTTTTACCCATGCCGTGTTCGATATAATACATGGGTCCGCCAGACATCGCGCCTGACTTATCCTTAACCCGGTACTCAACGGCTAAAAGGCTTTCTGAATATTTGGTTGTGATGCCGACAATGGCAACCATCCACATCCAGAAAATTGCACCGGGACCCCCAATACCAAGAGCTGTTGCAACCCCGACGATGTTGCCGGTTCCAATCGTTGCCGCGAGGGCAGTTGAAAGGGCTTGAAACGGCGTAATATCGCCTTCGTTTTCGCCTTTATCAAACATGCGTCGAAACGCGGACGGCACACGGCGAATACAAATTGCACCCGTAATCAAGGTTAAAAACAAGCCGGTCCCGATTAATAGAATGGTCATAGGGCCATTCCAGAGAAAATTACTGAAGTTTGTAATGCCTTCTTTAAAGGCGTTCCATGCCGGGTAACCCGCCGTCTCAGCGGATTGCAAAATTATATTCAGGTTCAATGAAACCTCCCCAAATTTTGGTTTTGGGCGACCATAATGACCCTTGCGCCATGATCAAGAAAATTATCAATATTTTCTCTTTTCTATCAGGATTTTTAAGGATAGGGAGTTGCCCTGTTTTTGTAGGATTACGGCCATGTTTGAAAGCCTGATTGAACGTTCGCCAGATGCGATTATTGCCCTAATGGAAATGGCCAAGGCCGATCCCAATCCGGATAAAATTGACCTTGGGGTCGGTGTTTATAAATCTGCTGATGGGGCAACCCCGATTATGCAGGCTGTCAAGCAGGCCGAGGCGCTGTATCACGTCGAAGAAACGACCAAGACCTATGTTTCAACGGCCGGCAATGCGGCGTTTCGCCGGTTGATGACGGAGCTGGTTCTGGGCGCGGATCACGGCGCAGTGAAAACGGGTCGGATCGCCAGCGCCCAAGGTGTGGGCGGGAGCGGGGCTTTGCGTCTTTGCGCCGAGCTTTTAAAATCTGCAAATCCACAAACCAAAATCTGGGTCAGTACACCGACCTGGGCCAATCACGAACCGCTGATCGGATCCGTAGGGTTGAATCTGGCAAAATATCCTTATTATAATAAAGACACTATGGGCGTCGATTTTGCCGAAATGATGTCCCATCTTGAGGCTGAAGCCAAGCCTGGGGATGTGGTGTTGTTACATGGGTGTTGTCACAACCCGACGGGTGCAGATCTTTCTACCGCGGCTTGGGATCAAATTGCTGATTTCATGGCAGAGCGTAAATTGATCCCATTTGTTGATCTGGCCTATGCCGGGTTGGGTTCGGGTCTAGCGCAGGATTTATACGGTCTTCACAAGGTTATTGAGAAATCGCCCGAGGTCTTGGTGGCAATTTCCTGTTCGAAAAACTTCGCCCTTTATAAAGAACGTGTCGGCATGGCGATGGTTGTCGCGAAGGACCCTGAACGGGCCCGTATCGTACAAAGTGAGCTCGGTCTTATTCAGCGCAAGCTGGTGTCTATGCCACCGGATCACGGGGCCGCTTTGGTCGCCCGTATATTAGGCGATGCGGATCTTCATAAAATCTGGTTTGATGAGCTCAATACCATGCAAGGCCGGATCGTGACATTGCGAGAAACCTTGTCAGATGCGCTGAATGTGCAAGGCGGCGAGATTATGTCCAAGGCGGTGCGCGCGCAAAAAGGCATGTTTTCCATGTTGCCTTTGACAGTCTCTCAAGTGGAGCGCCTGAGAGAAGAGCATTCTATTTATATGACCAATTCCGCGCGGATTAATATTGCCGGAGCCAATCTGGATAATATTCCAAAACTGGCCGACGCGATTTTGAAAGTTCTTTAAATTTCAAAATCCTCGCGCCGGAAGCCCGGGTCGGGATATTGCGGGTTCATCTCTTCAAGGGTGTGACGCACAATGGATGAAATAATCGCGCCGCGCCGGGAACGGGAATCGCTTGGGATGACATGCCACGGTGCCCAGGGCGTTGATGTCCGCTGAACCATAGTCTGATAAGCGTCCATGAATTCCGGCCAAAGCTTGCGGTCTTCCAAGTCACCGGGATTAAACTTCCAGCGTTTGCGCGGCTCTTCCAGTCGTTCAATCAGGCGTTCCCTTTGTTTATCATGGGAAATATTGAGCATAAATTTCAGAATGCGCGTGCCGTTCTCGCTGAGATGTTTTTCAAAATTATTGATTTGCTCATAGCGTTGTTCGACCTTTTCTGCGGGCACGAAACTTCTAACCTTGACGATCAGGACGTCTTCATAGTGCGAGCGGTTAAATACAGTGATCTGACCATTGCCAGGACAAACCTCATGCACGCGCCATAAATAATCATGTGACAATTCTTTTTTGCTCGGTGCTTTAAAGGCCGCAACCGTGACATTAAGCGGGGGGGTACGGTTAAAACAGGCGGCAGTGGTGCCGTCCTTGCCGCTGGTATCCATACCCTGCAAAACGACAAGCAGGCTTCGAGACGCTTCACCATATAATTTGTGGGCAAGTCCACCTATGGCGCCTGCGTTTTCTGAACTTAACTCACGGGCCTGAACTTTACTTTCAAAGTCATCAGGACGTGTGGGCATTTCCGACAGTCTGAAATTTTCTGGATTATCTATGCGATATTTCCGGATGAAGGCGTCAGCGTTCATTCTAAGTCTTCCTTTAGCGCTTCGAGCTCAAGCCACTCGGTTTCGAGCCGATCAAGCTTGTCTTTGCTTTGTTCTAAGGCGGTTGCAATTTTTGTAAAGCCGTCCGGGTCTTTGCTAAACAAATCCGGCATGGCGATTGCCTTTTCAAATTTGGAAATCAAGGCTTCTGTTTCTTCAATCTCACCCGGTATCTGCTCAAGCCTGAATTTATGTTTGTAGGAAAGTTTGGAGCTCGTCGGTTTGCTATGTTCCGTTTTGGGTTTGTTTGATGATTTCTTTTCTGATTTATCAGTCCGGGCTTTGACGCCGACGCCGCGCTGGGCGATCATGTCGGAATAACCGCCTGAGTAAATTCGCCAAGATCCCGGGCTTTCATAGGCGATTGTGCGCGTAACAGTTTTATCCAGAAAATCCCGATCATGGGAAACCAGGATTACCGTGCCCTGATAGTCTGCGATTAATTCCTGCAATAGATCCAGGGTTTCAAGATCTAAATCATTGGTAGGTTCATCCAGAATCAAAAGATTTGAGGCCGTGCGCAGGCCGCGGGCAAGTTGAAGCCGTCCGCGCTCGCCCCCGGACAAAGCATGGATCGGTGTGCGAACCTGTTCGGGTAGAAACAGAAAGTCTTTCATATAGCGTTGGACATGGATCGACTTATCGCCGATTACAACACTGTCTCCGCCGCCATCCGTCAGGGCATCTGATAAAGTCCAGCTTGGATCAAGGCTTTCGCGTTTCTGATCAATTATTAATGGTTCCAGATTGATGCCGTGGATTACGCTGCCTAGATCCGGTGTCATTTCCCCGGTCATAATGCGCAGCAATGTAGTTTTTCCGGCACCATTGGGGCCAACTAGGCCGATGCGTTCACCCCGGCCAACTCTGACGGTAAAGTCTGAAACTATCGGCCTTTCGTCAAAAGCTTTGCTGATGTTTTTAGCCTCAATCACAACTTTGCCGGTTCGTGCGCCCTCTACGGTCGTAAAATTGACCTGTCCTTTCACATGACGCTGGTCTTTGACTTGTTGGCGCAGGTCACTTAATTCGCGTACCCGACGCATATTCCGTTTGCGGCGACCACTTACCCCGTGAACAATCCAGTGCTGTTCACGCACAATTTTGCGATCAAGTTTGTGTCGTTCCAGCTCTTCCTGGGCGAGAAATTCATCCCGCCAGTCTTCAAACTTTGAGAAACCGTGATCAATGTCCCGGGTTTCCCCGCGGTCCATCCATAATGTTTTGCGTGAAAGCTGACTTAAGAACATCCGGTCATGGGAAATTAAAACCAAGGCGCCGCGAAAGGCATTTAGTTCTTTTTCGAGCCATTCAATGGCCGGCAAATCAAGATGGTTTGTCGGCTCGTCCAACATGAGGATATCCGGTTCTGGTGCCAGGGTCCGCACGAGCGCCGCGCGCCGGGCTTCACCGCCGGATAGGTTCCTTGTCGACTGCTCTGCTTTTAGGCCAAGCGCGTCCAGGTAATAGGGAATGCGGGCCTGGGTATCAGCGCCTTCCAGCCCGGCAATTATATAATCTGATATCGTCTCAAAGGCGCTTAGGTCGGGTTCTTGGGGCAGGTAGCGAACTGTCGTGCCTGGCTTGAGAAAATACTCGCCTTTATCCGGTTCGATCAGGCCTGCCGCAATTTTCAAAAAAGTGGATTTCCCGGATCCATTGCGCCCGACCAGACATAGGCGGTCTCCGTCATAGAGGGTCATATTCGCCGAGGTCAGGAGGGGCGTGCTTCCAAATGTCAGCGCAATATCCGTAAGTGTCAGTAAAGGCGGGGCCATGGCCTTCTCATGGCCAGATCAGAAGGGATGTCAACTGTGAAGGTCGAGATTCCGATCTGTTTTTGCCAAATTTTTAGGCGACAAGATTGGGGTTTCATTCTAATGAAAGATTATGAGGGTCACTTGGGATAAAAACGTCGGATTTTTTGGTCGTCTGACCCTGGGGTTTCTGACCCTGTTGATGGTCTCTTTCGTGTATTTTATTTCGGCCATTGCACAATCCGGCAATGGCGCAGAAATTGATCCGCCATCATTTTCTATTACGGATCTTGAATTGGCCAAAGCCCAGCTTGAAAACAATTCGGAACTGGAAGAGGGGCAATTTTCGGCGGTAAACGGGTCATTAGATGTGGCCATATCTGCGATGCAAAGGGCCGAAGAATTTCTAATATCTTCGGCGAATTTCACCTCAACCATGGAAACATCCCCACAAACGCTCCGTGACCTTCGGGCCGAAATCAAGGCCGCTCAGGAGCGGCAGGTTCAAGCCTCCGAATCCGAAGAAATCATGACCGGTGAAAATTTGTTACGGCTGGAACAGGACTTGATCGCCAGAGAAGTTGAATTGCAAAATTTACGGTCCGAAGCCCAACGTCATGAAGATGAACTTCAGGAATTACTGCAAAATCAATTGAGAAATGATCTTGATGAAGCGCAGAACCGATTGGCAGAAATCACCGAAGAACTTGCGGGGCTCGGCAATGAAGACTCTAATCCAGTTCAACAAGCCCGTCGTTATTCATTGGAAGCGCGGCAGTTTTTCCTGCGGACTCAAATTCAATCATTAAGCCGTGAAATTACGAGCTTGCCGGCCCGTCAACTGGCCTTGGGGCTAAGACGTGATCTGTCCAAGATCAAAGCCCAGTCCATTGAAGCCGAGGTTCTGGCTTTACAAGATAAAACGGGAAGTCGACGGCTGTCCAATGCGCAGGCCACTGTCGCTGCCACCGAAGCGCAAATGAGTGCGCTTGAGAAAGCCCATCCCTTTATTTTGTTTTTTGCCGGCGAGAATACAGCGATCAGTCACGATCTCATGGATCTGGCTGAGCGGACAAGTGAATATCCAAAGTTACAGGCCGATGCCCGCCGACGTCGCGATGATGTTAAAAACGATCTGGATATCGCAACGCGACTTACCGAGCTTGGTCAGATTAACCGTCAATCCAGTGCCACGTTACGGAGACTTCGCAATCAACGTGCGCCGGTCGTTTCAGTACGGTCCGAGATAAATGAAACACGTCGTGCAGAGGTAGAAGCCACGCAGAAGCAACTTTGGGCCGATGAACAATTGCGCCGGTTTCCGTTGGGCAATTTTGATGCCTCTGAGCTTATGATCGATTGGAACGGCACCAATCCAGATGCTCCGGATTTATCGGATGTGGATCAGGCTTTTTTAAACACGCTTTATGGTACGCGACGAAACCTGCTCAATGAAATTTCCGAAGCTTCCTTTTCTTTATTGTCTGAGGCGGATTCTCTGGAATCTATTCAGGGTGATTTACTGAAACACACAACGGATTTATCTGACCTTTTAGACCAGAAACTATTATGGCTTCCGAGCGTCAAGGCAATTGGATTAAGTTGGCCGCAACAGGTCTGGCGCGGCACTTCTAAAATTTTGCACGTGGGAAATTTCTCAAATGCAATGGATGTCTTGTTGAATCAAATGCGTCGATATTCTCTGATCCTGTTATTTGTCGCGGGGATTTTAGGCATGGCCGCCTTGTTTCGGCGTCGACTGCGACAGGAAATTCGTGAAACCGCGTCGAAAGTTGGACGTGTTCAAAAAGATTCCTATTGGCATACGCCGAGTGTGATCATCGCCTGTGCGATTATTACAGCGCCATTACCATTACTCGTCTTTGTTATTGGCATGCTGTTTAAGAACAGCACCAGTCCGGATTTGTTTATTACGTCGCTCGGGCAAACCGGAATCGAGCTCTCTGGTTTTCTCTGGTTCTTTTTGATGTGGGCAGAGTGGAACCGGGATAAATCCCTATTTGATGCCCATTATAATCTGCCTATGGTAATCCGGCATGGGGTTTTACGGCAGTTACGATGGTTCATACCTTTTGCAGCGGTGACAATCGCTTTGGTCACGTTGACCCAAAACAGTCGGGAACCTGACATTTATGAAGGTTTTAGCCTATTGGCCTTTATCATTACCGCGGGGGCGTTTTCCTTATTCGGAATCAAAGTCCTTTGGGCCAAGCGCTCTGCGATTGAAAAAGCGTTGTCAGACCGGGATCTGCTTTGGCGTTATCGCCATGTTATTACAATCCTGGTTGTGGGATTGCCGATAGTGGCGGCGCTATTGGCCGCCAGCGGATATTACGATACGGCGCGGGAATTACTTTCTCGGCTCTTTTTCTCAAGCGGTTTGATGATTGCGACCTATGCGACCTATGGACTGATCAAACGAACGGTTGTTGTGGCGCAACGCCGGATCGCCCTGCGGCAGGCGATGGAACGCCGCGAAAAAATCCTGAAAGCCCGGGAGGAAAAAGAAGCGGCCGAAGAACGCGGAGACCCGCCGCCGCCTGTGGATTATGACGAGATTGATCTTGAGACGTTATCGCGCCAGTCCACGCAACTTTTAAACACGGTCATGGCACTCGGCTTTGCCGGTCTGATGTGGATTTTCTGGCAGGATCTTTTGCCAGCTCTATCCATTTTTGATGAGGTCAAACTTTGGTCGCATGAAACCCGTGACGTTGACGGCGCTTTGACAATGAATTCCATCACGCTTTGGAATCTGATGCAGGCCATGGTTATCGTTGTTTTGACCTTCATTGCGTCACGAAACCTACCCGGATTTTTGGAAGTGTTTGTTTTAAACCGTTCCAAGCTGGACGCCGGAACGCGTTATGCCATTGTCGGCGTGTTAGGGTATATAATCATCGCCATTGGGTTAATTATGGCGTTTAACCGATTGGGCACTAAATGGTCGGAATTGCAATGGGTCGTTGCCGCGCTGGGTGTCGGTGTTGGTTTCGGTCTGCAGGAAATTATCGCCAATTTTATCTCCGGTCTGATTATATTGTTTGAACGTCCGGTCCGTGTTGGGGATTATGTGACGATCGGCGATCAAAGCGGGACGGTGACCCGAATTCAGATTCGGGCGACGACGCTCGGCGATCTGGACAACCGCGAAATTCTAATTCCAAATAAATCACTTATCACCGAAAAAGTGACCAACTGGACATTATCTAATTCCATTACCCGCCTCATCATCAAAGTGGGTGTGGCCTATGGAACGGATACGGACAAAGCCAGAGATATCATTCTGGACGTTGTAAGCCAAAATGACCGAGTGCTCGATTCGCCGAAACCGCAAGTCCTGTTCCTTGGATTTGGGGATAGTTCATTGGACTTTGAAGTCCGAGTGTTCCTCCGCAGTTTTGAAGACCGGTTCCCCGTTAGCCATCATCTACATACGGCGATTAACAAGGCCTTGGAAAAAGACGGCATTTCCATTCCGTTCCCGCAACGGGACCTGCATATCATTTCGCCGCCTGACGGAAAACCGACCTAAGTCCGTTTATTATTATGACCCAATTGAGCCGCGTGAAAACAATTATTCTATTGCCCTGTCTGATCTCAGGAAGCTACGCCTTTGCACAAGACGATCAGCTTATTGTTACGGCGACTCGCCAGGCCGAATCTGAGCAGGATTATGCAGGCGCAGTCGGGATCATTGACCCGTCACGATTAGAAGAATTATCCCAGGTCCATCCGGCGGAAAGCCTCAATCAAATTGCCGGTGTGAATATTCATCGGGGTAGCGGACAGGAGCATCTAACAGCTATCCGGTCGCCTGTATTGACGGGCGGCGCAGGTGCCGGGTCATTCTTATATCTTGAAGACGGCGTTCCTTTGCGGGCTGCCGGTTTTGCCAATGTCAACGGATTGTTTGAAAGCCAAAGTGAAAATGCTGACAGGCTTGAAGTGGTCAAGGGGCCTGGCAGTGTGCTTTATGGTTCCAATGCAATCCACGGCATGATCAATCTAATTTCCAAGGTGCCTGAATCCGGTGGTTACCTAAAGTTATGGGCGAGTGATGACGGATTTGTCGGAACCAATGGTTCAATCAGTTCCGAAAAAATTCGCTTATCGGGTTCTTTTACGCATGACGATGGATTTCGCGCCGATTCAGGGTTTGATCAGCAAAAGCTGCAATTGCGGGTGGATGAAACCCTGGGAGACTGGGACGCGGTCTGGGTCAGCAGTTTCCAGAACCTCAATCAGGAAACGGCTGGTTTCGTGCAAGGCCCGGACGCCTATCGGGATGAAACCCTCCGATTTACAAACCCGTTTCCCGAAGCCTTTCGCGATGGGCGGTCATTCCGGTCTTATCTACGGCTTGAAAAGCCGATTTCTGAAACTCAGTCTCTTCGGGTGAGCCCATATTTCCGTTGGACGGATCTTGAATTCCTCAGGCATTTTGTGCCCGGTCAGGCCCTGGAGAAAAACGGGCATCACAGTTTTGGCCTTCAGACGACTTTATATGGTCAAAATTTTGTCGCCGGTGTGGACGCCGAATATACGGACGGGTTCCTGGACGAGTTTCAATTTAATCCTTCGCGCTTCTCTTTCGTTCAGGGCGCGCATTATGACTATGAGGTTCGCGCAATTAATCTAGCGGCCTACGGGCAAGGCGATGTCGCGCTCGGCCCGAAGACGACGCTGACCGGTGGTCTAAGGATTGATTATACGGATTATGCCTATGACAATCGCATCGATAGTGGTGTGTTTGGTCGCTTTCAGCGCGTCGATGATCGCTCAGATGATTTTCTGGCGGTGACACCCAAGCTCAGCCTGGTGCATCGATTAGGTGACAAGGTGAATATTTACGGACGGGCGGTCCGCGGTGCGCGAGCCCCGCAAACATCTGATCTTTATTCCGTGCAAATCAATCAACTGCCGGGCGATGCGAATGTTGAAACCCTGGATAGTGTCGAGGTCGGATTGAAGGGACGCTGGCAAACTCTATCATTTGATCTGGCTGCATTTGCTATGCGCAAGGACAATTTCTTTTTTAGAAATTCAGATGGATTTAATGTGACGGATGGCAAGACCTCTCATTTAGGGGTCGAGGTAAGTTTCAAAGCCGAGCTTGCGTCCTGGATTGAAGTTTCCGGTGATGGTAGCTTGGCGCGACACAATTACGAATTTGATGATATTGCCAGCCAGATCGTTGATGGGAACCGGGTGGATACAGCACCGGATACGCTCGCGCATTTGCGCATAAAATTAAAACCCCTCAAACGGGTCGCGACTGAATTGGAATGGAGACATATGGGCTCATATTTCACTAATCCAGGCAATACGCAAAGCTATCCTGGGCACGACTTGTTTGTCTGGCGGGGTTCATGGCAGGTCGCGGATCAACTCCGTCTATTCGGTCGGGTCGATAATCTGTTTGATATTCGTTATGCGGACCGGGCTGATTTTGCCTTTGGTAATGAGCGCTATTTTCCAGGACGGCCAAGAACATTGTTTTTGGGATTGGAAAAGAAGTTTTAAAATAAAAAAGGGACGGAAAACCGTCCCTTTTTATCTTCACGGCTTGGGCCTTAACTAGCCAAAGCAATCATTCTCAAGAAAGTCTTCGATCGCTTGCAATGATGTGTTTTGCATTTTTGTCGACCAGGGCATTGAATGTGG
The DNA here is from genome assembly GCA_020629135.1 of Hellea sp. Classification (GTDB taxonomy): domain Bacteria; phylum Pseudomonadota; class Alphaproteobacteria; order Caulobacterales; family Maricaulaceae; genus JACOMS01. The sequence continues at coordinate 44,221 of JAHDDX010000008.1, forward strand.
CATATCTTTGACGATTACCAATTCGGACTTTACTTTTTTCTTGATTTTTTTGTGGAACCGCTTGGCGTGGGAGTCGGGCACCCGGACGTCACGATCACCGTGAAACATCAACATAGGCATACTGATATTTTCAGCATTTTTCATCGGGTCCATCCCTTTAACTGTTTTGCCCTGATAGGCCCGTTGCAATGGATTATTGCTCCAGTTTCGACCTAAATTAGTCAAATCCGAAACGCCAGCACCTGCAATCGCACATTTAAATGGTCCGCCCGGTCGTACGGCGGCCGCAAAGGCCGCAAATCCACCATAAGAATATCCAAAAATAGCTATACGATCTGCATCGGCATAACCATTTTCAACCATCCAGTTCGCGCCATCATCTTTATCGTCCTGCATGGCTTGTCCCCATTCGGCATCACCTGACAACCAAATGTCACGCCCCCATCCGGTACTGCCGCGATATTGAGGTTGAAGTACGGCATATCCTCGTGAGGTTAAGAATGGCACCCAACCGGACGCGTCCCAACCTGCATAATCGCGGGCCCAAGGACCACCATGCGGGTGAATAATTGCAGAAGGCGCCGGATCTCCTTTTTTCCATCCTGTGGGCATGGTCAGCAGGCCAGGAATTTGTTTGCCGTCCCGCGCAGGATAATAAACAAGCTCGGTTTTCGACATTGGCGTTTTTGACAGTTCAGGGTTTCGACTACCCAGAAACTTAAAACTTTTCATGTCAGTCGTGAGAAAATAAGAGGGTGGCATATCAGAGCCTTCCACCACGACAATAAGCTTGGTTCTGTCTCGAGACCAATCAGAAATACGAACGGATTTTCCTGGAAATTGTTTTAAGAACTTATCTTGTACGGCTTTTAAGACTGGGTCTAAATATACCATCTCGACATTGGCCGCACCGATAGAATAACCCAGAACTTTGCCGAAATCATCGTCACGCGTACTGCGGGTTATACCTCTGACATCAAACTTATCATGGGAAAACTTGGGAGTGCTATCGAACTGCTCAGTGCGAGCGTCATACATATAAACACGTTGCTTGTCTGAAAACTTATCCGTGGCAATAAAATACTTACCAGACGCGTCATCAAGACCTAAAATACTAATATTGTACCGGCCATTTGAATCAGATGTCAGATTTTCGTGCGTTTTGAATTTTCCGGAATCGTCGACAATTTTAAATTTTCCTTTATAGCGTCCGTCGCCATAGTCAGAATAAGTTCTGGTGAGAACTTTCCCGGTTTTTGGATGCATCAAGCCAACATTCTCATTGCCGAAATCGGAAAATAATTTTTCTGATTTTCCGGTCCGAAGATTATATTTTAAATAATCGGACTCTCGATCGAACACGCTGCTGCGTTGAAAAATGATTACGTTTTCGGGATCAAGCGGTAAATTCGCGGCAAGACCACCTGTTCCATTAATGCCATTGCAGACTTTCTCAAAATCCGTTTTGCCTCTGAGATTTGATTCGCCAGAGAAAGGCTCTCCAAATTCTGAAAATTCAGTATCTGTAACCAATGTTTTAAAAAGATAGGTTTTCGTTGAGCCGATGGCATTTCCTTCGCCGCATCCTGCCAAAGCGCCTGTCCATTTTTTACGAGCCTGAACTATGATTTTACCGGCTTTTAATGCGCTCACCCGCATAAAATCCACATCGCCGCTCGCGGAAATCACATTTGGGGGCTTAGACATGTCGTTCAGATCCCAGACGCCGAGAGACAATCTTTCGGCATCGCCTTGTCGCACCAGCCCGGTGAGAACTTCCCCATCTTCAGAAATAGAAAGGCTAGAAATGGCGGGAAGCTTGGTCAAAGATTCAATGGGAATTTCTGACGCATTTGATACGCCAAACATAGCCAAGCTACTTGAAACGGATAACACAGCCACCAAAGAATGAAGATGACGACGTAATGAGTATTGATACATGAATAACCCCAATTTAATATAATACTTCGATTATAGCAGTCGATATTCAATCTACAATAGTATGTTGCAGAATGTTCCTATTGTTTGGCAGGGTTCTAGACATTCCTATCAAACATCCCTAACTACCCGCCATGCATATACCGGATCACAAACTGGCCCAGGTCCTCGACCGTTTCGAACATATAGAAGCGCGGATGGGGGCGACCACAGATGGCGATGAAATCGTTCAACTCGGCAAGGACTATGCCGAGCTAAAACCCGTGGCCGAAGGGGTGCGCCGCCTGCAAGAGGTGCGTGCGGAAATGGAAGATCTGGAAGCCATGCTGGATGACCCGGAAATGGGTGCCATGGCCAAAGAGGAATTGCAGGCCCTGAAAGACCAGCTGCCTGAGCTCGAGCATGAAGTTTCGATCCTGCTTCTGCCCAAAGACAAAGATGACAATGCGTCTATAATCCTTGAAATTCGTGCGGGCACGGGCGGTGATGAAGCTGCGATCTTCGCCGGCGATTTATACCGAATGTATGCCCGCTTCGCCCAGATCAGGGGCTGGAAGGTTGAGGTCGAATCTGAATCCGAGGCCGACCAGGGCGGCTATAAGGAAATTGTCGCTTCGATTTCCGGTTCCGGTGTTTATGGTCAGATGAAGTTTGAAAGCGGGGTTCACCGTGTGCAACGTGTGCCGGTTACGGAAACTCAGGGGCGCATTCATACCTCCGCTGCAACGGTCGCGGTTTTACCCGAGCCCGAAGACATTGATATCGGGTTTTCCATGAGCGATGTCCGTGTCGACACCATGCGGGCCTCCGGTGCCGGTGGACAGCACGTCAATAAAACGGACTCAGCCGTACGTATGACCCATATCCCGACCGGTGTCGTTGTGGTTTGTGATGCCAAGTCCCAGCATATGAACCGGGCCAATGCGGAACGCCTGCTCAAGATGAAACTTTATGACATGGAAAAGCAGCGCTTAGACGCCGAGCGCGCCGATGAGCGTAAAGGCCAGGTAGGATCAGGGGATCGGTCAGAGCGTATTCGCACCTATAATTACCCTCAAGGGCGGGTCACGGATCACCGGATAAATCTGACACTTTATAAGCTTGATAAAATTGTTGCCGGGGATGAACTCGGCGATGTGGTTGACGCCCTGATCGCCGAAGATCAGGCCTCACGCCTGGCCGCTATGGAGGCAGATGGCTAAGGCAATACCGGAACGCCGATCCATTTCGGGTGGACGTTATAGACGAAAATCAGCGTTATAAACACACCCATGGTCACGGCCATGATATCCCATTTGGCGTGCGGGGTTATGGCCACAGGGCCCCGATCACCCCGGCGTTTGACAGCAATCCGGTCAATCACCGCATAAGCCAGAAACGCCCCGAACAACATGACAGAATTAAGCTCACCATTCGAAAACAAATGTCCGACCGCCCAGAGCTTTACACCGACCAACATAGGATGCTTCAGCGTCTTTTTAATGTGACCGGTTGGAAAATTGGCGGCGATGAAAAAAATCAACGCCAGAAAGGATAAGATCAAGTTCAGATGTATGCCCCAGACGGGTGCTTGGTAAAGCACTTGTGACGGGCGCATTTCGCCAAATCCTTTGATCATCAGGATCAGTCCGATCAGGGTAATGACCGAATAGATCCCCATATAGGTATTATATCCGATCTTGCGACGCAGATCTTTTCCGTCCGATCGGTCTCGAAATGACGAATACAAATGCGGGACAAAGAAAATAGCGAGGCCCAGGATGAAAATATTCATTTGCGATATGCCTTTGAAATTATCACAGGCTCGGTCAGAAATTGTCCTTGTGTCACTTCGCTCGCAGACGGCCCTGTGGATGGGCGGGCCTGCACCGCGCGGATCACGTCCATGCCGGAAATAACCTTACCAAATACCGCATAGCCTTGTCCGTCCGGATTGCGCTCTCCGCCATAATCGAGAAAAAGATTATCGCCGATATTAATAAAGAAATAGGCGGCGCTGCCGGTGCCGGGTGCGTCGCGGGCAATCGCGACCGAGCCCGAACTATTAGTCATGCCGGTCAATTCAGTGGTTTCATGCTCAATCGGTGAGGTCACAGGGGCAAGTTCAAGTCGCCCACCTTGGATTAATGACATGCCCATTTCGAGCGGATCATTGTCGGCGCGCACGGTCCGGTAAAAACCTTGCTGATCATAAAGTCCGTTATCGACATAGTAGAGGAAATCATTCGCCGAAATAGGCGCTTTTTTTGGATAAACTTCGATCTCTATATTGCCGAGTTCGGTTTCCAGGATCACATTCGGACTATTGTCCATGCAGGCAGTCAGGCTCAGGGCTAAAACGCACCCCGTAATCAGGCGTTTCATTCGCCCGAGTCCTTATCCTTATTTTGCGCCTTAAATCCCATATCCAGCAAAATAGTCGAAACCACGCCGGCGAATATTGCAAATAAAGGATGGCGGATAACCGCCCAAACCATAATCGTGATGCCAAGGCCCATAATCAGGGCATAAGGATGTAATCTTTGAGTCATGCCTTAAGTTCAACGTCCCAGTATAAATAGTCAAGCCAACTTTCATGCAAATGATTAGGCGGGAACTTTCGACCTTGAGCCTGTAATTGATGCATGGTGGGGCGGAAGGGTTTGATCTTTGGAATCATGCCGGCTTCCTTGGGCATCCGCCCGCCTTTTTTAAGGTTACATTTTGAGCACGCTGCCGCAATATTGGTCCAGGTCGTTTTGCCGCCCAGCCGTCTGGGAATAACATGATCAAAGGTCAATTCATCCGGGCTGCCGCAATACACGCATTCAAACCCATCGCGCAAAAACAGATTAAACCGTGTGAAAGCAGGCGAGCGGTTTTGCGAGACATAATCCTTAAGCGCGACAACGCTGGGGATCGGCATTTCAAAACTGGCCGACCGAACAGTACGGTCGTAATTATCAACGATGTTCACCCGGTCCAAAAAGACCGCCTTAACCGCATCTTGCCACGACCAGACGGATAGTGGGAAATAGGATAATGGCTGATAGTCAGCGTTAAGTATCAAGCAAGGAAAGCCGCCGGATTTCAAGGGCGGTTCGATATTGATGTCGAGTTCGGACATTAGTCCCATAATGGTCCTCTTTTGTTTCTACCTGGGCCATTCAACTCTATGTTTTGCAGGAATATCCTGAAAATCGTTCTCCTAAATGTGTGTGATTCGTACCTAATCAGAATGATCCGCCTATGACAAGGGGATTAAAAACAGCTTCAATCGGGCCTGTTAACCCTCTCTTAATATTCTCGGCAAAGGGATGGAGCCGAAAATTATGCGATTGATTTTTACCATATTAGCTATTTGGCTGCTATCGATGACGGCCTGGCCTGACCCAGGGGACAGTTATGAATTGTCGGCGGATGCGCCGCAGGGCTTGATTGAGCCTTTGGTTATGCGTTCACGCGGTAGCTCGGAAAGTCTGCAGGCCCCGGACGAATTTCAAATTCATCGCTTTGCCTCTCGGCTCGGGAAAATCGGAGCAATTACGGCGATGGATGACGGGGCCGTTTACGTGACCGACACCAAGCATGGGCGGGTGTTTGAAATTGTGGATCGCGGACGGGACGGACGGGCCGATCACCAAAGGGTCATCATGAACCAATTGGATAGACCGAGTGACATTGTTAGCTTCGGCGAAAACATTTTTGTGGCTGACCAAAAGGCCGTTTGGCGGTGGAATAAAGAAACTCAATCTACGAATATGCTGGCGGACTTGAGCAATATGTCTGCCGGGCCGAACCGGGCGCTCATTCATCATCCCCAAAGCCACTCAATTTGGATTGCGATGAACTTGGCTGGCGGACAATCAAAGATTATCGCAATTGATCTGGCGTCGGGACGGGCCAAATTGATCTGGGAACTTGACGGACATATATCTAAATTTCTGGCGAACGGTCCGAAGGATATTTGGGTCAGCGTGGACAATCAATTGATCAAAGTGGAACCGCATGCGGTGCAGACGTCAAAATTTCCGGTTGAACCCGGCGTCCAGATTGCCGGCATGACGTCAATAAATGCAGACAATGCACCGGCGGGATTTGCGCTTTGGGCTGATCATGTATTTGTCTCCCAGGGGGGCGTGGCTAAATTGTCCAAAAATACGTCGGGAGGTCTAAATGTGATTGCTGTACCCACCCGGTTTGGTCATCCCGTTGCCAATATGGAGGTGGTCGTTGACGGGTTTTTAAGCGCCAATCGACGGAGCGCCTGGGGCGTGCCAGGTCCGATTATGATAGATCGCCGCGGACTATTTATTTCAGACCCTTTGCAGGGAAGTTTGTGGCTGATGTCTAAGTCATCTGTTCAGCCGGATATCGTGCTTTCTGAAACAGTCGAGCCGGACACCGAAATTATTCCCGAAGTCGAAACTGCGAAAAAGACCATACCGTCCCGCCCACCGCCTATACGTGGCAGTCAAATTGAAACAGCTTCAAAAATTGAAATTGGTTCGACAATTATTAAAGACTGGGAAGCGGCGCAAAAGGCAAAAGCCGAACAAGACGCCAAAGAAACGCCCGACGATTAAATCGTCTCCGTTTTTCGGTTCAATAAATTTCCCAGCTTATTTAAACGGTGTGTGACCCGCTCTGTAATGAGTTCATGATAGTCAGGCTCGACAATCAAAGACAAGGTTTGCGGATTGGCCCTTAAGGCAAATTTCTCTAACAAGGTCGCTGACCGTCCTGATGCAACGACACCAAGACGCATAGCGGATCCGTAGATAAAAGCGGCTTCTCGTTCTTTTAGCGAAAGTAAAAGATTCATAGCGGGCGCATTGGGGTAGTTTCTCTTCGATGTATATGAGTGAAACAATATTAGCGCCAGGTAGGCCCGCTCCTTATGGGTCAGGCCGGATAATGGGGCATATAAGACATCATCAAACACCAATTCCGCGCGGTAATCTGGATGAAGCCCTTTACCGATTCCAACCAGATAACAGGCAGCTAGCCGCAAGCGGTTTTCATTCTCCGTTTCAAAAACGGCCGGGCAGAAAGGATTGACCGGTGTTAAAAACTCCCAGAGCGGACGGGCAAAACCCTGACCCTGTAAGTTACCGCGCGCCAGATCCCGGCAACCATCGAGCAAAGCGTCTCGCTTTCGAAGATTTTCCGGCAAGGCGTTATAAATCAGGCCTTGACGCAAACCGGATGTCGAGATGACGATTTTTTTGGGATTTAATCGCTCTAACAAGACATCAAGTAAAATTCCGCTATAGGGCAGAGTTTCCAGTCGGCGTTGCGCAATGCCTGGCCAATTTAACAAATCCGTATGCCCGACACCATAGGCCCAGCGGGCTAAATCCTGCGCCGCGCCGGGCATAAGCTCATAAGCCTGCAGAGTTCTGAGCGGATATAAATGGCGGGTTTGATGAATTCCGGCAAGGTTACGCCAGGCCCCGCCAATCAGGTATAAAATTTGACCGGGTTCAAAACTCTTATTTGAACTTTCAATAACGGAAACAATCTTTTGTTTGAGATCAGTCGCGTTGAGTTGTCCTTGCCGCGAAAGTCGTCCCCCGAGCATTTGAAACGGGCCGACCTTGTAGCTTACGCCTTGCCCAACTTCGCCGTGGTCAACTTTAATTAATTCCAGGCTAGCCCCACCTAAATCGGCCGCAATACCACTGGCGCGCGGTTCTGCTGCGATTAAGCCTAAGGCGGTTAACCGGGCTTCTTCGTCACCGGAGACCGGGGAAATATCTATCCCGGTATCGGTTTTTACCTGGTCGATGAATTCCGGTGCGTCATCGGCAATGCGCAAGGCGGCGGTCGCGCCCACAATTAAATCGTCAAGACCTTGTTCCTGCGCGATCCGATTGAACCGTTTTATTGCGGCCAGAGCTTCTTGCCGGCCATTTTTATGAAGCCGTCCGGTTTGGGTCAGCTCGCGCCCCAGGCCAGCCAGAACCTTCTCATTATACACCGCCGTAAAGGCGGCTCCAAATAATTCGAAAATGACAAAACGAACTGAATTGGATCCAATATCAAGAACCCCAATCCGCTTATATCGCGATGGTAAACCCATAAATTAAGCGATTTTCTTTTTGCGCTTTTGCACGTCGAGGTCTTTGGGCGCGCTATATTTCAATGATTTACCGCGACCAGACAAAGATGGATTTTTCATAAAATATGCATGAGCTGAAAAGCCGTTCTCCGCATCTTCGGGAACCTGTCTGACATATTTGCCATTCGGTAACAAATCCCAGGAATTGGTTTCATCGTTAAGGTTGGCAACCATGATCTGGTTCATAATCTGACGACGCACAGTTGTCGCTTCGACAGGAATAAATGTTTCGATCCTTCGGTTGAGATTACGCGGCATCCAATCCGCCGATGAGAAATATATCTTGGCTAAAGAATTGGGTAGTGCCGCGCCATTTCCAAAACAGACGATCCGCGAATGCTCGAGGAAGCGGCCGACAATACTTTTAACTCGAATATTGTCAGACAGACCTTCAATACCGGGACGCAGGCAACAAATGCCACGAACAACCAGGTCTATCTGTACCCCGGCCTGAGAGGCTTCATAAAGCTTATCGATAATGCCTGTATCAACCAATGCATTCATTTTGGCCCAGATATTGGCGACTTTACCTGCTTTGGCGTGGGCGATTTCCTGTTCAATTAATTCGATCAAACTGGGTCGAAGATAAGTGGGCGCCACGACCAGTTTTTCCATGGATTTTGGTTTAGAATAGGAGGTGACATAATTAAACAATTTGCCGACATCGCGGCCCATGGCTGGGTCTGCGGTGAACAAGGCCAAATCGGTATAAACTTTGGCGTTTTGCGCGTGGTAATTCCCGGTCCCTAAATGGGTATAGGTTTTGAGTTTCTGGCCTTCTCGCCGCACGACTAATGAAACTTTGGCATGGGTTTTTAAGCCGACAAATCCATAAACCACATGCGCCCCAGCCCGCTCAAGATCCCGCGCCCAGCGTAAATTGCTTTCTTCGTCAAAGCGGGCTTTGAGCTCGACAAGCGCGGTGACGTTTTTCCCGCGCTCTGCGGCCTCAATCAGGGCTTTGACGATTGGGCTGTCATCGGACGTTCGGTACAAGGTTTGTTTGATGGCGACAACATCGGGATCTTGTGCAGCCTGCATCAGAAACTGAACGACGACGTCAAATTCCTCATAGGGGTGGTGCACCAGTATATCCTTGGCCGCGACGGCGGCAAAACAATCACCGTCAAAATCACGGATCCGTTCAGGGAAGCGGGCTTTAAACGGTGGGAAGAGCAGGTGGCGCCGATGGGAGGTAATCAGTTCGGAAAGGGCTTCCATTCCGAGCATGGAATGGGATTTTTGAATGTCTTCATTCCAACACTCAAAGCCCTCGATTAGAAAGTCTTCCAGATCGGGGGTGATATCCGCGTTCATTTCGAGACGAATTACGCGCCCTCGACGACGTTTCTTTAAAAGAAACTCAAAATGTTCCACCAAGTCTTCGGCGTCTTCATCCACAGCAATGTCGCTGTCCCGGGTGATGCGAAAATAACCGCAATCCATAACGTCAAATTCCGGAAGAAGATCCTGCGCATAATGGGCAATGGCGTCTTCGACACGGACGTAAACATCTTTTTTCTTACCGGCTTTAATGTGGATAAAGCGCGGAGTCTGAGCCGGAACAGGAATAATGGTGTAGAGCGGATCGGTTTGTCCGGGACGTTTAAGGGAAATGACGACACCAAAGCCCAGATTGGAAATAAATGGAAATGGGTGGGCGGGATCGACGGCAAGCGGCGACAGGATTGGTAGAACCGTGTCCTCATACATTTGACGAAGTGTGCTTCCTTCATTCTCAGACAAATCTTCCATGGATTTGACCAGAATGTTTTCATTTTGCAGCAATGATTTTAAATTGCTCCAGCAAGAGGCTTGCGCTTTGGTGATTTTTCCGGCCCGTTTTGCGATCTTGGATAACTGCTCACGCGGGGTCAGGCCATCAAAACTGGGCGCTGTCATTCCGGCCAGGATTTGAGTTCGAATTCCGGCTACCCGAACCATGTAAAATTCATCCAGGTTGGAAGCGGAAATAGACAAAAACCGTAATCGCTCGAGTAATGGGACGTCTGGATTTTTGGCTTCTTCCAAGACCCTGTTGTTAAAAAACAACCAGGAAAGCTCCCGGTTGAAATACCGGTTTTCGGTATGAGCCTGTTGGTCTGTCATCTCTATCCGATCCGTTTCAAGGCGTAAATTTTGGCAATTTTCGTCGTCCAGCCCGCAAAGGCTGTTTATGACAATCTATCCGAATAAAAACAATAAGAGTTTAAGCCGCGCTGGCTTCGCGGTTATCGACCAGCATCATGTAAAGGCTTTGTGCGTCGGGCGCCCCGCGCAGCCGCGATCTCATATCTTCGCGTCGCAGGCGCCGAGATACCATAGCCAGAGCGCGTAAATGCTCTCCGCCAGTATGTTCTGGTGCAATCAGCAATGCGACAAGGTCAACAGGCCGATCATCAATGGCTTCAAAATCAATCGGGTCTTCAAGGCGCGCAAATGCCAGATAAACGCGGTCAATTCCGGCAATACGAGCATGCGGTAAGGCGACGCCCGACCCGACACCGGTTGTGCCCAGGCGCTCCCGTTCACTTGCCCCCGTAACGATATCGCGCAACTCGACCTCCGATCCTTCTAAAACACCGGAATCAAGCAGAACTTGTGCCATGTCCTGAAACAGCTGTTTTTTGCTGGTTACATTCAGGTCACAGATCACACAGCTTTCATGGATCAAGTCTTCAAACGTCATGTCGGGGCACCATTAACGTGGCTTATCGATTATACGAGTTATTGCGCAGACGGGCGCATATACCTTTTAGTCGGTTGGGTCAATCCATCCAATGTTGCCGTCGCTGCGCTTAAAGACGACATTTAAACGTCCATGTTTGGCATTATTGAAAATCACGACGCCCGTATCCGCCAAACCAAGTTCCAAGGCCGCCATGCTTGGGGTCATGGTCCGGATTTTTCCAGGTTTTTCGGCGATCACAATCGGTTCAGATGGCGCGTTATCCCCGGCGTCGTCTTCATCGCTTTGGACCGGGTTTTCCAGAATAAACATATTAAAGGCTGAGGCTTTAGCCTCAGCATTGTGATCTTTTAAGCGACGGGAATACCGACGAAGACGTTTTTCGACATGTTCCAAGGCTTCGTCAGTTGCGGCGTAGGCATCATGGGCTTCACCTTTGCCTTCCATAGTTGCGCCTGAGGGCAGATGAACAGAACAAACGGTTCGAAATCCGGTGCCTTCACGGCTAACTGAGACTTGGGCGTCGCCCTCCCGGTGTATGAATTTATCCATCATGTCTTCCAGTCTATCCGATATTCGGTCCTGCAGAGCAGGGGATACATCAATGCCTTTGGAAGCAATCTGGATATTCATAGGGACTCCTGGTTTGTTGAAGTTTTACCTTAGCATAAATGCCACTGTTGAACAGGTGCAAATGCCTCATATTCCATCAAAAGTTACGAAATTCGTGGACAATTTCGGATCAAATTTGAGCGTTTTTGAATATCCGGCGGCGGGCGACCGAAGACGGAATTCCCAAGGCTTCACGATATTTTGCCACGGTCCGGCGCGCCACATCAATGCCTTCGGCCCGCAACATATTGACCAATTTGTCATCCGATTTCACCGTTGTTGCAGTTTCTTCGGAAATCAGAACTTTAATTCGATTTCGAACCATTTCTGCAGAATGGGCTTCACCCCCATCCAGAGACGGAATGGCAGCCGAGAAGAAATATTTAAACTCAAACACGCCGCGCGGCGTCGCCATATACTTATTAGAGGTGACGCGGCTGACCGTGCTTTCATGCATATCAATCGCTTCAGCCACGGTTTTTAGGTTCAGAGGGCGCATGTGATCCACGCCATAGGCAAAAAATCCGTCCTGCTGGCGAACAATTTCGGTCGCCACCTTAAGAATAGTGCGAGCCCGCTGATCGAGTGACTTTACCAGCCAGCTGGCCGTTTGGTGACATTCGGTCATAAATTCGCGGGTTTGTTCATCGGCGCTCGGGCCGCATATTTCAGCGAAATAACGGTTATTCACCAATACGCGCGGTAATGTGTCGGAATTCAGCTCCACGGCCCAACCGCCATGGGCGGTTTCCTTGATGAACACATCGGGTTCCACTGTAGCGACGACTTCACTGCCATAGGCCAGACCGGGTTTTGGGGCCAGAGTCCGCAATTGTTCGATCATTGATCCCAAAGTCTCACGGCTGACGTCGCACAAGCGCGCCAAACCGGAAAGATCGTGCTTGGCCAAAAGACTAAGGTTATCCAACATGGCTTCAAAGGCGTCGGTAATTTTGTTTTGTTCACGCAATTGGATCAATAGGCATTCTCTGAGATCGCGGGCAAACACACCCGTTGGTTCGAATGTCTGGAGCTGTGTCAGGACGGATTGAATACGGGCCATCGATACGCCTAGCTTTTCAGAAATTTCGGACAGCCCGGCACGAAGATATCCATTTTCATCCACGTGATCGATCAGGTGCAGAGCGACCAGGCGATCCTGCTCGGAAATATGGCTGACCGCTAATTGATCGCGCAAATGTTCGCTGAGGGTTTTTTCTGCGGCTGTCTGCGCCAGCGCGTCATAATCTTCGCCGCCCTGAAAGGAACCGCCATTGCCCGCTTTGGACCAATCGACGGAGCCACCCACATCGGCCGGACCAGCTTCGCTATTGACCGCGTGATCAGGGGCGTCGAGTGATTGTGACGCGGCCGCAACCGGTTGATCTAACTCGATCTCTGAATAACTTTCATCCGCGGTGTTATTATCGATTTTCTCTTCGCGGCGATTTTCATCACCTGTTCCGCGCTCCAGCAGCGGATTGCTCTCAAGCTGCTCTTCGACAAAAGCGGCGAGTTCAATATTGGATAGCTGCAAGAGCTTGATCGCCTGCTGCAATTGCGGCGTCATGACCAGAGACTGGCTCTGTTTGAGCTGTAATTTTGGTGCCATCGCCATAGAGCGCCCACCCCACCTGTTTAGTTCTTATTAGGTCTGACTATCGCAAAAGCCTTAAGGTTTGGTTGAGTTGGCGTGAATTTTGCTAGAGGCGGGTTCTGAGCAAAAACAAAGGCCGCTCGACAGTATCAAGCGGCCTCGTTTTGAAGTTTGGGATCAACCGGGCATAATGCCGGTTTTTCACTTAAGATAATTCATGATACCCAATTTCGTTTTTGCGAAAGTGCTGATCTAACAGCTTCGGGCGATCCCCTCAAAATAGATAGACAAGATGTACCTCCTTTCGATAAACGCGGCTCCGGAATGGAACGGCTATGTGATGGGTAAACCCTAGCAATTTTCAGACCAATTTCAATCATGAAATTTTATGAAATCTGCCAACTGTTTTACGGCTCATTAACCGAATTGGATGAAAATCCCTTTCCTTTCAAATTAGGCCTGATCCGGCACAAATTTCAAAGCCACCCCATTATTACAATACCGCAGTCCTGTCGGCGCGGGTCCGTCCTTGAACACATGGCCCTGATGACCGCCGCAGCGCGAACAGTGATATTCCGTGCGCGGCAC
>JAHDDX010000085.1 GCA_020629135.1 Hellea sp.
ACGTCCAACCATCGTTTCGAACCATTTTTAACAACACCGAACCGATCGACCAAGCCCAGCAAAACCACCCCCACGACATACATGGGATAAGCCAGATGATACCAGACACGAATATCAATGAGGGCAATAAAAATCATGATCCCACCGGCCAGGAGCAATCGGATCAAATGTTGTTGGGCACCGTGGTTCCAAACTCCGTCTGTGGCCGCATAAATTGCCGCCACACCGATGAGCCCTAAGAGATATATCAAGGCCGGGAGAAGCCAGTTAATTTCATAGATTTTTTGTGTCAAAAAACTCCAGAGGTTCATAATGAACTATCCGAAGATGGGCTTTGCGGTGTGACGGGCTGGTCTTCAGTCAACGGCACGGGCTCGATTAAACCGTCTCTTTCAAGCGCCTTTTGAAGTAAGGCCCGTGTTATATCGGCGGCTCGGCCTGAACCTGACCCGCCATGCTCGACAATGGTCCCAACCGCAAATCTGGGGCGGTCAAAAGGGGCATAGCCGACGAAAATGGAATGATCTCTAAACCGCCATTCTTTGTCTTGGTTCCGTATAACGCCGCTCGCCCTTTCGCTGGCTGAAATACCCGTGACTTGCCCTGTCCCGGTTTTTCCTGCCATTTGAATAGTTCTTGCCATCGGGCCTAATGGAAAATCTCGGTAAGCCGTCCCTCCGGGCACCATACAAACCTGCCGCATCGCTTCTCTGACGATATCCAAATGGGCTTTGTCAAAATTCATTGAGCCAAACTCAGGCACATTTTCCCCAATGATCATATGGGGGGTGATGGCTTTCGCCCCATTGGCCAATCTGGCCGTCATCACGGCCAGTTGCAAAGGCGTCGCCAGAACATAGCCCTGCCCTATAAATGCGTTGAGCGAGTCGCCGCGTCTCCACCCGTCTCTCTGACGTTCCTTTTTCCAGGCTTCGGTCGGGATTAAACCACTAGACCGCGTTAAAATCCCTAAATCGTAAGATTGACCAAGCCCAAGCCTAATGGCGACATCATGGACCGCATCGATTCCAATCCGGTGCGCCATTTCGTAATAATAAACATCGCAAGAATATTGCAGCGACTGCTGCAGATTGACAGGGCCGTGACCACGACGGGTCCAGCAATGAAATTTTTTGTTTCCAACCTGTGTATGGCCCGTGCAAATGACGCGCTCGGTCAAATTGGCTTTACCGGCTTCGAGCGCCGCCAACATGACACACATTTTAAACGTCGACGCAGGTGGGTAATTGCCCCGAACCGCCTTATTATTAAAAGGCGTTTTCGGATCAGCATTCAAGGCGGCAAGTTCTTTTCGGGAAATTCCTGAAACCAACCTATTGCCGTCATAAATCGGCATGGAAAGCAATGTCCGGATTTCTCCAGTCTGGGTATCAATGACGACTGTTCCCCCACTGTCTTCACCGAATTGTTCGACGGCAAACCTCTGGAGGGGGGCATCAATCGTCAACCAAACATCCTCGCCGGGTTTAGCCTGATTTTCTTTTTCAGGCCATTCGCGTACAATACGCCCGACAGCATTCACTTCGACTTTCAGGCGGCCCGCTTTTCCTCGTAATCGGTACTCTGCGCCTTTCTCCACGCCAGACTGACCAATCTTAAACGTTGGCTGACGCAGTAATGGATCCTTGTCATTTTCAACATCTTTGGGCTTGGCCTTACCTACCTCACCCAGAATATGACAAAACACGCCATTATTGGGATATGAGCGGCCTTCTCCTACTGTCGGAACAACGCCCGGCATTTCCGGAGCTCTGATATTCAGAGCCGAAAAATCCTCCCAAGACAAATGATCTTCGACCAATACGGGGACAAATTTCGCATGTTTCCGGATATCTTTCTTGATGCGCTCCCGTGTCGGGGGCGACAAATCAATGACCTCAGCGATCTTGTTTAAGGTGAAGTCTATGTTTTTGACTTGCTCAGCGATGAGCTCAACACGGTAATCCTGACGATTTAAGGCAAGAACTTCGCCGCTTCGGTCCAAGATTTTACCCCGGGATGGAATGACAATGTTAAAGTTAAACCGATTATTTTCCGAAAGTGTCGAATAGTCATCCGCGCGGAGCACTTGCAATTGATATAACCGCGCTGACAATAGGCCGAATACGCCCAACCCGGCCCCGCTTAACATCAAGGCACGTCGACTCAGTGTCTGGTTATCATTATTTTGGTCAATCAATTATCCGTCCTCCCCGACCAGGACGGCTCTCAATTTGTCTTTAGTCATATAAACAACAGGGAAAAGCAAAATGCAGACAGAGATCATTTTAAGGAAACTGACATGATTAAGCTTGAGCATTCCCGTTAGGCTTCCGAGCAGAAAAAATAAGGAAAACACTGAAATGGCTAGCAGGAACCTTATAAATGTTTCCATAATTGCGGTTTCTGCTCGACCACTGAATTGAGACAGAATTGCGAATGTCGGCAGATATATTACCCCCCAACCTCCAAGTGGTGCACCCGATAGAATATCAAGCAATAAGGATGCTAGAAATATGGCTAAGTAAGAGATATTTTGGTCAGCACCCTTCGGCCATAAAAACAAAATAATAAAAGGCGCGAAAACAAAACTGACTTTAAATCCGAACAGATTAAATGTCATATTCGCAAAAATTACGCCGAGCAATAATGCAATGCCAGCCTGAACCGCATAAGATCGCGACTTCGTCGGTGTTGTAACATCCCCAATCACAGCGGAGGCTCTGCTGTTTCGGAATCATCAACTGACGTTTGATCAGCAGGTTCGGGTTCCGGATCTGGAACCGGGTCTTCTTCGGGACTTTTTATCGGATCATATGGATACACCCAAACCCAGTCGACGAAATTACGATTGGCAAACAACTGAACCTTTTTATCCCCCGATGACGCCGTGAACACGGATCCAATGGGCAAACCCATGGGTAAAACGCCGTCATCTCCTGACGTAATAACTTCATCGCCATCCTGCCAGTCCGACTCCTCGGCAACATAAGACAAAGTTGGATTTCGTGAATTATCACCAATTAGAATGGCGCGCGCTTGATTAGTCTTAGACATAACCGAAATTCGACTGTTTAAGTCTTCAAGTTTTAGAACTCGAGACGAATTATTCCCCACCCCGATGATATGACCATAAAGGCCATCTACTGTCATAACAGCATCACCTTCATTGACACCCTGTTTGATACCAACATTTATCAGTGCGGTTTTCGCAAATGGGCCGTCATTCTCGCTCACAGCGCGGGCAGCCACTTTTTGCTCTGGAATGTCCGATTCTGCTCCAACATTAAGAATAGTCTCGAACCTGGATAGCTTAAAATTCAGATCGTTTAATCGAGCTTCCATGTCGACTAAACGGCTTACGTCTTCACGAAGCCTCTCGTTTTCCGCATGGGCATTCCAACGTTTTTTGACATCACCAATTAATTTCTCGCCCCCTCGAAACGGGAGGGTAAGGTAGGTAAGGACCTTGGCACCAACGCCTTCAACATTTGAACGGGATTTCTGGAACGCCTCATCATTACCGACACTGGCAAGATAGAGGACGATAGACATAAAAAACAAAAACGCGAAAATCAGGCGCGAATTGCGTCGACGAGCTCTAAATCCGCTACCGCCGCGTCCGATCATGTTTCACCTTTCAGCGTCCTTTTATTACACGCCACTCGATAATACGCTTTTCCACTTTTTCAAGTTCTCAACGACTGTACCAGAACCGCGAACAACACATGATAACGGGTCATCGGCGATCGAAACCGGCAAGCCTGTCCGGTTGCGCAGCTCTGTGTCCAGGTTTCGCAATAGCGCACCCCCGCCCGTCAGCATGATACCTTTATCCACGATATCAGCCGCAAGTTCCGGCGGCGTGGCTTCCAAGGCATTTTTAACGGCCTCAACAATCTGTTCGACAGGCTCAGCCAGACTTTCTGCAATCATGGCTTCTGAGACACGAATTTCTCGAGGAACGCCATTCATTAGGTCCCGGCCTTTGATTTGGACAGTCATACCCTCATTATCCGCCGGCATCGTTGCGGATCCGATTTCTTTTTTGACTTTTTCTGCGCTCATTTCGCCAATCAACAGATTGGTCGTACGTCGAACATATTGAATAATCGCATCATCCATTTTGTCACCGCCGACCCGGACTGATCGTGAATACACGATCCCGTCCAATGATAGGACAGCCACCTCAGTCGTACCACCACCAATATCAACCACCATGGACCCGGCTGGTTCATGGATCGGGAGACCGGCGCCGAGCGCTGCAGCCATAGGTTCTTCAATCAAGAAAACTTTTGAAGCCCCGGCCTGCTCAGCGCTTTGGTGTATGGCACGTTTTTCCACGGCTGTTGCACCGGATGGCACGCAAATTACGACCCGCGGTGTCACGCCCCATTTCCGGTTATGCACCTTTTTTATAAAATGGTCGATCATGGCTTCAGCCACTTCAAAATCCGCAATGACACCATCTTTCATGGGACGGATAGCTTCGATATTACCCGGTGTTCTGCCCAGCATTAAACGCGCATCTGCGCCCACTGCGTGAACAATTTTACGCCCATTTTTGACGGAATATGCCACAACGGATGGTTCATTTAAAACGATGTCCCGCCCCTTGACGTAGACCAGCGTGTTTGCCGTACCTAAATCAATAGCTATGTCGGACGAAAAAAGACCAAACATAAGTCCCAAATCTCTTAAAAAATATACCGCTGCCGCGGTTTGTTTGTATACAATCGAACTACGATTCCGGAAGTTGTATCTATCTGAAGTTATTGATAAAAAAAAGCAAGTCTAGACGCGCAAATAATTACACCTGATCGTCATTATTTTCACTTGGTTTAATCCCGTCTTTTTACGAGGTCATCGTCTTGAGTAATCAAAGGCCTGATCCTTTTTCGCGCTAATAGCATTGCCCCTAAAAACAGGAAAGCCAGCGCGACAACACCGATCCTAATCCAGCTGCTCTGATCATCAGAAATTACACCCGTTGTAATCAACCCGACGATGATAATTTTAGGAATAATCCCTAGCGCTGTTCCAGAAATAAAGTGAAGATATTTCATTCCGGAAACACCGGCGGCCATATTGACTAATACAAAAGGTCCTGTCGGAACAAAACGAACGGCAAAACTCGTAACAAACCCATTTTTCCGGATTACACCCGTAATACGGTTCACAAGCTCTCCGCCGAATCTACGGACGCGTTCAACACCAATCCACCGAGCTAGCCAAAAATTCACGCTTGCGGAAATCAACGTGCTTGCCCAAGCGCCAGTTGCACCCTTGTCCCATCCAAATGCGACCACCATGCCGGCGATCAACGCCCATTGAGGAACACCGATAAATGATCCGAGAATAAATATGGCCAAGATAATTGGGATAACCCAATCTGATTGGGCAAAACTTTGGAATAAGCGGTAATATTCCCCATCATCAACATTTAATGATGCACGACCCAACAAAGCTACTGTCGCGACGATGATGAACATCCCAACCACCAGCAGGATCGCTGTTAGTGCCTGCCTGTCCATCTCTTTCAAAAAACCCGGGAGCATTTAAATTCCGTTTTGGTGTCCGATTTCTTCTTTATGAAACTTTACGGAAAAATTCCTCTAAAAAAGCGGTAATTCGTCTCTGGCCAAAATGTCGTGCCACAAGACAAAAAAAAGGCACCCTTAAAAAGAGTGCCCTACCAGAGAAAGGTAAGTTTGCGCATGACTGCTCCACCATGGAGCAACCAAACAATATTTTACCCATCAACTGAGGTCAAATATAAAAATGAGAAATTTTTTGCCTAAACTCTCCCTTATCAGTAGAATTTTTTACGCAAAACCAGTCTCTCGCCTGACCTCGAAACCATGTAAATTGCCTTTTAGCGTAACGTCTGGTGTCACGTTTTGCCCTAAAAAGGGCATCATCGAAGGATATTTTACCGCTTAAGTGATCCAGAAAGGGCGGAACACCAATCGCCTTCATGATCGTCATTCCCTTATCCAGTCCCATCACGTTTAGTAATTTTACCTCTTCGAGTCCGCCATTCAGAATCATGCGATCAAAGCGGGCATTAATTCTATCGTACAAGGCCTCACGTTCCGGCAGGATCACAGCACCCATCCAATAATTCTTCGGGACCACGGGTTTCGTATCCCTCTGCCATGCGGAGAGTGTTTTCTCTGTACCCAACGCGACTGAAACAACCCTCAAAAGACGTTGTCGATCCTCGCCCAATATCCTGGCAGCCGCAATTGGGTCTAATGTTTCAGCATCTGTGCGTAATTCAGATATGGATTTCTCTTCGAGACGCCTCAACACATTGTCTTCCGGTTGTGGAATGCTTGCCAGACCTTCAGTCAACGCTTTGAAATAAAGTCCTGTGCCTCCAACAAGGATCGGAGTTTTGTGACGCGCAAGACAGTCCAAAATCTGAACGGTTACCTCTTTTAACCACTGTCCAGTCGAATATTGTCTGGTTCCATCGACATGACCAAATAAATGGTGTGGAATATTTTCCATCTCATGAACAGCAGGCCGGGCAGTTATTATGCTCAGTGGTTGGTAAACCTGCATAGAGTCCGCATTAATAATTTCTCCATCCACAGCTTGAGCCAGTTCAATCGCCCAAGCACTCTTGCCGCTTGCGGTCGGGCCTGCGATACAAATTACAGGTTTCAAATTATCAGGAAGCTTTTCCATATGTCAGAATCTATAACTCAAGTTCTAACAATAGTTCTAGGTGAAAAGAACGTGAAAGCGTTCGATCGGATATTAAGCATCCTCCCAACGGATGAATTTCAAATTCTCTCAAATGATCTTGCGTTGGATTACCACAACGAACCGGCTATCCTTAATTCCATTATTGCTGAATTGACGCATGCAGGGTTGGCTTTTGACAATTGCATTCAATCGCCCCGAAATCGCCGCAAAAAATTGTTGATTTGCGATATGGACTCTACTCTGATTGGGCAAGAGTGCATAAACGAATTAGCCGACTATGCCGGCGTGAAAGATCATGTTGCTGAAATCACAGAACGTGCCATGCGCGGTGAAATCGGATTTGATGGCGCTCTGCGCGAACGCGTTCGCCTCTTAAAGGACTTACCTTTATCCGTTTTACAAGATTGTTTCGACACTCGAATTCATCTCAATGATGGAGCCGAAACGCTTGCCAGAACCATGTCAAAACACGGGGCTCGTACAGTCATCGTATCCGGAGGCTTCACATTCTTCAGTCAACGCGTCGCCGAAGCGGCAGGTTTTGAACATCATCAAGCCAATATTTTACTGGACAATGGATCAACACTGTCCGGGCAGGTTGCGGACCCCATATTAGGGCGCGAAGCCAAAAAAACGGCCCTTGAACACTATTCCAAAGACCTCGGCGGCCCTGAAGCGGCTTTGGCAATAGGTGATGGGGCTAATGATCTGGCCATGATTACCACATCAGGCCTCGGGATCGCTTTCTATGCGAAACCAGCTGTGGCAGCTGCTGCCCATTGCGCCATAAACCATACAAACCTGGTAACGGCCCTCTACTTCCAAGGATTTAAAGAAAGCGAATTTGCCTAATTTTACGCGCTTTCAAACGTGTAAAAAACGTGATTTCCACCACGATTGACCAGTAAAGTCACAACTTGACCGGCCGCTTCTGCGGCTTCAACAGCCTTTTCAAATTCCGACAATGATGTCACGTCTTCGAAATTAACCTGTTCAATTATATCACCCTCTTGTAGCTTCCCCGCAGCCACTGATCTGGAACTGACCGACAGCACACGAACACCCTTTATTTCATCTTTGATACGGTGAGTTTTTCGGACTTCATCATTAAGACTCTCAATAGCGATTCCCATAACATTGAGGCTTTTCTCTTCCTCATCATTATTTTCGCCGGAGATATTTTCCTTGGTGACTTTCTCTTTCAATCGTTCTGGAGTGACAGATATCGTTCTTTCTTTGCCTTTGCGCTGTACCGTAAAATCCACCGCCTTACCAATCTCTGTTTCCGCGATAATCCGGAATAAGGCGCGATTGCTGGGTACTTCACGATTACCGACCTTAAGGATAAGATCACCCACTTTCAGTCCGGCTTCCGCGGCGGGTTTTCCTTTCACAACATGGGTGACGATCGCACCTTTTGGCTCGTCAAGTTTAAGGGATTTGGCCAAGGCCCGGTCAACCTCTTGAACTCTAATGCCAACACTGGCGCGTCGGGTCTCCCCAAATTCACGCAGTTGATCGATCACTGACACAGTCAGGTCCGACGGAATAGAAAAACTAATGCCGACACTGCCGCCAGAGGGCGAAAGAATAGCTGTATTTACCCCGACGACCTCCCCGTCCATATTAAAAAGAGGTCCCCCGGAATTACCCCGGTTAATCGCAACGTCTGTCTGGATGAAATCATCATAGTTTCCATGATTGATCGTTCGGTTACGCGCTGACACAATACCAGCAGACACCGACCCGCCATAGCCAAACGGATTACCGATCGCCATCACCCATTCGCCAACTTCAAGGGCGTTCGAATTGCCAAACTCTACATAAGGGAACGGGTCAGAGCGCTCTATTTTCAAAAGGGCCAGATCAGTCGACGGGTCACGCCCTAACAGGGTGGCGTCATATGTCTCCTCGTTAGGGAAAATCACTTCGATGACATCTGCGCCTTCAATAACATGGTTATTGGTCACAATATAGCCCGCGGAATCTATAACAAAACCCGATCCCAGGGACTTTGAAACACGGCCACTATTGTTATCCTGATTGAAAAAGTCATTAAAACCTTCGAGCGGAGACCCTTCCGGGAACAAAGGCACCACATCTGATACCTCAACATTCTGTGCTGTTGAAATATTCACGACGGCAGGGCTGAGCTCTTTCGTCAGATCTACAAACCCCTCTGGGACACCTTTCGCATAGGTTAGATGCGGGACAACTGTCGTGGCCGAAACAGCGAAAATGGAAAAAAGAGCGGATTTAGCGAGAGTTTTCATAAGAGCTGATTACAATGTTTATTTGACATTCCAAAGCACAATAGCGTGAAAAGTCTTTCATATATATTGCCAAGCGCAGTTAAAGTGCGCCCCATTTTACCCCGATCATTAATATCGCCACGCCAATGGCGACACTGGCAAGGCCGGCAAGGTGGAGGGTTCGCTCCGGCATTGCAAGCATCTGTTGATACATGTCTTTAATCTGCCGCGGAAAAACCGCCCAGAGCACGCCTTCAATAGCCAGCGTGCCCCCGACAGCAATCAGAACAATCGTGCTGATTGACATTAAAATTAACGGCGCTGCTTCTGGTCGCGTTCCAAATAACCCAGAATGTCACCATCCGAGGATAGAACATAGGTTGAGTTCTTTCCGAACCCATTCTTCAGGGCTTCCATATCGCGGTAGAATTTAAAGAACTCCCGGTCCTGCGTATAGGCCTCGGCATAAATCCGGTTGCGTTCTTTATCGCCCTCACCTTTTGTGGTCTCAGCCAATTGCTTAGCCTCAGCTCGGATGATCCGCGCACGACGTTCAGCATCGTTTACGATTTTCTGCGCTTCTTCTTTCCCCGTTTCACGGAGCAAAGCGGCCTCTTTTTTACGGTCGGCTTCCATACGTCCAAATACAGACAGCTCAACCTCTTCCGGATAATCAGCCCGCTTGATCCGGACATCAATCACTTCGATGCCATAGTCTTCATCAATCGCCTTTTGGTTAGCAGCATCCTGAATTTCCTGCATCAGTTCAGCACGACGCCCGGCAATGATTGTTTGTGTATCAACTTTACCCAGCGAGTCGCGGAGCGACGATTCAACGACCGGCTTGTATCGTGCACGTAGATTGTCCTCATTCCGGAAAGTCTTGTAGAATTGCAATGGGTCCGTAATACGGTAGCGCACAAAAGCGTCTACAAACAATGGGTTGGAGTTGATATCTCGAATTCTGACCGGGTCAAAATCCAGATCAAGATTCCGGCGATCCAAACGCACCACATTCTCCCAGGGAAGTTTAAACTTAATCCCTGCCTCTGGCGATTTCTCATTACCGTCCCACTGGTTTTTCACATCGATATATTCACCAAACCGGAGTACAAGGGCCTGCTCGCGTTCATCAACGATATAGGTGCAAAATATTGCGAACAGAGCGGCTGCAACGGCAATGATAGCTGGTATAATTGTTTTTTTCATGTCGCTCTCCTATTTACCACCTGACTTAGGCTTCAGCTGATCAAGTGGCAGATATGGTACAACGCCCGATCCGCCCGTATCATCCAGGATAATTTTATCAGCATCACCGTAAACTTCTTCCATCGTTTCTAGATACATACGGTCTCGTGTCACTTGCGGAGCCAATTTATACTCTTCGTAAATTGATGTAAAACGGGCTGCATCACCTTTAGATTCTGCAATGACGGCCTCTTTATAACCATTTGCTTCTTGGATCAGTTTGTCCGCATCAGCCTTGGCCTGTGGGATCAATTCATTTTCGCGCTCTTGCGCCCGCAGTATAGACTGCTCTTTTTCTTGTTTGGCCGCGACGACCTCCAAGAAGGCCTGTTCGACCTGACGAGGTTCCTGCGACTCCTTGATCTCAACCTGAGAGATTTGAACACCTGAATTGTACTCGTCCAACATTTCCTGCATCAAAAGCTGAACTTGCGAGGCGACATTATCCCGTTCGTCCGTGATGAGCGGTTCAAGCGCTGTTTTACCCACGATTTCACGCATAGCACTTTCTGCCACGTCGCTCACAGCACCCTCGACGCTTTCAAGGTTAAACAGGAATTCGGACGAATTATTGACGCGCCAAAGAATCGTATAAGCAATTCGGACAATATTCTCGTCGCCCGTCAGCATGAGATTGTCCCGGCCAACACCAATTTCGATACTCCGTTCGTCCGTCACCTTTACCATTTCTTTGGTTTCTATCGGCGAGGGTAATTTGAAATGAAGTCCTGAGGGTGAAGTTCTTGAATATTTCCCGAAACGTAAAACAACGGCTTCCTCGTTTTGGTCGACCATGTAGACACATGTCGAAATCAAATATATCGCGCCAATCAGAAGAAAAATTCCAAACGGTCCGATCTTTGCGATCGTCCCATTACCGCGACCGTTACCGCCTCGGCCACCGCCACCGCCCGAACCAAAACGTCTTTTCAAATCTTCGAAAGGATTTTGAACGGGTCTTTGAGCGGGTCTTGGTCTTTGATTGTTACCGCCTTGGTTACCTTGACCCCAAGGTGTTTTACCACCGCCGCCTGAACTTCCATTATTGCCGCCCCCTGAACCGCTACCCCACGGGCTCTTATTGCTGGACATAAAGTCTCCAAATGTTTTGATTTGTCCTTATGTGGCGTGAGCCACGTTTTATATCAAGTCCTGTTTGCCAAATTTCACAGATGAAATCCATTCTGCTTACACGCGATCCAAAATCCTGAAGATAAAATCATAATCATCCTTAAGCCCACGCATAACTCTTTCTTCGAAAGATATATTCCATTCGGATCTCTCCAAAACGGGAAAAAATGCATCCCCGCGAATATCGGCCTGCACCTCCGAGATATAAAGTCTGTTGCAAAAGGGGATCACTTGCTCATACAGTTTTGCGCCGCCAATAATCATAATCTCATCCAGATCTTGCTCGCCGGCGATTTCATATCCGCGCCCAATTAGATCCTTTAGCGATTGAAACACCTCAGCATCGGGCGAAAAATAGTTCTTGTTGCGCGTCAAAACCAGATTCGGCCGCCCGGGTAATGGAAACGGTAGACCCTCCCACGTTGTTCGGCCCATCATAACGGGCTTGCCCATGGTGAATTTTTTGAACAATTGGAGATCCGAGGATAGCCGCCATGGCAGTCCTCCATCGCGACCAATGACATTATTACGACTTTGCGCGACAATAGCCGATAATTTCGGAAATTTATCCATAATTTGCGGGGTTACACCAGAGGAATGATTCCGTATAGAGCCATATGGCCACAGAGACGGAAAAACCGAAAACCAGTCTGCGTTATGTCAAATATACGCTCATCTATATTCTCCTTATTCCGTTTATCAATTGGTCTTTTACCTGGGCACCTATGTGGGAGCTCAATCAACTCTTGGCGTGGCACCCCCGGCTAAATGATCTCCCAAATTGGGCATTTAATCCTGTCACAATCGTTACCGGTCTGGTTTTGGTTGCCAGAGATTTCTCTCAAAGAGA
>JAHDDX010000086.1 GCA_020629135.1 Hellea sp.
CTTCATGGGCCAGTCGCGAACGCAATGTATTGTGCCAACGGGCATTGACCGCCCGCCGTCGCGTCGCGCTCTGCGCCGCGTCCGGCTTGATCGGATCGTCAATGATCAAGGCGCCCGTAAACCCTGCGGCCATGCGCCCGGCGCGAAAGCCGGTGATCGGGCCGCTGGTGGGCTTGGCCAGGAAGCCACCGCCGTCTGTGGTCTTCCACAAATCCTTGGCTTTGGCATCCGGCCTTAATTTCACAGGCCACAGGGATTGATAATCCGGGCTCGCTATCGTGTCTCTGATCTGGACCGAGTTCTCACGAACCAGATCCGATGAATAGGACGTATGTATAAACCGGGCCGAAGGATTGATCGCCAGGCCGCGCGCCACAAAATCAATCACCGCCATTTGGGTTTTTGAATATCCCGGCGGCACATTAATGATCAGGCGTTTGATCCGTCCTTGCATGATCCGGTCTAAGGCCTGGGACATTAATTCATGATGCGGCCCTTGCTCAAAAACCTGCCCTTCACGAACCCGAAAGAATTGCCGGGTGAAAGCCAGCTGGCTATCTTCAAGCTCCCGGCGTTTTAAAGCCTTATAGGCGGCCTTAGGATCATCAAAAATCAGACGGGCAATATCGCCCTTAGGAGCCCTGTTCGAGCAAGCGCCGGATGGCGTCACAGGTATGTTCATCCAGAGCTTTGATCGCTGCGTTTAAGGCTTCACTTTCAACTGAGGTTGCGACCGTTAATCGGCGGTCTGTTGTGTCGCGGAAATCCTCGGGATATCTGTTCTTCATAACGAAACTATAGGTCGAGGCTTGCCCGCCCCCATCCCGGGCCAGTTTCTGACCCAAAGATTCCCACCAGGCCCGCGCAAAAGTTTCGGCTCGAATTAGTCCTTCCGCGAAGATGGCATAATCAGATTCCCAGCCTTCCAGCGTTTCAATTGCGATATCAATTTCTGCCGCGATTTGTGTTCGGCTATAGCCAAGACGGCCCATGTCACAGATTTGATCGACGAGGGCGCTTTGCGCCTTTTTTGTTTTTGGATATTTCATAAATTAATTTTCGCGCAAGAGGAGAGAGCAAGATTCAAATCTCTCGTTTCAGGCATTTAAAAAGCGCCACTCATTTCTGAGGGCGCAATTCCAACTGTGATAAGGTATACTCCAATCCATGAAAATTAGCAATAGAACGCTCGTCGAATTGAAACCAGACGTTGAAATAAATAGGTAAAATCAATGAGTTGGGCCCAACAGTCTATAAAATACCCATAAATTGGGGAAAAAAGAGTATTGCTAATATAGGGCAAAGATTCGATAGTTAAGTGGGGCAACTTTCGAGATGTGGAACGAAGGAACAGATTCGTCTGGGCGCTTATAGGCAGGAGAGACAGGAATTCCTGTCGCTCGTTATTCTTTTACGTCGAAGAAAGGCGCGATGTGGCCAATCATTGGGCAACAGAAAATTTATGGGAAAATCGGCCTTTCGTCGCTGAGACTGCCTATTGTTCTTTGACCCTTGTTTCGACCTTGGTCCGCTGGTTCGAGGATAACGGCTATACATCCAAAGAATTATTGTCTGGTACCGGTATTGATCAGAGCCGATTGTCAGAGCTGAACTATACCGTTAATTACAACAAATATAAGAAGATGATGACGAATGCCCATCAATTATGGGCGAAAGACAATCTCGGTTTAAACTATGGCCTGGACCTTAGATTTACGAGCTTTGGCATAATCGGTCATGCCGCGATCACTTCACCCACAGTCAGAACCGCACTGGATATTTTCACCCGCTTTTTCACGCTCAAGGTTAAATATGTCCACTACCAGGTCGAATATAAACGCAGTGATCTGACTTTTACATTTTTTAGCGAATTGCCTGACGACTTCATCACGCGCTTTCACATAGATTCCAGTCTTGGAAGCATGATTGGATTGTTTCAACAAGTTTACGGTGATCCGGTTGATTATCTTGTGAGGCTGAAACATGATGGCGGTGGTAATCCGAGCGCGTTTGAGATGGCATTTGACGATCGTGTGACATTTAATGCGCCTGAAAATTCAATAACGTTTAAACATGTGGATCTGGATAAGCCGTCCTTATTCGCCAACCCGATCAGTTCGCAACTCGGCGTTAAATATTGCGAGATTGAATATCAGGCCATGAAACGCTCACGCCTCATGGAGCAAATCGGAAGTTACGATCTTGTCGAAAAAATTCAGTCGGCAATTGCCAACAACCTCGCCAATCCGCCATCGATCAGCAAGCTATCTCGCGAGCTCGGCATGTCGGAGCGTAGTCTTCGTCGGATGATTGCCGAATTTAAGTTAAGTTATAGACAAATTTTGAACGAAACGCGGGCCGAATTCGCGGCGGCCCGACTAAAAGGCTCTGGCGTTGCAATCTCTACCATCGCAGGTGAGCTCGGTTATGAAAATGCCGCAAATTTCTCCAGGGCATTCAAAAAATGGTTTGGTATGTCTCCATTGGAATTTCGCAATACGGCCGCTGAATTTTCGGGAAGATAAAGCGTAGAAACCACCCGCAAGCTGATCGAATGCAGGCGGTTTCTACTTGGACAGGATGTGGGACCTGCCTTAGTCAGCCGCAGCAAGACAAAAACCACGACTAACACTGGCGAGTCTATGTTTGGTGACTTCGGAAACAAATATCCTTTTCGGACAAATACCTATCTCTTCGGGCCAGTTTGCCCAAGCGGTTTGATTTACGCCGGGTAAAATCGATCCAATTTCCCAAAAAACGACAAAATAGTGATCCAGGTCACAGTTAATATCCCGCTTCATTGTCTAAATAGAGTTACCGTGCATGACGGGCGACCCTTTTACCCTTTTGGGGCGCAATGGCAGGGAGCCACTGTTTCCCCGGCTCCCTGCCCAAATTTTGGGTTGGTTTCCTAAAATACACGGTGGGAGAACGTCACAATGGGCCTGTGACGAATTTGCAGAGGGCGCAGTCAATATTGCGTCCCCCTCTGATCCCACAAGGGGCGCAAGGCGGGAGACCAGCTAACCCCGGTCTCCCGTTCATTTTTTCCGTTTAATAAATCTAAAAAGATCAGCGTCGGGTCAGATATTATCTGCATCTTGTCTGAAAAGAAAAAACAATCGCGAACCAGCCCCACGCAGTCCGCGATTGTTTAAATAAGTCAGACGCCCTCATCTAACTTTTCGGATGCCCCCGTCCGATAATGGTTACTTAGCAGTTAATAAAACCACCATATGTGACCTGCATCACGGGGGCGTTCAGATAACACATTTGCTTATTACCCTGATATTAATCCATATTCGATAGCCAGCCAGGTTAAGGCCTTTTTGATTTCACTTTTAGCATGATCTCGATCGCTTCTATTCGGCCAGATCGCTGCCAAAGGGCGATCCGATTTCTCTACTAAAACCACATTCATCGTCCTTAGAAGAGGCCCAGGCATACGATTTTGTACGGCCGCCAATTTTTGGCGCGCCTCTAATCTATAAATAAATGCACCTTCGACATCTGAGGAAACATCAATGACTTCTCTTACCATATGTGAAACCTGTCCCTTAGCGCCGTCCAAATCAGCCTGATATGCATTTGCGGCCATCAAGTGGTAGGGCTCGAGATAAGCTTTCTTTGCCTTTGGGTGTTTTCTTGCCAGGCCTTCAAGCGGGCGAACGCAAGCCAGTTTTTCCAATCGGATATTGTCAAGCAATCCGCCATCTCTTCCCCGCTCAATAAAGTTTTGCGGGTGATAGCCCGCATGTTGCCGGGCCTGGGGGCTAATCGAGTTTTCAGCCGCAACAAGTAAGGGCGAAACACACTTTGGTTTTGTCGATTTCTGACGTCTTGTTTGTGTTTTCGGCATGATGGATCCTACAAATTTGGTTATGAGTAAAATTTCTGGTTAATGGCTTCTTGGTTCACCGCCTTTGCCAGGATCCGGTCATGGTCCCGTGCTTCAGCCGGGACTAACGTTCGGGTTTTTTCTCTCTGCATGGCCAAAAGCATTAATCGCGCTTCCTTGGCCATGGGCTTTCCACGACACAAACGCGCCCATGCTCTATGCCAAAACTCATCACCGAGGGCTTGCTCGGACCAAATAAAAGCGGATTTTAGAGCTAAAGCCCGGAGAGAAGCCGAATGGTCTTCGTTTAATATTGTGACAATAGCAGAGCGGTACCCGCCAACCGTATGGCGCGTTGAAATCATCATAAATATGTCCTGTTTTACGGATCGTGTGCCGACGAAATTGATCGGCTTTTAATTCTAAATTCTGAGGAAAAAGCTTGGGGCGGAATATCGATAAAGAATTCCGCTATTCCGCCCCGGGGCGCCGAATGTGGGGCATATCGGCGCGTTACGACGACTCATTTAAAGGATGCAAAAATTTAAAATGATTAAGCAGCCCCGAGCCTATGGAACTTTTATAAACGATTAATTCCTGCATGACTAGCCATTCCTTTATAGATTTTAAGTTTCATTGTAATTTAATTCTTTATACGGAATTATTTTCCTTTTTGCAAGAATTTTTTTCCTAGACATGTGGATAAGTGGAATTTATATACCGCTCATGACAATCCATTGGTCCCAACGATTAAAGCAAGCCAGCGCCACTAAGGGGATTAGCTATGCTGAGCTTTCGAGGCTCACCGGAATTTCAGAAGACTCTATAAATAAATATGCGCAAGGGGCTGTCGATCAGCCGCGCGGCACAACTATGGATGTGCTAGCCAAAGCCCTGGGGGTCACAAAGTTTTGGCTGTTATTTGGACAAGAGGATCAACCGAAAGACACAACCACCCCTACGGCTTCAAATATTTTAAACATCCCATCCTTTAGTTTCAGGGCGGGAATGGGCGGGGGCGGCATTATTTCCGATGAACGCCCTCAAGAATACTGGCCGGTTCCTAAAGTATATTTACGGCATATAAGGTTGGAAAGCGCCGACCTAGCCGCCATTGCGGTCGAGGGTGACAGCATGTCGCCCACTTTGGAAAGCGGGGACCAGATTTTGATTAATCAAAACGACAAAAACCCGGCAAGAGGCGGCATTTTTGCGATCCATGATAGCGATACACTGGTCGTCAAACGCATTGAGAAAATTCCGGGGACGGACCCCGCCATGATCAAACTGATTTCAGACAATCCCAATCACGGCGCCTATGATATCCTGGCGGATTCCACACAGATCATTGGGCGCGTTGTCTGGTTTGCCCGGCGCATTTGATTGGGCTGATCTGCCACAAAATCGCCCCATTTTATTAAAAGAGTAGAAAGGGGTTTGTGTTAGCGTTTCCGAGTGAATGGAAGCCCTATGTCAATAAACAATATAAGCGCGGCCAAAAATAACGATATTGTCGCCAAGCTTGGAGACTCAGACTCCACGCGGTTTTTAATATTGGCTATCTGGTCATTGAGTTTATTGCTCACCTCGGGGCTGATTGTTACCGCAGCCTGGCTCAGCACTATGGGCGCCGCATTGATGTTTGCCAGATTATTGGGCAAAAACGAACCTGATAACGGTGAACTACCTTCACAACCTTCGCCGTTAGAGCTCCTTATTATCGGTATATGGGGTCTGGGACCGGTCTTGGTTTATCTGTCGAGCCATCCCGAAAAATTCACGATCAGTACAGTTATGATTGCCTGTGGATTTTTGATGGTTCTTGGACAGTACCGGAACTCCATTCGGCCGGCCATTGCGGTTGCCGTGCCTTACAGCCTTTTATCCTTGTGGTTTTTAGTTCAATCTTTTGGTACTTCCCAATTCTTATATACGGCGATTATCCTGACCCTTTTGTTTGGCACCTTTGTCAGTATGACCGTTTTTAGTGTCCAGACTCATAAAAGGCTCCGCGCTGCCGTTAGTTATCAACAGGCCCTGATCGAGGAGCTTGAAGACGCCCGTTTATCTGCCGAAAATTCTGTCGGAATAAATGCGAAATTTCTGTCAGATCTCAGCCATGAAATCCGCACGCCTCTAAATGGCATCATTGGAATGGTCGAAGTGGCCAAGCGTAAATCCCTCGCCCCAGAAGACCGCCAAGCCATGGATATTATCGGGGATTGCAGCCATGACCTGTCCAATATCCTCAATGATGTTTTGGATTTGTCAAAGCTCGAATTTGGCGGATTGAAGTTAATTGAAAATGATTTCGATATTTTCGACACATTGAAAAATCTGCAATCTCATTGGACTCCAACTATTGAGGCAAAGGGATTGACGTTTGAAGTGCGTACAGATCCAGAGCTCCCAAGATTGTTAAATGCAGATATTGGGCGGATCAAACAATGCCTGAACAATGTATTGGGCAACGCCCTGAAGTATACGAATCATGGTCATATTTCTCTATCATCGACCATTAAACAAAGTGGTGACCGGGGACGGCTCATTTTCCAAATAACCGATACGGGCGTAGGCATTTCGGCCAATGACCAAAAACGAATATTCTCGCCTTTTAGTAAGAAGACGCCATCTGAGTATATGGGACACACGGGCTTGGGTCTGGCCATGACAAAAGGGCTGGCTGAAAAATTAGGCGGCGGGGTCAATCTTGATAGCACTAAGGGGCGAGGATCTCGCTTCACGCTCTGGTTTGATGTGGGCATCGTCGCAATCGAACAAACTATACTGGCACCGCAAAGACAGCATGCCCTTCCAACATCGGACACTTCCATTTTCCGCGGAAAACGCATTCTCGTCGCAGATGATGTCGATTATAATTACGGCGTTATCCGCTCATTAATTGAACCTATGGGAACCAAGGTCTTTCACGCAGCTGACGGTGAACAAGCCATAGCCCGACTCCAAACCGAACATTTTGACCTTGTTTTTATGGATGTGCGCATGCCCGTAATGGACGGCGTCGCGGCTACAAGAATTATCAGAGAAACTCCCAGCGCATTTCAAAACGTCCCTATCATCGCTTTTACAGGCCATACTTTAAATGAAGATATTGACCGATTTAGAGCTGCGGGCATGGACGCCCACTTCGCCAAGCCTGTGACTTTTGGGGCGTTGAAAACGATTTTGGAAAGGCATTTGCCGCGGGAGGAAAGCGGTAATCCAGATGCAAAAATCCAAACCGATCTGCGCCGCTCTGCCTAACAAACCTCCGACTTTCACCCCTCTTGCCTCTCTTTATATTCGCGTTATTCTGTAGCGAAGAGCGAGAGACGTTATGACAGATAATAATAACAACCCGGAAAAAGCTGACGAAACGTCGCCACCAACAAACTCTCAATCAATAATCCAAAAGACCCATCAAACCCTGGAGACTGCGAATGAGACGGCCAAAAATGCCGGCTCCGTCTTGAATACGATAAAATGGGTTGCCATTGCCTTCATCACTTTAATCGTCTTTTTGATCCTGTTTAAGATTTATCAGGTCGTCGCCGCCCCGGCAAAAGCGGTTGGAGACGCAGTCGGCGGCGTTTCAGATGCCGTAAAATCCAGCTCCGAGGCGGTGGTTGACGGCACCTCAAATGTGATCAATCGACTGGACATCCCCTCAAGCAATCAAAAACAGCTCGACAAACTTTCAGAACCCGCTTTTACAACTTTGTTTGAAATGCCCTCGACTGAACCTGAAGGCATGCGAGAGCGCATGTTTCGGGCCACAAATTTTGGCGGAAATGAGGGACGCGTCTGCAAATTAGGTCTTGATTTTGGAAATGGTCAGGTGGCCGTGTTCGCCGCCGCAGATAATGAAGCCCACGAAACCGCTCGCGCCTTAGGGTCAACTGATGACCGACTTATGAGATTGATGATCCAGGCCGGTGATGATGACATCTCCATCAATGTCGCATGGAATGAGGACAGTCGCCAATGGCAAATGAAATGGAAAGGCACAACGTTGAAAAAGCCTGCCAGCGACGCGATCGCCGAAGCCCGTGTCACAGATATTTTAAAAGCCATACCCAAACAATGTGTGACTGAATAAATTTACAAACGTGTTAAAAGCTATAATCCTTCACCGACTCCATCGCGACAAATGTAGATGTATTCGCCACAAAGGGCAGCGAAGATAACTCTTCGCCCAATATTCGCCGATAGGCATGAATGTTGGCGGACCGAATTTTTAAGAGATAGTCATAAGAACCGGCAATCATATGGCATTGCTCAATTTCTGGAATTTTCTGAACGGCCGCATTAAACGCACTCAGCGCAGCCTCACGCGTATCTGACAATTTAACCTCAGTGAATGCAACATGTTCCCGTCCAAGCTTTTGCGGATTGAGCACCGCCCTAAACCCCAAAATATAACCGTTCTCGCGTAATCTTTTAAGGCGCACCTGGCACGGCGTTTTGGACGCTCCAAGTCTATTGGCCATTTCCGTTACTGAAATACGGCCCTCCTTAGCGAGTAAGTTTAAAATGGCGATGTCCAATCGGTCTAATTCTTGACCTATATTATTTATTTTTTCCATATTAACCGATTTATCGCACAAAATAAGTTTATTTGCGCGGCTTATAGCAGATGTTTGGTCAATTTCACCTAAAATTATTTGCTATTCTGATCGTGTTTTCAAAAAGTCTCGAGGACCATCTATGAGCCCTTTGACAAAAATTCGAACGGACATTCGCAAACTTGAATTATGCAATGAAGAACAACTTCTAACCCGCCTTCAAAACCAATCTCCTATCTCAAATCATCAGCGGACAGCATTTAGCCAACGCGCTATTTCAATCATCAAAGATATTCGAGCCGATGATCAGCCGGGACTGATGGAAGTGTTCTTAGCGGAGTATGGGTTGTCGACAGATGAGGGGGTCGCCTTAATGTGCCTCGCCGAAGCCCTCCTTCGTGTTCCGGACTCTGAAACCATTGATGATTTGATCGAAGATAAAATAGCCCCGTCATCCTGGGGGGTTCACCTTGGGAAGTCATCATCTTCACTGGTCAATGCCTCTACTTGGGCCCTCATGTTGACGGGAAAAGTTTTGGATACAGATCACAGTGCGGGCGTTGCCGGAGTTCTACACGGCGCCGTAAAGCGCCTTGGCGAACCCGTCATACGAGTTGCAGTGAAAAGTGCTATGAAGGAAATGGGCAATCAATTTGTATTAGGCGAAACAATTGATGAGGCCATTGCCCGGGGAGCAAGCTCTCAAAAACAAGGCTTTACCTATTCTTATGATATGCTCGGAGAAGCCGCCCTGACCGCGAAGGATGCATTGGGTTTTTACCAAGCCTATGAAGCCTCTATCAAACGGTTAAAGCAAGACGCCAAATCGGAAGACATACGCAACAACCCTGGCATTTCGATTAAACTCTCTGCCCTCCATCCGCGCTACGAAGTCGGTCAGAAAGCGCGAGTTATGGATGAGTTGGTAGAGCGCACCTTGGCCCTGACCTTACAAGCAAAAGACGCCAATATTGGACTAAATATTGATGCGGAAGAGGCTGACCGGCTTGATATCTCCCTCGACATTATAGAGGCCGTCCTGAGCGATGCTCGTCTTGAAGGATGGGACGGGTTTGGCGTCGTGGTTCAGGCCTATAGCAAACGCGCGACTGGCGTGATCGACTGGCTTTACGCTTTGGCTGAAAAGCTAGACCGGAAAATCATGGTTCGCCTGGTCAAAGGCGCTTATTGGGACACTGAAGTCAAACGCGCTCAAGTCGAAGGTCTAAAAGATTATCCCGTTTTTACCCGCAAAGCCGCTACGGATGTTTCATATATTCTTTGCGCGGAAAAACTGCTGAAGTTAACAGATCGGATCTATCCACAATTTGCGACCCATAACGCCCATTCCGTTGCGGCGATTCTGGAATTGGCTTCAGAGCAAACGCCGTTTGAATTTCAGCGCCTGCACGGCATGGGCGCGGTTATGCATCGGCAAGTTCTTGAAGACCAAGGGACCAGATGCCGGATATATGCGCCGGTTGGCGCACATCGGGATCTCTTGGCTTATCTGGTGCGTCGCCTTCTTGAGAACGGAGCCAATTCTTCCTTTGTCAATCAGATCGTCGACGAAACCGTGGCTCCGGAGGAAATCGCATCCGACCCGTTTGAGACGCTGGACAGCCAAATCAAGGCCCATGCCTTTACCCTTAGAAAGCCCGCGGAAATTTACGCGCCTAACCGGGATAACTCCAAAGGATGGGACCTGCATAGCGAAACGGATATCACCAATATTGAACAAGCGCGCGAACCTTTCCAACATCATCGATGGACGGCCAGGCCCTTGTTGGCAAAACCCTTTTCGGGTGATGTTGTGAGTGATGTGACAAACCCGGCCAACCCCCATGATGTTGTCGGCACAGTGATTGATGCTTCAAAAAAGGATGTTCGTTCTGCTATTACCAATAATGAGCCATGGAATATTCCGGCCTCAATTCGAGCTGTCACCTTAAATAAAGCTGCTGATCTTTTTGAAGAAAATTTTGGTGAACTGTTTGCGCTGCTTAGCCGGGAAGCCGGCAAAATAACACAGGATGCGATCGCAGAGCTTCGCGAAGCGGTCGACTTTTTGCGGTATTATGCGTTTCAGGCCACGAAATTGACGGGGAATGATCGATCTCCTCGCGGCCTTATATCCTGTATTTCACCGTGGAATTTTCCGCTGGCAATTTTTACGGGGCAAGTCGCGGCTGCCTTGGCCGCTGGAAATAGCGTATTGGCAAAACCTGCGGAAACAACCCCTTTAATTGCAATGCGGGCCGTAGAGCTTTTACATCTTGCCGGCGTACCGAAAGCCGCTTTGCAGCTTTTACCCGGTGAGGGCCGTAAGGTCGGCGCCGAAATGGTGTCAAACCCGTCCATCAATGGTGTCTGTTTCACAGGGTCAACGGCCACGGCACAGATCATCAATCGCGCCATGGCGGAAACCGTCGATCCAAATGCGCCGTTAATCGCGGAAACCGGAGGGTTAAATGCAATGGTCGTCGATTCGACGGCACTGCCAGAACAAGCCGTCAAAGATATTATCGCGTCGGCTTTTCAATCAGCGGGGCAGCGCTGTTCCGCCTTACGATTATTATATCTGCAATCTGATATTGCCGAAACATTTATGGAGATGTTGTTTGGCGCGATGGATGAGCAGCGCTTGGGCAATCCCTGGCATCTGGCAACCGATATCGGCCCGATTATTGATGGCAAAGCCAGGCAAGAAATTCTTGAGCACATCGAAACCGCGCGGACCGAGGGGCGTTTGCTTAAGCAATTGCCTGCACCCGAGAGCGGTTATTTTGTAGGTCCTGCTGTTATCTCGGTCTCCGGTATGCGCGACATGGAAAAAGAGGTGTTCGGCCCTGTCCTGCATATTGCGACATTTAAGGCGCATGAGCTCGACCGGATCATTTCTGAAATAAATGAGAGTGGTTACGGCCTAACCTTTGGGCTTCATACTCGTATTGATCAGCGTGTTGAGCATTTGACCCGACAATTAAAGGTTGGAAACATCTATGTGAACCGCAACCAGATCGGCGCCGTTGTTGGGTCTCAGCCTTTTGGCGGTGAAGGCCTCTCGGGCACCGGACCTAAAGCGGGTGGCCCTCACTATGTAAAGCGATTTACGACAAGTTTGACGCCATCCAATACACCCCTGCATGCCGCGTCCAATGTCCAAGCTAGAACCGTTCAGACAGTCATCGACAAGATTAAACCCCGGCTAAATTCGGCTTTAGAAACCCTGGAACTCCCTGGGCCAACAGGCGAGTCTAACCGTCTGTCACTTCATCCAAAAGGCACGGTTTTGTGTTTAGGGCCGGGATTAGAAAACGCGCAGGCGCAAGCCGACATCGCAACGTCCAGAGGATGTGGCTCCATCTTGATATGCGCCAAAGCCAACGGAAGCAATGCAGTAGACGGCATATTGGATCCCGAAGCCTTGCGTGAGCTAACGTCCTTTTCAGGCGTAGCCTATTGGGCCGCGGACGAATACGCCAAGCAACTTCGGCGGGCGCTCGCCGCACGCAATGGCGAAATTTTGCCACTCATAGACCAAAGTGATATGGCCGATCGTTGTGTTCTGGAGCGTCACATCTGCATTGATACGACGGCATCCGGCGGCAATGTCGCTTTGCTGTCGGGAATGTAAGATCCTGGGTTTTCTCTAGTACCAATAAACAAAACCCCGCCACAAGGACGGGGTTTTTGTTTTGGTTGCGGGGGTAGGATTTGAACCTACGACCTTCAGGTTATGAGCC
>JAHDDX010000009.1 GCA_020629135.1 Hellea sp.
TTAGCACTCAGCGGTTCCGAGTGCTAACAGGGGGTCATTTAGGTATGGAAAGACGAGGCGTCAAGGAGTCGAAGGGATTCTTTTTTTGACCAGAACCGTCAGAATTTGACCCGATAATAAATAATCGCGTATTCTGTATCCAATACGGGTGTTTAAGATGGCTAAGTTTGTACAAATTTCAATAGCGGCGGTTACGATTTTGTTCTCGGGGCGGGCATTTGCTCAGACCAGCGAGGTCGATATTCCAGCAGGCATGGATTTCGAATGTGAAGCCGAATGGACGATCGAAGAATGCAAAGATCGTTTATCGGAAGAAACCTGGTATGAACAATATGGAGAGCTCAGTCAGAAATGGCGGGATGAGTTGTTATACAACACAAATATCTATTTTCATCCGATCGAACGATCTCGGGAGGAAGGTCTTGTTTCCGCCAGTTCAATGGATTTTATAGATGAAAACAGTAATCTATTAGACGCAACCTACAGAGTAGCGCTCCGGCGATATAGCGCCGGTTGGGCGATTGCGATTGAAATGATTTGTACAGGCAACGCTCGACGTGAACCGGAAAAATGCAAACCGGTTCTTAGAATGGTCAGTTTTGATAAAGAAAAAATTGTTCCCAAAAAAATTGAGCGGCCGGTTAGTCAAAGACAGGTGGTGACGAATTTCCAGCCTTTTGTACAATGGCGCGAAACCGATTTACGTAAATGCAAACCGGCGCTCAATCATTTAGTTGAATTTCCGGCCAATAACGATTTATGGCATCCAAAATTTAAGAGCTGGATCAAAGGAAAATCATATACGCCGTCGGATGATATCGTTGTAACCATGGATGGCGATTCTGTTTTTATACGCGCTAGAGGTGAAGCAAACCCTACTTCGCCATATGTTTCGGGACAACAAAAATACATTGTCTACGATGATCGCAACCGAGGTGACGGTTATTCTTGGGCGAAAGAAATGCGTGAACTTGTAGAGCCTTGTCTTGGGCCATCTGATGCATCGCCGCCTTGGGAGAAAATTTTGAAAGCAAGCGAATCTAAGGCTGAGGTATTTGATGACCCTTAATTATTTGCGCTGATATTATGCCGTACTCTATAAAAATACGCTGGCTGTATTGGATGTTGATCGAATTTTGATGGGTTCTATGCACCCATAGATGCGGTCATGACACGATAATGCCGGCGTCATGACAGGAATTGGGTTGCCGGGCGCGAAATTTCAAGTCAAATTTCAACGAAAATAGGGACCCGTTATGAAAAAATCAGAAAAGATCGAAATCCGGATATCGCTTGAAGAGAAAGAAAAGCTGGGCCGTCTGGCCGAAAGCGAAGGCCGCACAGTCAGCGAGCTCGTTCGGGACCTGGCGAGTAAATATGCGCTGTTGAATATGCCAAGACCGCGCGCCCGCATGCCCTATATGGCAGCGCTTGGATTTTTATGCTGTGGCCTGGGGACAGGCGTCGGCATGACCCTGGGGATAATTTGATCCCCAAGGCCACCCAACTTTGAACGCCATAAATGCTTAAAACGAAACGCTGGCCGTATTGGAACAGGTTGAGGTTCCCGCTTCGCAAACCGTGTAGCTAAACGTGCCGTTGCGCAGGCCCGTCGCGTGGGTGTAGTCACCGTCATTCGGTTCCGTGGTGACGAATGCCTGTCCGTTCAGATAAATATCGACATCCGTGCCATTGGCGTCCGTCCAGGCCAGGTCATTGACGACCTTGCCGCGAACTTTGGCACCACTGACCGACAGGGTGATCCCGCCGGTTGGCGTGTCACTGACGGTAACCGATTGATTGAAGCTGTCTGTCAGGCCTTCGCCGTCGGACACGGTCAGAGAGACATTATAAGACCCCGCCGCCAGATAGCTGTGAGTTGGATTTTGATCGGTTGACGTATTGCCATCGCCAAAATCCCAGTTCCAGGCTGTAACCGTTGTGTCGTCGCTTGAGCCATCTGTGAAGGCGCAATCCAGATCCGTACAATCAAATCCGAAATCAGAGGTCGGCGGTTGATTAACCGGACCGCCGCCATCCAGCACATAATAGGCGGAATAGGGTTGCGTTACGCCGGCGTCAGCCGGGAAGGTCGGGGCGGGCATGCCGCCCTGCACATCGAGCCAACCCATTGCACCTTGATCTTCGTGCTCCAGGATATGGCAATGCATGATGGTCCGGCCTTCAAAGACGCTGGATTGCTGAGCGTCAAGGTCAAAGCGAACACCGCAATTCCCGGCGACCACGTCGTAAAACTCGCCGTCTTCAAAATCACCGCAGGCGCCGTCCATCTGCACGTGATAAATATGCAGGTGGAAAGGGTGGTTCAATGCGCCCTTGAGATTCCAAGCCTGAACCCCGTCCGCTGTCGCGGTCAAGGTCGGGACATTTTTATTAAACTGTTGGCCGTTGATCGAGCGCGCGCCCATGCGTACGGTTTCTGACCCTGTGACCGGTTCAGATTTCAGATCGCGCAGATAGACCGGGCGATGGGCTTGCCAAGGAAACGACCCGTCCTCGCCAAATGGGTGCGGGGCCGCATCTGGCGTACCGTCGACAAAAATCTGTGCTTCCTGTTGCCCGGCAATAGAAATGGTGGAGTCAGCGCTACAACGAACCGCTATATCTGCGCGCGACGCGCCGGTTAGGGCAATCGAGTTATCCACCAACATTTTCGGGGCTTCCGTTCGCCAGACACCGTCTCGTGCCATCAAGGCCATCTCACAATTGGGACCAATGTCAAAATCCATCAAACGTGCATCGCGGTCCGCCAGGAGCACGCGCCAGTGCTGCCAAGTATCGGGCGGCATACAGACATTGGCGTCCTTTTTACCGTTTAAAGTCCAGGTCGGGGCGAGCGTGCCGCCGACAAGCGTATCGCCGCCTGTGCCGGCGGTGGACGGATCGAGAAAGCCGAACACCATATGGCGCTCATCCATGGCCGCAACATTGGCCGGAATGCCGTCCGCCGCATCATCAACGATCATCATGCCAAAGGCGCCGTTAGACACTTGAAGCAAAGTCGAGCCATGGTGATGGGCATGGTACCAGAACGTCCCGCCCATATGATCTGCCGGAATATCCCAGACATAGTCGCCGCCGCGTCCGCCTTCAAACATGCGGGTCACATCATCAGACGGAGTCTCGCCGGAAATATGCAGACCATGGGTGTGCACATTGGTGATATTGGGATTTCGAAAGACATTATGTTGTGCGCTTGGCGCTTCATAGGGCAGGCTGTTTTTAAATCGCAGCACATATTTATTGCCCGGTTGCATAATAATAGTCGGGGCAGGGATATCATATTCAGTGCCGACCTGACGGTAGACCCGCGTCGTTAGCGTGTCGCCGCTAATATTAAACGTCTCCGCCCCCATTTCGAGCTCGCCACTATAATAGGCTTCCGGATTGGTGGCGCTGACCGGGTGATAGGTCCATTGGAAAATCGCAGGATCGTCGGCAACATTATTGGCCGGACAAACTGTGGCCCAAGCTGGCGCTACCATCAATGCGCCCAATACCAATACAAAAAACCGACCGAAAAACTTTGTCATAATCCCACACCTTTTATTTGTGATCCAACTTTAAACGGCTTGGCAGCAAAAAAGCGAGAAGTTTTTTTAAATACGCCTCATAGCATCCAGCCACTCAACAGACTGGTCAGAATAGTGATCACGATGATGCCCAGTAAGTTCAATTTGAACCCAGCCTTGGCCATATCCGGAATAGTAATGCGGCCACTGCCAAATATTACGGCATTGGGCCCGGTCGCCATTGGCAGCATGAAAGCGCAGCTCGCGGCCATAGCGATGGGCATGGCCAGACGCGCCGGATCGGTTCCCGTTTGAACGGCAATCGCGCCGATCACCGGCATCAGGGCCGCTGCCGTGGCCGTATTACTTGTCAGCTCCGTAAAGAAGATGACAAAGCTGACCAGGATCAGCGTCATTACAACCGGGTGAAGCTGAGCAATAAACTCAAGCTCGCCGCCGAGCCATTCCGACAGGCCGGTAATCCGGATCAGTGCGGCAAGAGACAGGCCGCCGCCAAATAAGAACAAAACATCCCAGGGAATACTCACCGCCGTTGGCCAGTCTAGCAGTTTTGTGCCTGGCTCGCGCATGGAGCCGGAGGGCAGGGCAAAGAGGAGGACAACGCCCGCCATGGCGATGACGCTGTCATTCAGACCTGCAAAAGGCTGGATGCCAAAAAGGCTCAGGTCCTGAATAAAGGCCCGACGAAACATCCAGAAAAAGGCGATTAATGCGAATACGGCGATGATGCGTTTTTCAGGCACGGTCATTCGGCCAAGCCCCGCAAGCTTATCATCCAGATATTGTTCGGCCGCCGCGTCGGGCTTGATGTTCATTTTCGGGCCCCAGCGGGTCAGAACAAAATAGGCGGTCGGCACCATGAGTATGACCGTCGGAATGCCCCACATCATCCAGCGCAAAAACCCCCAGCGATCATCGCCCAGGTCTTCCAGAAATCCGATGATGATCAGGTTTGGTGTTGTTCCGACCGGTGTGCCAAGGCCGCCGATCGAGGCCGCCCAGGCGGTACCGAGAAGCGCGGCGAGGGTGAAGGCTTTCTTGTCATTCGCGTCCCAATCGGATGTGGCGATCAAGGACAGAATAATCGGGACCAGCATGATCACAGTGGCCGTATTGGATATCCACATGGAAAGCAAAGCCGCCGTGCCCATAAAGCCGGCAATGATCGCATTGGGCTTTGCGCCCATTCTGGACAAAATGCTGAGCGCGACACGCTCATGCAGGTTCCAGCGCTCTATTGACTTGCCGATCATAAATCCGCCCATCAACAGAAATATAATCGGATGGGCATAAGGCGGCGCCGCGTCGGTAAAGGCCGCGATTCCGAAAACTGGAGCGACGATTAAAGGCAGGA
The DNA here is from genome assembly GCA_020629135.1 of Hellea sp. Lineage (GTDB taxonomy): Bacteria > Pseudomonadota > Alphaproteobacteria > Caulobacterales > Maricaulaceae > JACOMS01. Next base: position 4,909 of record JAHDDX010000009.1, read on the forward strand.
ATGAGGTCACGCCGATCGGCAGGGCTTCGGTGACCCACCAGATCACCATCCAGGCCAGCAGGCCCAAAGTTACCCAGGCCTCGCGCGATAATTCTGCGGGTCCCGGGATAAATGCTATAAGCGCGAAGACAATCAGGCCGAGCCAGAAGCCGATACGCTGTCCGGGACGGTCCTGACGATGAGAGGTCAAAGCTTCCATGAAATTTTCATAGCGGAGCAACCCCTTGATTGAAAAGGGAAACTGAATTCATTTTTGACAATTCCGGTCAGTTTCTAACCAAAGCTTCATGCCTTGGTATAGTTAATGCCACATTTGCCTGTTAACGCCGCCGCGGGCTGGGCAAATGAAAGGACCTTTATGTTCAACTCTTTTGCCAAGACAACTGCAATGGCCGCATTGGCAGGCCTGATGATCGGGCTGCCGCCCGCTGCCTGGGGTGGGGACCCCGAGGCAACCCCCATAGAAAGCGATGCTGCGAGCCAGATGTCCGCTTCATCGGATGATCTGCAATCCTATCTCAGCATTGGTGCCAAAGTCATCGATCAAGACGGATTATCTCTGGGCTGGATTACCAGCGTTATCGCGGATGACACGGGCCATGTCACCGCAATCACCGTGCCGGATATGGACGAGACGATATCTGTCAGCGATCTCAGCGTTGAGGACGGCGTCGTTGTTTTCACCCGGACTTACCAATCCGAGGATGATAAATCAGAGCCGGTCGAAAACGACAATCCGGATATAAACTAGCAGCAATCTGCGCCCGCCCCGGCCTCTGGCCGGGGTTTATCTCAAGCGAAACTTTTCACCTTCATAAACACGGACCGCGTTGCCGCGCTCAAGCGATTTATGGGTCTGCCAGTTATCGCGATTTTGATCGGCTTCGGATTTCGTCTTTCGGTCGCGCATTATCGCCGCCAGCTTTATCAGGCAGAGTTTTTTATTGGCATGTTGAGAGCGCTCTTCTTGTGCGCTCACCATCAGCCCCGTTGGCGGATGCACAGCCCGGACAGCGGAATTGGTTTTATTGACATGTTGCCCGCCCGGGCCGGAGGCGCGCATCGCGGTGAAAACAACATCTTTTGGAACAATCGTCGCGATGTTTTCGGGTTCGCTCAGAATTGAGACATTGACAAACCAGTTCTTGCGTTTATGGCGCGGACGATAGGGACTTTGTCCAATCCACTGGACCGTACCCAAGCGATCTCGTGCGAAGTCTTGTACGCGATCGCCGGACAGTCTCAGCAGGCAAGACCGGTCCTGTTCTGTTTCCAGCATGAGGTATTTCAACCCTGCCGCTTTGGATTCGCGGGCAAAAGCACGCCTTATGCCTTTGGCGGCATAGACGCATTCCTTGGGTCCCATGCCCGAGGATATCATTAAAGTAAGCTCGCTCATCGCCGCCTCGTCTTATAGGTGATGATCGGACGAAAAGTAGCGATCACTTTGATCAGGCCAAAGGCCTCCAGATCGGCAATGACCTGGCTGATATCTTTATAGGCTTTGGGGGCCTCTTCAAAAATCAGATCTTTGTCTTCACAGATCACACGCCCGCCGAGATTGGTCTTGGTCAGATCCGCAACCCGGTAACGAGCGAGCTTGGCTCTTGCATCAGAACGCTTCCATTTTCGGCCTGCGCCGTGGGCCAGGGACCAGAGCGAGATATCCGGTGATTGATCTGGCGCGACCAGATATGACAGGCTGCCACGTGATCCCGGAATAACAACCAGACCCTGATCTGATGGCGCCGCACCTTTGCGGTGAAGCCACCCCTTACCAGACGCAGTGACGCTATTATGGCAGACATCGAGCTTAGATTTTCCGTTCAGGCCTAATGCGTCCAGAAACCGACGGGCGATGATCCGTCGGTTCAGGACACCCCATCTGACGGCCTGGTCGTGGCGACGGATATATTCGTCAAAATCAGTCGTGCCTTCACTTAGGCCCAGACCCGCATAACGGTCTACATGGCGGCGTAATATGCTTTCGCCTAACCCTCGCGATCCAGAATGGACCAGTAAATAAAGCTGGCCTTTCTCCAGTCCGGCCTCGTCAAACGCATCCTTATTCACGATTGTCTCGATCGTCTGAAATTCGGCAAAATGATTGCCCGATCCAATCGTACCCAGGGCATAGGGCCAGAGATCAGTTGGCAGGTCAGCTGCGTCTAGCTCAGCCGCGCTATCCCCCGCCCAGGGGGCTTCGAAACCATCGAGCTTTTTAACGGCCTTATCGATTTTGAATTTATGAGCTTTTTGATCCGTGAGCCAAAGCCCCATGCCACAACCAATGTCATTGCCGACCAGGTGTGGATAGATCATGCCTTCCGAATAAAAGGCGGCCCCAACCGGAATGCCTTTGCCGGGGTGCAGGTCGGGCAGGCCAACCGCACGAACCATGCCGGGCAGGTTGGCGGCTAGTTTCAGCTGGCGTAAGGCCTCGCCCTCCATCCAGCTATTTTCTGTGGCGATCACGGTAACCTTAGACATCGTCGCCTCCGTTTTTCAGGCCGTATTTGGCAAGTTCCTTTTTAGAAAGTTGCTTTTTAGATAAGACTTTCCAATCCGGGTTGGTTGATGATGTGAATGATTTCAAAATCTCATAAACATCTTTTGGACATCCATAAGCGCAGGCCGGATTGGCATCGGTCTCAACGCTATACCACACGCTTTTAAGCTTAATCAGAAAAAGGCAATCGCTTAGTTGCTTTAATTCGGCGCAGGGCTGTTTTTGGATATCGCGCCATGAATGGTACCGTCGACGTTTCAAGCCAAGCTTGAGCATCAAAACTCTTGTCTCATTCAATTGTCCATCAATGGGACAGACATAAAGGTCCGGCCTCCATTGGTCCGGTGTTCTTGGTCCGCCCCAGCGGGAGACCGCCCAATACATGCCGTTCTCATCCACGCGCACATTGCGAATGACAAAGTCGTCCAGATGTTCACGCACATGCATTTTGACCGTGCTGCCCGTATCCAGGCGCGCGCAGATTTCTGAAAATACGTCATCCCATTTACGGCCACGCTGTTTGAACAGATAGCGCCGTAACGGAGCCAGATTTTCGTTTAGATATTTGGTCGCGCCGCTATGCTCGTTCACCAGGCGTTTGCCCGTGATCCGTGGCCGTCCATCATCGGTGTCCAGATAACGCAGTTTGGATTTGCGCGCCCAGGATCGTCCGCCGCGAGGACGCTCAACGATAACTTTAAACATGTCCTCACGCATGGCGACCTCCTTTGAGATCAGCCGGCGCTGTATGTAATTTTAATTTGGTCGAACGGAATTGGCCGCCCGAAATGAAAGTGCCCATGACAGGTCCTTACAAGCGAACGGACCGGTCCACAGCCATGCGTCAACGCTGGCGCAATTGTTTAAATCTGCGTGGAATTAATTAAGCCGGACCCGTTCAGTGAATAGAAGGGTTCAAAATGTCTGTCGTGTTCAATCGCATGTGACCCTCCTTTTATTTTCGGGTTGGATTAATTTGAAGCCGCCACATAAGGCCGAGCGAATTAAATAGCAAGGCCTTTCTGCGACATTCTGTCAATTCATGAGGCGGCGTGTGATTTTTGCCACAGTTAAGACCGGAGATTTAACCCGGCAGAAATATAAAAATTATTCCGAATTGCTCAAATCCCGCTGAACCCATTTCCGAATTTGTTCTGCATTGGCATTTAACTTTGCCTTGACCGGCTTAAATCCGGGTTGACCAACCAGGTCTGAAAAAAGAGGTACATGCTCAATGCGTTCATAGGGATGCCCTTGTTCGGCCATGGCGTTAAGCCACTCAATAGCCGTGCGGTCATCTCCAATCATCATATGATATGCTGCGCCCGCCCAAAGCTGGTCGCCCATCTGAAAATCAGAGGGTGATTTTCTGTCATAAATTTTCTTCAGTTTCGTCTGAACGTCTTGTGCCGCTGGGTCATTATTTTGTCCGAGTATATCTCCAAATATTGCAATCAATTCCAACTGCAAATGAGATGTGGGTGCATCGGCTCCGGTATAACCATATTGCTGGCCTACTCGTTTCACATGACCAACAGCGGCGTCGCTATTCCCGCATAAATAATAGGCCATGGCCGTATCATTCATTTCTATCGCCTGTCCTTCCAACTGAGCGAACAATGTCTCGCATTGTCCGGAACGCGCCAGCACAAGATGTGTCGTCCATGGTCGGGCCGATGTTTCCAGCGCCAATTCAGACAGGCCGATATCTGAGTACAAATTGGCCGACATTTCTTGTGCCCAAAGGTTTTCATCATTTCTTGATATAATGTTCGAAAGAATGAGATGAGCCGCCTCATAATCTCCATTTGCAAGATGTAATCTTGCCAAAGCGGAGAGTCCTGGAATTGTATCTGGATTCCACTTTAGGTTTGTTTCAGTGGCGGCGAAAGCACCTTCCATGTCGCCAATAGAGGCTTGAATCAAAGCCAGGTTCGTCAGGATATCGGGATCGACCGGGTTAAGTTCGACCGCATTTTTGTAGGCAAGAGCGGCTTCTTCGAACTTTCCAATATTCCAGAGGGTCCCCGCCAGTCTTTCGCTCGCCAAAGCATGATTGGGATTGAGCTCGAGGGCCCGTTCATACAGTTCAATCGCGTCGACATCGCGTTCTTCAACATAGGCGATTTCACCTTCAGCCACGAGAATATCGGCATTGGTCGGAGCGTGCGATTTCGCGAGCGCGAGGTCGCGCTTCATTTGTTGAACAAGGTCGGCAATTGATATGTTGGCTTCATACCGTGTAAGGTACCTCGCATTGATCAACTGCGTGTAAGCGGGTGTGTAGCCCGGATCGATCTGAACGGTTCGTTCAAATTTCTCGATCGCCTTGTCCAACGCCTGCGGGGAGGTATCGGCCATAAACTCCTTACCTTCAAGAAAGGCTTCATAGGCCTCGATGGAATTTACGCGAGGTGCAAAATCAATGTCACCTAAATCCAATTTTCCGGTCAAGTTCTTGGAAATTTGAAAGGCAATATCATCCTGAATTAATAAAAAATTCTCCGCCGAGTAAATGCGGTCATAAGTGTTGTTCCAAATCATATTATCCGTGGCCACATCGACCAGCTGCGCTGAGATTCGAATTGTATTGCCAGAACGACGAACGCTGCCTTCCAACAGATAGTCAACATTCAAAGCCTCACCGATTTTACCTGCGGAGAAACCTGAATTCCTGAATGCAAATGATGACGTCTGTGACGGCACGCGAACATCCTCAAAATTTGCAAGCACATGCAGAATTTCTTCTGCCAATCCATCACCTATAAATTTGGAAGCCTGTTCTGGTGATAAATCTTCGAATGGGAGTACGCCGATACTTAATTTAACGGGTGTTGCAGGAGCGGTGGATTGAGATGGGTAATCAGGTGGTGTGCTGCGGTTTCCCGAAATCCAAAATAAAAATGAGCCAAATAGGGCCAGCGCAATTATGGCGATAGGCAGCAAGAGTTTTAGCGTTCGTCCACGCATTTGTTGTAACTCTTGAGTTTCATTCACTGGCGATGGCTGCGATCCTGTTATCAAAATATTCTGATCTTCTTGAAGCGGCTGTTCCGTTTTTCGCGATTGTGCGCCGATTATTTTGTCGGTTTGATCGATTTGAACGTCACCGACAAAACGAAACCCGCGTCCCTGAAATGTTTTGATCAGATTTTGGTTGTGGCCAGTGTCACCAATAGCCTGTCTTGCACCGCTAATGCGATTGCCCAATGAACCATCCGACACAAATTTTCTATTGCCCCATACGTGGGAAACCAATTCGTCTTTTGGAACTATTCGATCGTGATGGATCAGCAAATATTCCAATGTGAGGTAAACTTGCGGTTCAACACGAACGATTTCGCCGTTCCGCTGTAACTCGGAACGCGCGGTATCAAGCTCAAACTCGCCAAATTTAATTTTCACGGCTGTCTCCCACAGATCTTCCGCGCCCGCCCTTGATGTCAGATCACGAAAAGATCAGCGTTAATTAATTCAGTGCAATTGAACAGCTTTCATAAAGATAAATTAAAAATCTGAAGAAGTCATTAGGGGTGCGAAACGGTTTCCTTTACTTCCTCTTGGCACGTTTGTCCGGCTTTCAAGCAGTTTCTCATTCAGATGTGGAAGAATTGAGGTTGGGACGTGATAAAAGATTATTTGTTAAATCGCGCGGGTTCGCTGGCTCCGATTTTTGGATTGGGATTGCCGTTGCTCTTGCTTGGCGTGGGCGTGGCGATTGACTTTGCACAATTGGAAAAAAGCGACCGCATCAGTCAGGATATAGCTGACTCTATGGTGCTGGCGGCGGCAGGCGAGTTAGCTGTTGGTGCTTCTAAATCAGAGGCTGAACAAGAAGCGATAAAAATGTTCGAGCAAAATTCGTCGAAATACTCGAACGTCGAATTTGATGCGCCATCGATAAATATTACGAAAGCGCGTGACCGCTACACATTGACCGCTGACGTAACCGGAAACTCAAAATCCGCTATCATGTCAGTATTTGGCAAAGGAAATCTGGGGTTCTACGCGAGCGCTGAGTCCGAAGTTGAATTTAAATCGGTCGAAATTGCACTGGTCGTCGATGTCTCCTGGTCAATGAATCATGGAAAAATAGAGCCGATGAAAGATGCCCTCGAAGATTTCTTCGAGATCATCTATCCAAGTCCGAGTTTTCAATCGACAAGAAAGATCAGCCTGATCCCTTATGCCGATACCGTCCATTTTGGCAATCAATATCGTCGCTGGCTCAAGCCCGACGATCCGCCGACCCCGGTCACAATGACAAATCCGGATGGATCGACCTATGTCGTGTATCGTTATCTTAAGCCGAGGAATAGCGAACTTTATGTGGGTTGCTTTCAACATGAGCCAAATTCACAAATTCAGTCAGGGACAGCAGGACACGTCCGGCCGGGGAACTATCTCTCATATGTTCAATCCTATCAGGGTGGAACGCCGCGTTGTCCGAGTAGTCGCTCTCAGGTCCATTTATTTGAAGGAAATGTTCACAAGCTTAAAAATGCGGCGCGACGATTAGAACTCGGCTTTGGGACGTCCACCGATATCGGAACGATGTGGGGATGGCGGGCTTTATCGCCGTCCTGGGCGGGTACTTTTAGCCGTGGCAGTTACCCGAAACCCTTTACTGAGCAAAATATTAAACACCTAATCATTTTAACCGACGGAAAGACGTCGCGGTCAGATCCGGTGGGTGATGCAAAGAACGTGACATCGGTAAACCGAGAACCGGCGACTTCAAATTTTACGCAACTCTGCGACAATATTAAACGTCAGAATGAGATCAGTGTCACTACGATCGCCTATGGATTTTCGGATAAGGAAGCCGAAATGCGTCCCTTACTTGAAAATTGTGTCGCCAAAGATGGTCAATTTTACGAGGCCTCGACTCGGAATGTCGCGAACATATTGGCCTCCATCGCCAAAAGCGTGACTGAAATCAGATTAATCAATTAATCGGTCACCGAATTCCCGGTCATCAGCCTCGTATAAAATCACTTCCGGTAATCGAGCGGAGGTTCGCGGTCGCCGAGCAAGGATTTATATTTATAATTTTTACCGCGAGCTTTGTGAAACTCTTCGGTTGCTGCGGCGCGCAGCTCTTCATTAGTGAACAGCTCAATTCCGGCTAAGGTCAAGGTCTTGGCCGCATTATGGGCCCCCTTATATCCGATCGACATGCCACTGGCGGCGGTTGACTGCCAGCTATGGGCGGATGTGCCTGGAACCCAGGTTGCGGTCGAGAGACCGACAGTTGGTGTGGCGTAAGACACGTCACCCACATCGGTGGAGCCATAACCGAGCGAGGTTGAATATGGCTGAATTTCCGTTGCGCTATCGAGGGATAAAGACGGCTTGTCCAAAGTGCTATAGAGCTTTTTAGCGAATTTCATTTCATCCGCCGTATATTTCACACCGCCTACAATGCGGAGTTTTTCATCCATCATTTTCGCAAGATTTTCATTGACCAGAAGCGGATTATTGCCGTGGATAACTTCCCATTCGACTTTGGTACCCGTGCCCATGGCCGCGCCGCGGGCCGCGTCTTCGACCCGTGTCCAAATTTCATCTACGCCGTCAGCCTGCGGGTGACGGACATAATAAAAGACTTCTGCGAAATCCGGCACCACGTTGGGCGCTATTCCGCCTTTTGTGATCACATAGTGGATGCGCGAGTCTTGTGGCACATGTTCACGCATCAGATTAATCATGTGATTAAAAGCTTCGACACCATCCAGCGCAGAGCGCGCTTTATCCGGCGCCCCGGCTGCGTGAGCGGATCGTCCATAAAACCGAAACTTGGCAGACCGATTGGCCAGCGTTGTTCGTGCGGCGGCTGAATTACGATCCCGTGCATGCCAGTGCATGGAGAAATCCACATCTTCGAACAGACCCGCCCGGACCATATAAACCTTGCCACTCCCCCCTTCTTCGGCGGGTGTGCCGTAAAGTCGAACCCGACCCGGTGTTCCCGTGGCTTGAAGCCAGTCTTTAAGCGCTAGGGCCGCACCGGTTGATCCGGCTGCAAATAGATTGTGGCCACAGGCCTGGGATGAATTCTTGCCTTCGATCTCAGAACGTTCGGGGGAGGCGTCTTGATTGATGCCGGGCAGGGCGTCAAATTCCGCCAGAATAGCGATCACCGGACCGCCCTTGCCATATTCGGCCACAAAAGCTGTGGGAATATCGGCCACACCGGACTTAATTGTGAAGCCTTCGGCAGAAAGTGTGTCTTTTAATAGCTGGCTGGACTTTTCTTCCTGGTAGCCGACTTCAGACCAGTCCCAGATTTTTTGGGCAATTTCGGTGGTCTGCTCATAGCGGTTGTCGATCCCGGCTAAAACTGTATCGGTTGTAACCTGTGCAAAAGATAAGGTCGGAATTGCGCTTAAGCAAAACACAGCTGACAAAAGTAGATTTTTCATGCGATGGGCTCCCTGATTTTGCCTGTCATAGTCGCGGAGTGTGTCTCGAAATCAAGTAAAATTTCTGACAAGACTAATATAAAGGCAAAGCCGTCGGCCTATCTATCACTTTACAGTTACCACCCGGACAGTCATACATTTCATGTAAATATAAAAACAGGGGAAATTGTTCATTGAATACTGACGGCGAAGGGCAGGTGGAGAAGCCAAAATTAGGATTTTGGAAATGCTGGGCCCTGTCCGTCGGAATAATGATCGGCTCGGGCGTTTTTCTTTTACCGGCCGTTTTAGCGCCCTTCGGCTCGATTAGTTTTCTGGGGTGGCTTGTGACGAGTTTTGGAGCCATTGCGATTGCTTTGATCCTGGGTCGTTTGGCGTCCCGAACCCGTCGCAGCGGCGGGTTTTACGTTTACTCACAAGAGGCATTCGGAGATCTTAGCGGTTTTATGATGGCGTGGGGCTATTGGGTTGCAATCATTTTTGCCATTACCGCGATCAGTACGGCTTTTGCTGGATATTTAGGAAGCGTGATTCCAGCCCTTGGCGGGTCTAACCTGGTCAAAAGCGGGGTCGCAGCAGCTTTGATCTGGACTTTGACGGCCATTAATATTCGAAGTGTGAATTCGGGCGCCTGGTTCCAACTGGTGACAACTATTCTTAAGCTGCTCCCGCTTATTGTAATTATTGGTCTTGGCTTTGTGGCGGGAACGCCGGACAATATTCCGCCTTACAATCCGCAGGACCTGTCATTATTTGGAGCACTGTCTGCGACGGCGCTTTTAACAATGTGGGCCTTTATTGGTCTCGAAGCGGGGGTGGTTGCCGCGGGCGAGGTCAAAAACCCTGAAAAAACCATACCGCGCGCAATAGTTTTTGGAACACTGACCGTTACTCTGGTTTACATCCTGGCTACGGCTGCTGTTATGATGTTAGTGCCGGTCGAAGTCTTGGCGAAATCTGAAGCGCCCTTTGTTGACGCGGCGCGAAAGCTCGGGAGCTGGGGGCCCGGCCTGATCGCGTTTGGGGCGCTTGTATCCACGGCCGGGTCGGCCAATGGCAATGTATTGCTTGGCGGGCAAATGCCAATGGCCGTCGCGATTGATGGCATGGCGCCGAAATTTCTGGCCCGGCGCAACAAGGGACAAGCGCCTGTGTCAGCGTTGATTATTTCTTCTATATTAGCGACGCTTTTGCTTGGATTTAATCTTAACGACAGTTTGATCGGGGCTTTCACCTTTTTGGTTTCTATGTCGACCTTGTGTACCTTATTGCCCTATGCGTTTTCCGCCCTTGCCGAAATGAAACATTCGGGTCGGCGGTCTCCGCTCTGGACCAGCCTTGCCATATTAGCCCTGGCCTATACATGCATGGCTATGCTGGGGTCTGGGGTGAAAGTTCTACTTTGGGGAATTGTGTTACTCTGCGCTGGGTTACCGGTTTACTGGTATAGCCAAAGACAAAATCAAAAGGTCGCCTGATCGCGGTATTCGCTATTGCAATTTTCACGCACGCTCACTAACTCGCGCCCATGAGTGATTTTCAAACCTTGTCGGGCCTTGGCGAAATATCTGACGATTATGATGCCCTGCTATGCGATATCTGGGGCGTGATCCATAATGGTCGTGTGCCTTATCAAGACGCCTGCGAAGCATTGGAACGATTTCGATCCGAACGTGGTCCGGTGATACTGATTTCCAATTCGCCCCGCCCATCCGCAGCCATCCCGGCACAATTTGCCCATATAGGTGTGCCAGGCGAGCCCTATGACGCGATTGTCACCTCCGGGGATGCGACAATTAGTGAATTGGCGCGACGGGCACCAGGACCGGCATTCAAATTAGGGCCTGACCGAGATGATGTCATTTATGAAGGCATGGAAATGCATTTTAGTGCGCTGGACGAGGCGGCTTTTATTTCATGTACCGGATTATTTGATGATGATGTTGAAACGCCCGATGACTACCGAGCGTTACTAACCGAGGCGGCCGATATGGGATTATCCATGGTCTGCGCTAATCCAGATGTGCAAGTCAAACGCGACGGTAAGTTGATATATTGCGGTGGGGCTTTGGCTCAGCTTTATGACCAGATTGGCGGCAAAGTGATTTATGCTGGCAAGCCACATTCTCCAATCTACGAATTGTCCCGGGCCTGGGTCGAAGAAATCGCCGGGTATGACATCCCCAAAGACCGCATACTGGCGATTGGTGATAATATTTTCACGGATCTATTAGGGGCTCAGCAGGAAGATTATGATTGCCTGTTTATTCAAGATGGCTTGCACGAAACCAATGCCGCTCGCTTAAAAACTCTGCTGACCGAGCACGGCATTTCTGCACGGTATATGGCAGATAGCCTAAGGTGGTAAATCAAGGGTGGAAATCCTGTGCCTAAGCCCCTAAATAGGCGCCTGAGAAAACATATTGAGAGAGTTTTATGAGCTCAAATCAGAAATATTTCCTCGAAGATCTCGAAGTCGGCATGTTTGCTGAAAGCACAATGGAGATTACCGGGGAAAAAATCGATGCCTTTGCCGATATTATTGGTGATCATAATCCTATCCATGTGGATGAGGAATTTGCCAAAACCACTATGTTTGGTCAGCGTATAGCTCATGGGGCTTTGTCGGCGTCATTGATTTCCGCCATTCTGGGTAATGATCTGCCAGGACCAGGTGCGGTCTTTGTAGAGCTTAACTTGCGGTTCCGCCGTCCGGCTTTTATCGGCGACACGGTTATTGGGCGGGCCGAGGTGGCCGAGATCAATGAGAAAACAGGTCGCGTTAAAATGAAATGCTATTGTCTGGTCAATGGCAAACAGATTTGTCGTGGTGATGCGGGTGTGGTTGTCTCTAAGCGCCCCAAGGCTGATGACTAATCCTTGAAGACTTTTCGTCATTATACTGGAATTAGTACGGCCGATCAGGGGGCTGTTATCGCTTTGGGTAATTTTGATGGCCTGCATCGCGGCCATCAGGCCGTTATCTCCAAAGCGGTCGAAATTGCCAAGGACACAAACAAGCCTGCTGGACTGGCAATGTTTTCTCCCCACCCAACGCGCTACTTCAAACCAGAAGCCGCACCATTTTTGTTAATGAGTGCAAAGGTTCGCGGGGATGTTTTGCCCGATCTTGGCATATCTTATTGCTATGAAATCCCGTTTGATGATGCTTTGCGGGGTATGGATGACACAGAATTTGTCGAAAATGTTTTGTATCAGGGGCTGAGTGTTTCCCACGTCATCGTCGGCGAAGATTTTGGCTTTGGTAAAAATCGATGCGGAGATATCCATTCCTTGCGTCGATTATGCGATGCGCGGGATATTGGCGTCACGGCGGTTTCGCCCGTTGGACTGCATAAGCTTTATGGAAAATACGGCTCGACTGAAATTCGAGATGCTATTCGCAACGGGAATGTTTTTCATGCCGCGCATATGTTAGCTCGTCCCTGGATTGTTGACGGCGTTGTGTCAAAGGGCGCGCAACGGGGCCGCACCATCGGATTTCCTACGGCTAATGTATCCTTTGGCGAATTTGTTCGTCCAAAGCCGGGTGTATATTGTGTTGAAGTTCGGTTGCCAGGAACGAATAAATGGTTACCTGGAGTTGCCAATACCGGTACCCGCCCAACCGTAGGCGGCGAAGACGCACGGTTGGAGGTCCATATTTTCGATTTCGATCGCGACTTATATGGTCAATCCATTGATGTTCGCTTTCGATCATTTATTCGCGAAGAGCAGAAATTTGATAGTTTTGAGCTGTTAAAAGCGCAAATTGAAAACGATGCTAAAGGGGCCCGGGCTATATTCGGATTGTCTGACCGCGCTTGAGAAATCTGATCGCGACTAACCGCTTCATCCACAGAAAATCCGCGAAATTGAACCACAATATGTTGATTTCTGTGGATAGAATGAAATCTGTATCTTGTGGTCTTTAATAATTTGTATACGATATATTGTGGGGACGGTGATCAAATCGGTTTAGCCGGACACAAGATATAGTATTTCGTGCTTTTATGCGGTCGTGTAAGGGCATTTTATTGAATTTTAGAGGGGGAAGATATGGCCTGGACTGAAGATCGGGTAGAAATTCTGACGAAATTGTGGACTGAAGGGCTTAGCGCCAGTCAGATCGCAAAGAAATTGGGCGGTGTGACGCGAAATGCGGTTATCGGTAAAGTTCACCGTCTGGGATTGTCTGGCCGCGCCAAGCCGTCACGACCCAAAACCGTGTCCAAATCCCGCTCGACGACCAAACGGGTTGCCGCCAAACCGCGCGTGCCGCGCAAAAAGGCAGCCCCCGTTCGCCAGGAACCCCCGGCGCCACCCCCCATCGAGGCTAAACCTTTACCAAATGGCGAGTTCGCAACCATTCTGACTATTCGGGATCATATGTGCAAATGGCCAATTGGCGATCCAGCGGCGTCTGATTTTCGGTTTTGTGGCCGCCGTGTCAAAGCGAGCGAACCCTATTGTGAAGCTCATTGCAGCGTGGCCTATCAGCCTAGCCGTCGCCGCGGCAGCGGTCCTAAGGCTTTGCCGCCTCGTCAAAAGACGCGCTATATTACTTAAGATCTAGCTCGAAATTTCAAACGCATAGCCGGCGGATCTGACCGTGCGGATCGGATCCGGTCCGCCCGAATTTTTGAGAGCCTTCCGCAGGCGACCAATATGTACGTCAACAGTACGGGCTTCGACATAAACATCGCGCCCCCAAACCGAGTCCAGTAATTGCTCACGGGAAAAAACTCTGCCCGGATAGCGCATGAAATGGTCTAGTAAGCGAAATTCTGTTGGACCCAGGTGGATTTCTTTATCGCCGCGTTTTACGCGAAAGGCTTTGATGTCGATCTCGATATCGCCTTGTCGGATGACGTCATCCAAAATACCTGGCTGAGTGCGGCGCAATAAAGCTCGTACGCGGGCCAGAAGTTCCGGAGTCGAAAACGGCTTGGTGACATAATCATCTGCACCGTAATCCAGCCCCGTAATTTTATCGGTTTCATCGCCACGCGCTGTCAGCATAATAATCGGAGTGGAACGTGTCTCCGATTTTCTGCGTAAGCGGCGACAGACTTCAATGCCTGAGAGTTTTGGCATCATCCAATCAAGGAGAATGAAATCCGGGGTTCGCTCGGCCGCCAGTAACAAGGCTTCGTCACCGTCTCTTGCAATACTGACGTCATAGCCTTCTTTTTGAAAATTATACTCCAACAAGGTCGCCAGAGCGTCTTCATCTTCTGCAATTAAAACATATGGTTTCATGTCGTGCCCCTGTTTTGCTCATCCATAAACTTAATAATCATTTCGTCTTCAATTAACGGGACGCCGGTCAAAGTGAAGTAAACAGACTCAGCAATATTCGTCGCGTGATCGCCAATGCGTTCGAGATTCTTCGCCATAAAAAGCAGATTGGTACAATGGGTGATGTTTTGAGGGTCTTCCATCATATAGGTCAAGAGTTCTCGAAACAGGGCGTTATAAAGTTCGTCAATATCTTCATCTGCAATCCAGACCTGAACGGCCGTGACCGAATTGTCCCGAGACAGCGCGTCCAGCGCATGAGATAATTGCTGGGCGACTTGTTTGCCCATGCGTTCAATTCCGGACGTCAGGTTTGGGGATGAATCCGCGGTTAAAAATCTGATCCGCCGGGCAATACCTTCTGCCAGATCACCGACGCGTTCCAGGTCATTGGCGATTTTCACGGAATTGATGACTTTTCGGATCTGAGTGGCGGGCAGGTTTTTCAGTGTCATAATACGCAAAGCGTCTTCATCGATCTGACGTTGCATATTATTGGCTTGGATGTCGCGCTGAGAAATTTCCTGCGCCAGGGGCAGATTAAATTGACGCAAGGCGGTCATTGAATCTGATAACATGAGTTCAACGCAAGCGGCCAAGTCGGTAAGCGTATCGGACAATTCGGAAATATTTGTTTCAATTTCAATCATAGATCGCGGCAGCATATACGGGCCTCAAAAAATCTAAACTTGGTTTGGCGCCGTCTGATGATCTTTTATGATATTTTTGTGACAGTTTTGTAAAGCTTATGTATTGATTTTGGAGGCCTGCGAAGTTTCATTTGTCTGGCGGGGCGCGACAGGCAAAAGCAGAACGAATTCAGTGCCAACCCCTTCGGCGGTTTCGATCAGCAGCCCGCCTCGATGTCTTAAAATTATATGTTTGACGATGGCTAATCCAAGGCCGGTGCCTTTTTCTCGCGAAGACCTGTCTCCGGCAATGCGATAAAACCGTTCCGTTAAACGGGGTAAATGTTCACGGGCGAATCCGGGGCCAGAATCCCGGATGCGTAAAATAGCATAATCCTTACCGGTTGCAGGCGGTTCAATAATCCGGCGTCTTGCAGAATCCGGTCCCAATTGATCGCTCGCAAAACCGTCGCCCGGTTGCCAATTGGACAAGATGCTGCCTTCTATCAGCACTTTGCTGCCTGGCGGGCTCATTTGTACGGCATTATCAACAATATTTAAAATGAGCTGAACCAACTCATCCTGGGCTCCAATTACGGGCAATGATTTGGGGCCGCTATATTTAGTTTTAACTTTGCGGTTTTCTGCCATTGGGGCAACCGCCTCTTTGGCCGCTCTGGCCGCAAGATAAATGTCGCTCGTTTCCATTGGCGCAATGTGTTCGGTTTGTTCAATGCGGCGCAATGAAAGCAAATCGCTAATTAGGCGCTGCATACGCTCGGCTTGCTGTTGCATTATACCCAGGAATTGATCTCTGGCTTGCGGATCGTCTTTCGCATGACCCCTTAAGGTTTCGATATAGCCCAGGAGCGATGCAATTGGAGTTTTCAATTCATGGGATGCATTAGCCAAAAAGTCGGCGCGCAGCGTATTAGCCCGTTCAATATCTGTAACATTGTAAAGTACAAGTATGACCCGACTACGCCGTGTCGGATCTCCTGGTATCGGCCCATCAATTGAAGAAGCCGTTATGCGGTAATATTGTTCAACCGGCGTTTGCAGACTGAAAATGATTGGCTCGGCAGGCCGACCTTCAATAACATTATCCACGAGATCTTTAACGCCAGGGTGCCGCAAAACGGAATTAAGTGATTGCCCCATTTGGGCTTTGGGAAACAGCGAACGGGCAGATTTGTTGAGATAAATGATCTTTTGTCTCGGACTGACGGTTAAAATAGCTTCATTGAAGCTATCAGCTAGTCGTGCGGTCGCATCGAGGTCCGTGTTGATGGTCTCTGAATCTTCCCGTTGCTCTGGGTTTTCTGAGATGGGGGAGAAGATCAAAAACCTAATTAAAAAGCTAGCTACAATTAATAGTGAAATTGCAATCAGCAGGTCGAATAAGGGAAGACTATATAGTAACCCAATCGCAATGAGAGCGATCAGTCCAAGCCCAAGCATACCCCAGAATAATTTCCGGTTTTGATCTTTGGAGGGATTCTTAGGGGAATCGGCCATATTTATGTCTTAATTATTGCGGATATCTAGGCAAGTCTTGTTCGGCATAAATTGAAAAATGTCGTTATATGCATGAAGTTTTCCAAAAAATTCACAAAATCCGTCTTGATTATAATTTTGTAATGATTTATTGTTTTTCAATAAGAAATGATTGACTTTCGGTATTTACGCCGTAGAAGCAACGCAAGGAGAGAGTTATGCGTACGGTTCTACTCACGGCTGCCAGTCTGTTCGCCCTGTCGGGGTGTCAAACGCTGGATTTTAGCCCTGACGCCACAGAAATTGTAACAGATGTGCCAGCCGCGCCCGAAGCCCAGTGGGTTGAGTTGGCGCCGCGGGAGCTTCCGTCTACGGATTGGGTTGGAGAATTTGCTGACTCAACTCTGAGCGGACTGGTGAACGAAGCCCTGTCCGCCAATACGGATATTCGTGCCGCTGCCGCATCCTATCAAGCGGCTTTAGCGCGGGCTGATATTTCTGGCGCGGATTTATTGCCTTCAGTTTCCGGGGATATTAGCGCTCGCCGGACTGAACCATTTGCCGACGGATTCTCCGGATCGACCGGATTGGGATACGGCGTGAATGCAAGTTGGGAAGCAGACATTTGGGGCCGGATCGGTGACGGAGTTGAAGCAGATGAGCTAAGCGCCGCCGCTTCTCAGGCGGACTATGCTGGTATCCGCCTCGCTATTGCAGCGCAAGTCACGCAGACCTGGTTCAATCTGATTGAGGCGAAGCAATTGCAAGAATTGACCGAGAGCGAACTTGAAACCCAAGAACGTTCGCTTCGTCTAACGGAGCGCCGCTTTGATGGCGGCGTCGCCGAATCCAGTGATGTGCGATTGGCAAGATCTGCAGTGGCCAGTGCCGAAGCGACATTAGCCTTGCGTAAGCAAAATGTTTCGTCACTCGCCAGAAGTTTGGAAATCTTGCTTCGCCGATATCCGGCTGAAGCATTGGTGGCTCCTGATGACTTACCCCGGTTGCCGGCCCTGATAGGCGCGGGTGCGCCAGCTGATATGTTATTGCGGCGGCCAGATCTTTTAGCCGCGGATCGTCGATTGCAAGCCTCTGGCCTCAACGTTGACATTGCCAGAAAAGCTCTATTGCCAAGCTTGTCATTAAGTGGCGGTGTGAATGGTGACGGGTCTTCGCTGAGCAATATTTTTGACATCGACGCCTTGGTCGCTTCCTTGGCTTCCAGCTTGACTCAGCCTATTTTTCAGGGCGGTCGGATAAAGGCTAATATAGCTCAGCAAGAGGCAATTTTACGTCAACAGGCGGAAAATTATGCCGGGACCGTTTTAAATGCCTATCTCGAAGTTGAAAATGCATTGGATGCCGAAGACCGCCTTCGAGAGCGTGAAAATGCACTGCGCGTATCGGTTGAAGAGGCCCTTCAAGCCGAAGATCGGCTCGAAGCCCGATATTCTGAAGGCTTAGCCAGTATTCTACAGTTGCTTGATGCGCAATCCCGGCGTATTTCAGCTGAAGGCCAATTGATCAGCGCGCGCAAAGAGCGTCTGGCAAACCGGGTTCGACTTTATGTCGCGCTGGGCGGAGGTCAATATGGCGACACAACCAATCTGGTGGCAGGCATTCAACCAACTCTGACACCTTAGAACAGGACAAATAAGCATGGCACATGAGATCGGCACCACAGGTGAAAATCGATCAGGCGGATGGGTTCGGAAATTACTCGTAATTCTCGTGCCGCTATTGATTATTCTCGGGTTTTTTATTTTGACCGTTGTGATGATCGCCTTGAATAAAAAACCGGAAGAAAAACGCCGACCGTTTAATCCATTGGCGGTATTGGCGGAATATTCGGTTCAGGATGACATACAGCTTTTGGTCAAAACCCAGGGTGAGGCCAGACCTCGAACCGAAATTGACCTGGTTCCCGAAGTCGGGGGTAAGATTATTTCCGTATCACCCAAATTTCTCGAAGGTGGAATTTTCAATAAAGGCGACACTTTGTTTCAAATTGACCGATCGGATTACGAAGTCGCTGTTATCCGCGCGGAAGCGGGCGTTGCACGGGCCAAGCAGGTTTTGGTGCGCGAAGAAGCTGAAGCGGCTATTGCTCTGCGCGATTGGCAGGATTTGGGTCGTGAAGGGCAACCCTCGGATTTGACACTTCGAAAGCCTCAATTAGCCGAAGCCAATGCCGGGTTGCAATCTGCCGAGGCCGATTTGAAAAATGCGAAAATTCAATTGGCGAGAACATCAGTAAAAGCCCCATTTAATGGACGGGTTAAAACCAAAAATTCTGATCTGGGGCAGTTTGTGTCTCCAGGGTCGCGGTTGGGACGCATTTTCTCCACTGATATAATTGAAGTTCGCCTCCCGTTAATTGACTCTGATCTGTCAAAAATCGATTTGCCGATCGCATTTGTTGCAGAAAGCCGGGCGACAGCGCCAGATGTAACATTATCAGCGACAATTGGCGGTAAGCGCCAAATCTGGAATGGCAAAATTATGCGTACGGATAGCACCTATGACACGCAATCCCGCGCTTTGTTTGCAATTGCAGAAATTGTTGATCCCTATGGAAAAGGGGCATCCGAAAACGGTGTGCCTTTGGCTCCTGGCCTGTTTGTGGATGCTATGGTGAATGGCCGAAAGCATGAGGACCTTATTGTTATCTCAAGGGATGGTCTCAGACCCGAAAATAAGGTCTATGTCGCCAAAGATGACGGGACAGCTGAAATTCGGATTGCGGATGTCCTTGATACTACCATTGATCACGCCTTTATACGCGGCGGTGTCGCTGCAGGTGAAATGGTTATTTTGTCGCCGGTTGAGGAATCTCGATTGGTGGGCCCGCTTAAGATTGTCGATTTCAATGACCCGTCAGTTGTTTTCGTCGATCCACCCAAACCGGATTGGATGGTCGAAAAGGAAAAAGCCCAGGAGGCCGAGAAAAATAACAAGAAAAAGCGGCGCGGGAAAAAAGATTCGGACGAGAAATCTGATGAAGAAGAAACAGCCAACGGAGCGGCGACCAGTAACGCCGAATAAAAGTTCTTGAGAGAAGTATTATGAAGTCCATCATTGCCTGGTTTGTAAGGAACCCTGTTGCCGCCAATCTGATGATGCTAACCATGTTCGCCACGGGCGCATTTGGTTATTTTTCTCTCGAGCGTGAATTCATCCCTCAGACGACTATTAACGGAATGACTGTAAATGTCTCCTGGCCCGGGGCGTCTCCACGCGACGTTGAAGAACAGCTTGTGGTCCGGGTTGAAGAGGCGGTCGATGGTCTCGACGGGATCGATTATATTGAAGGTAATGCGCGGGAAGGCCGCGGGTCTGTTAATATTCGAACGAAACTCAACGTTGACTATGAAAAAATGCTCGACGAGGTCAAAGCCCGCGTTGACACTATTCAAAACCTGCCGCCGGATTCATTTCGACCGGAAGTGTTTAGATGGGATGCCCGCGCTGAGATAATGTATCTGGCTCTGCACGGAGATGTTGACAGGTTGGAATTGCAACGGGCGGCAACGAACCTTCGACTTGAACTTACCAAGCTAACCGGATTGCAGCTAACCCGACAGATTACGAAAAGATCCGAACAGGTCACGATCGAAATTTCCGAGCAAAAGCTCAGACAATATAATCTCACATTTTCGCAAGTTGCAGACGCCATTTCGCGGTCTTCGGTTAACTTGTCGGCTGGAACCGTAGAAACAACCGGGGGCAATCTTCAGCTTCGCGCCCGTTCTCTTGCAAATTCCAAAACGGAGTTTGAAGATATTATTGTCCGCCAGACAGCTTCTGGCGGAACGATACGCGTTCGGGATATTGCCCATGTTATCGACCGCTTTGAATCCGACAAGTTTGCGGCGAAATTCCGTGGACAAAATACGGCGGTTTTTGAGGTGCTTTCACCGGATGAGATGAATATCACGGATGCCGGCAATGCCATTCGGAAATTTGAAAAGGAAATAAATGAATCTTTGCCGCCAAATTTGACATTTTCAATCTGGTTTGATGGCTCGACCATGTTTGACAGCCGAATGAACTTGATTGGTAGTAATGCGATTTCCGGCATGATTTTAGTCTTGATCATATTGATCTTATTCTTGCGGCCCGCGGTTGCGATTTGGGTTACAATCGGAATTGCTGCAGCATTTGCCGGGGCAATTGCGATAGCGCCTTATATCGGCATTACACTCAATATGATTTCGCTTTTTGCCTTCTTATTGGTGATCGGTATCGTAGTTGATGATGCGATCGTCGTGGGTGAGTCGGTCCACTTCCATGCTGAGAACGGAATAACGGGTGAAAACGGTGCAATTAGTGGCGCCAATATGGTTGTGAAACCGGTCTTTTACGCGGTGATAACAACGATCCTGATGTTCACGCCGTTTTTGTTCATGACCGGGCCACTTCAAGCCATTTTAGGTCAGATAAGTCTGGTGGTTATTGCTGTATTGATATTCTCATTGATTGAAGCCTTCTTCGTTTTGCCGGCTCACTTACGTCACCTTAAACAAATCGAACATGAAAAGTTGACTGGGTTGATGAAATTTCAAAATCGCATCGCCCAGACCCTGGTCAATTTTGCCAAGACAACATTCAGGCCTCTTGTCGCCACTTTGATAAAGTTCCGATATATTACCGTGTCTGTTTTTATAGGTTTGTTTATTATGTCGATCGGCCTGTTACGGTCTGGGATTGCGCCGGTCGCCTTTATTCCAGAAGTCGAAAGCGACATGATTTTCTTTTCCGCGAGCTTTCCGGAAGGTACGACATTTGAACGCCGTGAACAGGTTCGTGAACAAGTTGATGCAGGCATTCTCAAAATTAATGAAAATACAAAGGCCGATTTCAATATTGATGAACCTTTATTTGAAGCTCCGGGCTCTATCACCAACAGCCGGCGTGTCGATGCCTTTATTAACCTGGTGGACGGCAATAAACGCCGTCATACCTCCACTAAGGAAATTGCCGAAAAATTCGAAGAATATGTCGGGCCGATCCCTGATGCTTACCGGGTCAATTACGGATATTCTGAAGGTGGCGGCGGGTCAGATGCCGGCGTGCGTTACGGTATCGCGTCCTCTGACACGGCTGCGTTGAAACTCGCATTATTGGATTTGAAGTCAGAGATCGAATCCTATTCCAGCGTCACCCGAGCCTGGGACAGTTTGGAGTCCTCGGCCAAGGAACTTCAATTTGAACTCTTACCGGGTGCAGAGACTTTAGGGATCAAACTCTCGGACGTTACGCGGCAGGTTCGCGAGGCGTTTTATGGGCGCGAAGTGCAACGACTACCGCGAAACGGCGAAGATGTTCGTGTGATGGTACGCTATCCTGAGGCCGCGCGTGAATCGATCGAAAGCTTGAAAAACCTGCGTATTCGAACAGGAACAGGCGTCGAAGTGCCGTTGTATTCAGTGGCGGAAGTCTCCTTTGAAGAAGGCGTCGGTCGCATTAATCGGCGAGATCGGAAACGGATTGAATATGTCGGTGCGCGCATTCGCGGCGAACAGTCGGAAGCCGGTAAAATGCGCAAAGAACTTGATGAAGAGTTTTTCCCGCAATGGGAACTTCGCCATCCTCTGGTCAACCGGGTCATCGTCGGCGATGACATGATTGAAACCAATTTCATGAAAGAACTCAGAATTTCACTCATCGTGATTTTATTTGTCATGTATGGATTATTGGCGATCGCATTTAAGTCCTATGCCCAGCCTTTATTGATCATGATCGCTATACCCTTCGCTCTTGTCGGAATGATTTTTGGGAATATTGTGACCGACGTGCCATTTGGTATGATGTCTATGTTTGGCTTCTTTGCCGCGTCCGGCGTAGCGATCAACGACAATCTGGTATTGCTGGATTACGTCAACCGATTGCGAGCCAAAGGTGTCGGCGCTTATCAGGCCATGCTGGATTCATGTGTCGCGCGATTCCGTCCAATTCTATTGACGTCTGTAACGACCTTTATCGGGATTACACCCATTTTGTTTGAAACATCCTCACAGGCGGAATTCTTAAAGCCGATGGTAGTAGCGCTGGCATTTGGTGTCTTGTTTGATTTCTTCCTTACCCTGATGTTGGTGCCGGCTATGTACGGAATTGGCGTGGATATTTCGCGGACTTTCAAACGCCTTTGGACAGGTCAAAAGCAACCCAAACTGGGCTCCCATTATGATCCGGACCTGGCTCTGGCGCTTGAAGACTTTGAGGCCGAAAGCGTTAAATCCGTACCGGGATTAACGCCGCGGCCAGCAGAATAAAATACTTTAGAAGCAAACAAGGACATGACTATGCCCCTCAAAAAATACATCGTTCCCAGCCTGTTGGCTTTAACCATTGCGGCCTGTTCGCCTTCCGAGACCAAATCAACTGAAAACTCGGAATTGAAAACTGAAGCCATCGCAGAAGTTAATTCTGCCGAACTTGGTTCGTTCGGGATTGATCTGGACTCTATGAAAGCCGAAGTAAAACCCGGCGATGATTTTTTCGCTTATGTGAATGGTGCCTGGATCGACGGGACTGAGATACCGGCTGATAAATCCCGCTATGGCAGCTTTGATATGTTGCGGGACCGGTCAGATGAACGGGTCCGCGCAATTATAGAGGCGTCTGCTGGCAAATCCGCCGCCAAAGGATCGGAAGAACAAAAAATTGGTGATTTTTACGCGTCCTTTATGGATATGGAGGCTATCGAAGCTGCCGGTCTTGCGCCTATTCAAGCCGATCTCGATTTGATCAAGTCAGCACAGACCCATGCCGATGTTGCGAAGCTCATGGGAAATCCAGAAATGGGGGTCAGGTCTCCGGTTGCCGGATGGGTAGACGTGGATGTCAAAGATATTGAAAATTACATCTTCTATGTGACTCAGGCCGGATTGGGTATGCCGAACCGGAATTATTATTTCGATGAAGGCGAAAAGTCAGACAATTTACGGGCCGCCTATATGGACCTTCTGACAACTCAGCTTACTGAAGCCGGGGTCGAAGATCCGGCAACAAGTGCAGCGCGGGTTATGGCACTCGAAACCCGCATGGCCGAAGTTCATTGGACCCCTGTTAAACGTCGTGATCGCAGCCTGACTTATAATAAAATGAGTGTTGAGGACCTGAAAGAATACGCGCCAGGATTTCCGTGGACAACGATGATGGAAGCTTCAGGGTTAGGCGATCAAAACACCTTTATCATTCGCGAAAATGACGCCCTACAAGGCCTGGCTAAGATCTTCGCAGATACCCCTGTTGATGTCTGGAAGGACTATATGCTGGCCAGTTATATTGGCGGTATGTCTGCTTATCTACCCAAGCGTATTGATGATGCGAATTTTGCTTTTTACGGGACAGCCCTGCGGGGAACTGAACAACAACGGGACCGCTGGAAACGTGCTGTTGGTCAAATTGACGGCTTCATGGGTGAAATGGTCGGCAAGGTCTATGTTAAAGAACATTTCCCTCCAGATTCAAAACGTCAAATGCTGGATCTGGTTGAAAATCTCAGAGCTGCCTTCAAAGACGGCATTGATAACCTGGAATGGATGGAGGCCGATACAAAAGTCGAAGCCCAGGACAAGCTTCGGAAGTTTAATCCTAAAATCGGCTATCCTGATGAATGGACAGACTATTCTAAATTACAGGTCGAAAAAGAAGATCTGATCGGAACGGTCAAATCCGCCAATGCCTGGGGATGGTATGATATGATCGGGAAGCTCGGCGGACCGATTGATCGCGGCGAATGGGGCATGAACCCTCAAACGGTCAATGCGTATTATCGGCCATCTTTAAATGAAATCGTCTTCCCGGCGGCGATCCTCCAAGCGCCTTTCTTTGATCCTAACGCGGATCCGGCCGTGAACTATGGCGGTATCGGCGCGGTTATTGGCCATGAAATGGGGCATGGATTTGACGACCAGGGTCGTAAAACAGACGGCAATGGCGAACAACGCGATTGGTGGACGGAAAACGACGGCAAGGCCTTTGAGGAACGCTCTGGCGCCTTGGCGGCCCAATATGACAAATTTGAACCGCTTCCGGATGTTTTCGTCAATGGCAAGTTATCCCTGGGTGAAAACATTGGAGATCTGACCGGAATCACAATGGCCTATGATGCTTATCAGCGTTCATTAAAAGGGCAGCCTGCCCCCGTCATTGATGGCCTTACCGGAGATCAGCGTTTCTTTATGGCCTATGCGCAAATCTGGAAAATGAAATACCGGGATGAAGCTATGCGAACTCAAGTCAAAAATGGACCGCACAGCCCGACCATGTACCGGACAAATGGTATCGTCAGAAACTTTGGCCCCTGGTATGATGCGTTTAATGTTCAGCCCGGCGACGCGCTCTATATTCCGCCTGAGAAACGGGTCAAAATTTGGTAATATTAGACCCGCCTGTCAGGCGGGTTTTTTATTAGGGGAGCAATATGCTTGAGTTAAAATCCGTTAACCACGGTTACAAAAAACAGATCATTTTCAGAGATTTGAATACCCGTTTTGCCAAAGGCGTGACGGTTATTACCGGGCCGAGCGGCGCAGGTAAGTCAACACTATTGCGACTTTGCGCGTCTGCTGAACGCGCAAAGTCAGGTGCGATAAGCTGGCAGGGTCATAATATACGCAAGTCATCTAGCGGGTTTCGCAAGGTGTTGGGTTATGCGCCTCAAATCATTGATTTTCCGGAAGATATTTCTGCTCAGGATTTTCTGTTTCACATCGGAGCCTTAAAGTCCTTATCACGAGATCAGATTGTTACTCAGTCCTTAGAAATTTTAACCCGGCTTAACCTGGATCAAGATGCTCAGAAACTAATCCGCAATTATTCAGGTGGAATGCGGCGACGTCTGGGGTTGGCCCAGGCATTTTTAGGTGAGCCCGAATGTTTGATCTTGGACGAGCCGACCGCCGAATTAGATCCGATTACTGCCGGGATCGTCAATGATTTGATTTTTTCAAAATCGGAGCAATCGGTTGTCTTGATGACAACTCATCTTGCGGATCATCTATCGGGGTATGAGTATCGTGAGTTTAAAGTAGAAGGATTGGCCGGATAAATGTTCGGGTCAGTCTCAACATTTTTTAAAATTCAGTTCGGCCGGCATTTGCGTAGTCCGGCCCTTTGGATTGTTTTGCTTGGTGCGATAATTGGGGCCCGATATATGGTGCCGTTACCAGATGCCAATTATGTCACCCTTGCGGTCAATAACGCTTATCCCGTCCAGACCTCTGCCATTATGGGCATGCAGCTTGGTATTGTCACAGCCCTTATTCTAACGCCACTGGCCTATATCTTTCTTCGGGCGGGCCCGACACGTCGTCAGCCCTGGCAGATCGAAGACGTTACACCGTCCAATAGAATGGCCATGACCATAGGGCAGGGCGCGGCCGATACGGCCATTTTATGGGTAGCCATGCTGTTCTTGGCGGTTGCTGGTATCATCTTGAGCGTTTTCCGATTGCCAATCGAAGAGGTGAAGCCGTTTCATACGCTTTTGACCTTTGTTTTAATCGCAGGACCGGCTTTGGCCTTTATCGCAGCGCTTAGAACTCTGTTTAATGCGCGGCCTTGGCTGCGCGGCGCCTGGGGTGATTTTCTGTTTTTTGTTATTTGGATGGCGGGAGTCGTTATCGCCGCCATGTCTTTTTCTGAAGGGGGAAGCTCCCCTTTTACTGACGTGTTTGGTTATGCGGCCGCGATAGACGGGGCGACGGATGAACCCATATCTTCTGCCGTCATTGGAGGTGCACCCGCAACAGAGGACTATATCAATCTCGATGCTTTGGCAGGCACAACCAACACCTTATTTCTGATGTCTCGACTTATGTGGCTGGGGGTAGCGGGTCTGCTATTTGTCCTCTCAGCCCTGATTTTTAAACCGCGAAAGTTTAAGCAAAAAATACGGGGCGGAATGCTTAAAAAGCTGACACCCGGACTGGATAAAGTCGGTGGGATAGTAGCAAATCCCTTAGTCACGATCAGCAATGTTTTTGGCAACCCGATCCGTTCAAGCTTCAATCAGCTTTTAAAACCTCGATATTGGGCGCTCATTTTACTTGTTTTGGCCGTTACTGGAGGAGCTCTCCCTTTCAGGCCGGGCACGGGCGGAGCAATTATGTTGGTTCTGATCTTAGTTATGTCACGCCAAAGTGGTGTTTGGCAGGCACCCGCATTGCGGCAATTCATGAGGACCCTTCCCGCGCAAAAATGGTCCAGGCTTTTTTATGAAATCGCTGCCGCTATGCTTTTGGCCTTTCTGGTTTGCCTGCCGGCCATTCTTAGAGCCGTTTTGAACGGAAATATCGGCGAGATTTTACCGGACTTTGTTTTTATTATCGGAATTATGCCCGTTGCTATTTATGTCTTGGGGTATCTGACGCGAACAGGATTAACCGGGCGGCTGATTTTTCTATTTATCTGGTATGGATATTTAAATCTTTAGTTTTGGCCGGAAGTTTTAACAGCCTCGAGCATGGCCTTGGCGCGCCCTGAAAAACTGTCATCACAGGCGGCAATCTGACTATAGCGGCGCCGAAGTTTTCCCGGGGCGTCTTTTAAGGCTTTTTCGCCCAGCCGTTCGGCCGCACCATAAATCTGACTCAGGGCGGCTGCTGGGCCTCTCACGGCAATAAAGCCCTGGCTAACCTGAATGTCTTCAGTGGCGTAATGTCGTTTATAACCGTCCAAACCGACGCCAAGATCAATCCTTTGATAGCCACGATCAGGACTGGCATCGATAAGGCCTTCCAATAGTTGGATGCCCGGCGCGTAACTATGAAAGTCGCCATTATATGACACTATCCAGCTGTGAAAGGTCACGCCATCGGTCAATCCCAAATCAATGGCGGCTAACTCTTCGCCGAAATAAAGCGCATGCATTTCGCAGCGTAAATCAGGTGATTGGCGACGCCATAAGGTCTCAATCAACTCGTGCGTCCATCCCGCACCCAGAACATCATATTTGCCCGTCTCGGCGAATTTTTGTTTTTTCCATTGGATCAGAGTATTGAAGACGTGATCGTCTGGACTGCTAAACTCAAACCGACGCGGGCCAAAAGTTTCTTCGGCTTTTCTAACTCGTCGACGATGGCTCTTAAGGTGTCGGCGATAGCTTGAATCCCGTCCGTTTCGCCACTGCTCTGGACCCTCCGGCAAAGTCATGGCGCAGGCTTCG
Organism: Hellea sp.; assembly: GCA_020629135.1. GTDB lineage: Bacteria > Pseudomonadota > Alphaproteobacteria > Caulobacterales > Maricaulaceae > JACOMS01. The sequence continues at coordinate 32,446 of JAHDDX010000009.1, forward strand.
TCTCGTTTCTGGCCGGGAATTGGGTTCTGATGATCACCGACCAGTGCCCAATAATGAAATGCGCCGATGCCTGTTTGCGCTAAAAATGCGACCGGATCTAAGGCCATGTCCGCGGCATGGATTATGCCGTGATAATCCGTCATGGGCGCACCGATGGGGCGGGCAAAATGGCTTTTTCCAGGTTTAGGGCCTTGATAGGGCAAAAAGGCGACTGGCGTTCCTTGTTTTCGAGCAATGGCGATATAGGCATCGTTCCGCAACTCACCCACCAGCATAGCGTAATCCGGATGAAAATAGGGGCTATAAAGCGCCGGATTATCAGCGCGCAGGTCCAACCAGGCGGAGCGGTCCTCCGTAGTCAGCGCCTTTGCGCGCGCAATGTCGATGTCAAAATTATTCACCAGACCATTCCCATTTTTGTGCGTAATACGGGAATTTGGTTAGAATCGGCTTAATTTTTTGATCGTGTAATATGCAATTTTGCCTCTATACGGCGGGCATGCCATGTCCTAATTCTAGGTTATGGGAGCCCATCACGACCATCATCATCATAGCTGCAACGCGCAAAATCGCGGGCGCGTGGGATTGGCGGCCCTTCTAACCGGCCTGTTTATGGTCGTCGAAGTTATTGGCGGCCTGATTTCCGGGTCCTTAGCCCTCCTGGCTGATGCCGGCCATATGCTGACCGATTTTGCGGCTTTGTTTATGGCCTGGGGCGCGTTTACCATTGCCCAGCGCCCCGCCAATTGGAAGCACACTTTTGGATTTGAACGCCTTTCGGTTCTAGTCGCTTTTGTAAATGGCCTGACTTTGTTTTTTATCTCGCTTTGGATCGTATTTGAAGCGGTCCGTCGTTTTCAGTCGCCCGGCGAGGTTCTCGCAGGCCCTATGTTAGGGGTGGCCTTAGCTGGGTTAGTGGTCAATTGTGTGGTATTTGCAATTTTGCGCGGCGCGGATCAGGATAATCTCAATGTCCGAGGCGCCGTACTTCACGTGTTAGGAGATTTATTAGGATCGGTTGCAGCGATTATCGCGGCCGTCGTGATATTGCAAACCGGTTGGATGACAGTCGATCCGTTATTGTCAGTTTTAGTCGCCTTGCTGATACTGCGCAGCGCCTATGCTTTGATCAAAGACAGCGCGCATATATTGCTCGAAGGTGCCCCAGACGGACTGGATCGCCGTCAAATTCGAGAGGATCTTGTGGCCAAAATCGAAGGACTTGAAGCCGTCAAACATATGCATATCTGGTCTCTGACCCAAGAAAAACCGATGATGACACTCGAAGTTGGTATTGAATCAGGTGCGGACCCTATGGTCATATCAAAACAGATTAAAGACCGGCTAAAATCTAATTATCATATCGATCATTCGACCATAGAGGTGTCGCAGACTTTTGAATTCAGCCCTGAAGATACCTGTTCACATTCTGTAGAACATTCACGTTAACGACAGGAAACAGTTGGCCCCATATCTACATGGAAATGATCTTTGTGGGCGGCGTTGTAATCGGGACTGAGTGTAACCCGAAATATCTTGCAGGCTTTAGACCTGACTTCGCGAAGAAAATTTTTGCGGTCTTTTTCCCCGTCCCAATCGTTCAGTACCGAAATGATCCGACCGTCTTGAAGTTCAAAACCGGTAATGTCCCAGGCATTGGCAAAGGCGTGCTCGCTCCAGGCCCCGGAATCATTGCCAACTTGTCGGCGGCAGGAATAAGCACCTGCATGGTGAACTCGTGACAAGGAGGAGCCCAGATGTTTTTGGGCGGCCTGATCAATTTCGCCAAGCCAGATATAAGTGCCAAGTGCGAGCGGGCATTGCATTGAGGCGTCGCCAGGCGCGAGGGCAATGGTGTGCCGCCCTTCCATCACCTGAGCTTTGTCCCATCCACAAGGGTTCTTGGGTCTATGCGGATCAGCTGAAACGGCATGCATGTTTTGCGTCTCCGCCACCAATTGAGAACAGGTTGAGGACGGCGATAAGGCCACGCGAAATAATTGAAGATCAGTGGCAAAGCCGACTGGAGCATCGGGATTTAACGATCGCCAGGGTAAGTGTTGTTTGGGCAAGGTCTGATCCGCGGCGAAAAAACCGGCAAGACCGACTAGGGCGAGCACAATATATATGGTCGGCGGACGGCGGCGCATAAGAATTTATGACCAATCTGTCCCTATTTCACAAGACACATAACTCGGGCGATCTGACGGCTACGCCGATATTTGTCTGCTTCGACGCCGTAGCTTTCTACCGCAATGGGGCGGCCCTGAGAATTTTGGTCCGGAATGATATCCTGCAGGCTGCGCGGTGCGACTGTATAGATGCGTCCGCGTCTGGGGCTTTCTGCGGCGATAATTCCGATAACTTCGCCGTCTTTATCCAGAACCGGGCCGCCAGAGATCCCACCAAGCGATCCTTTCAAATTCAGGGTACGCCCGATTTCTGTCCACGCCAAAATGGGCTCCTCGGTATTGTAACGGCCCCGCACGATCAGTTTATGACGCCCTAATAGAGACCCGACAGCTTCACCGGGTTTGCCCTGTGGGAAGCCAAAAAAGTATCCATATTCTCCGATTTGACGCTGAGAAAATAAATCCGTGGGTAAGGGTTCGCGTGACCAATTGGAGGTTAGTGTCGCTGTATCCTGCTCAGCATCAACATCAGCGCTAACGCGAATGGCGCGAAACTGCCCCAAGTCTAGCCCGACCTGGTCGCAGGAATCAACAACGTGGCGAGCGGTTAGCCATTTGCCCTTTTTGTCTATGGCAAAGGCGGTACCAAGCCCGGATTCGGGTTCGTCGAGTTCTACAAGAACGGTCGGATCGCGTGGGCTGTCGCTGGGAAGCATTGGCCCTAATTCTTCTGGCGGTGGAGGTTGCGGTGAATCTTGTTGATCTGCGACGCGTTGAGCGTTGAGATAAATCAGAGCAACGATAATGCCGTAAATCAGCCAGTCGGGCGTGCGACGCCACATAAGATCAGCCTGCTATAGCAAAGGCGAGGGCCAGTGAACCCGCCAGCTTAAACGAAGCCAGAACCAACGCGGCCGGGACTTCATCATTTTCAATACGACTAGGCATGCCTTTGAAAATAAAATCCGTAATACGGAATAGGAACATTTGCAGGAACAGGCTGGTTGTGCCCCAAACCGCGACATCGACATATCCGACTTTATGGATCAAACAGGCAACCAGAGGCAAAGCCAGACCAATAATCAATGCGCTGAAAGTCACGGCAGCGGCCATATTGCCATTTTGAATTAATTCTAATTCTTTGTGGGGGGTCAGTTTCACATAAATAAATATGCCGACCACATAAATGGCTGTGACGAGCAGCAGGTAAATTAATAGGGCCGGGAGGCCATTAGCTAGACTGTTTAGGGCCGGATTCATAATCTAGTCTTTTATCTGTTGTTGTTGGTTCGGACTACTCCGGGGAATGACCTCGAAGCAAGGAATTATTGGTTAATCTGAATTAACCTCTGCCTGTTTTTCAAGCTTACGGCGTTCACTTGCCCGCATTTTTTCACTTTCGGATTTCAGCTGTCCGCAAGCCGCCAAAATATCGCGTCCGCGTGGGGTGCGAATGGGGGCCGCATAGCCAGCTCGATTGACGATTTCACCAAAGCGTTCAATCGTTTCCCAATCTGAACACTCATAGGGACTTTCGGGCCACGGATTAAATGGTATCAGGTTCACCTTGGCCGGAATACCGCGCAAGAGATTGATCAATTCCCGGGCGTGTTTGGGGCTGTCATTAATGCCTTTCAGCATTACATATTCAAAGGTTATCCGTCTTGCATTGGACAGGCCGGGATAATTCCGACAGGCTTCCATCAAGTCTTTCAATGGATATTTGCGATTGATCGGCATGATCTTCTCGCGCAGTTCATCATTGGCCGCATGCAGTGAAATCGCCAACATGGCATTGGTACGTTCGCCCAAGGGCTCGATTTCTGGAACGACGCCTGAGGTCGAGACAGTGACCCGTCGTCGCCCAATCGCCATGCCAGTATCATCAGAGATTGTCCCAATAGCTTCGGCAACATTATCCGTATTATAAAGCGGCTCGCCCATGCCCATAAACACGATATTGGTAAGCTTGCGGTTGTCAGTCGTGGTCGGCCATTCGCCGAGATCATCGCGGGCCATCATAACCTGCAGAACGATTTCTTGTGCCGTCAGATTTCGCACCAGTTTTTGTGTGCCCGTATGACAAAATTTACAGGTCAAGGTGCAGCCAACCTGTGAGGAAACGCAAAGCGCGCCGGTTTTGGATACGTCCGGGATAAAGACGCTTTCGACTTCAATGCCGGGGGCCATCCGCGTGAGATATTTGCGTGTGCCGTCCACACTGACCTGACGTTCCACAATTTCCGGTCTGGCCAAGGAAAAATGTGTCGCCATTTTTTCTCGCAAAGGTTTGGCGATATTTGTCATTTGATCCCAATCCGTGACACCGAAATTATAGATCCACTGAAAGATCTGACTGGTACGCATTTTCAGCTTTTTATCTTCAATGCCGATAGATTTCAGATGCTCGGATATTTGCGCACGGCTCAGCCCCGGCAGGCGCGTGCGCGTATCCGTTTCCGTTGTCGGGGGGTGAGATATCAGAGTTGTGGCCATAATCGGCGGCGCTTTATCACGGTTTTGACCGTAAGGCCAAGCTTTGTCTTAGCTGCAGGCAGATTTCGCTGATTTGAGGGCGGCTGTCACGCCGCTGAGCGAAAAGGAGTAATTGACGACTGTACCGCGCTGGCTCATGGCGCTGACGCGCATTGTCGATCCATCCCGCATGGCTTTGACCAAGCGCTTTTCGTCGCCGCCATCATCAATGAAGGCCTCGTTTTGAGAGACATACATTGGAAATTTTGCGCTACCGACCCGCGCCGTTGGCGGGCTGTTTGGCTTAAGCGGATATCCGGCCAGGAAACTGGGTTGTTCCGATGCGACCCCGGATTTCCAGCTCGCGACCATGAAATAGATATCGCCGTGGTTCACATTGGACGGGGATTTGGCTGTCGGTTTGGCCAGCACGTAACAGACTTTCTGGCCGCCATCCATTCGGGAATAGGTCGTCCATTGACCGTGAGTTTTTTCAAGCTTTGGCTTAGCTGCAAGCGAGGTCGAAGGCAGGGCGGTTAAAAGAGCGGCGATGAGAAATGTTTGAAGCTTCATGGGGAATCCATAATTTTACCCCCGCTATATAGCCGAATTTAGCCTTAATAGGCAGTTAATTTCAGTGATATTTACATCAGTCTTACCGTTGTATTCGCCGTCTGGGGGAATAAATGGCCTTAATTCCCCTGTATGGCACAGAGCTTGCAATATAACGGAGGTGTGTAACAAAGAGAGACGGATCATGTCTGTTGAAAATGAAATCCATAAGGACCGCCGGGCGCATCAAAGACCGCGTTTCTTCAAGGAAGTGAAGATTATCTTCAATAACAGTAAATGCGTTTATGATGCTTACCTACGCAATGTCTCTGCTTATGGTGCGCAACTGGATACGCGCATGAGCGACTACATGCCGAGTGAATTTGCGGTGCATTTTGTGAGTGACGCCATGACGGTGCCCGCCAAAGTGATCTGGCGCAGTCGAGATGCCATTGGCGTGGAATTTAAACACGCTGCTTAGCCTATCGTCGATAGGACGGTTTTTGCCAGTTTTTAGTTTCGTCCAGTTCGGGTCCGCCGGGGCGGACAGGGCGTTCCGGATATCCTCCAAAACATAAGGTTCGATCATAAAGGGTCAGGGCCGCCGCCAGGCTGACATTAATGCAGAATTTGGTTGGTATTTTAACAATATGATCGCATCGGGCCTGCATGTCCTTTGACAGAGATCCTTGTTCGGGGCCGAGCATATAAACCGCGTTTAATGGGTGACGAAAACTCGGTAAGTCTACGGCATTATCGGTTAATTCCACGCCGACCATCTGACAACCTTTTGGGAGTACGAGATCATCGACATTATCCCATTCATAATAGGGTAGATGGGATTGTGATCGGGATGTATCGGTGCGCTTGACCTCTAACGCTTTATGGTGCGCGTTCACAGTAAAGGCGAAACTCGCGCCGAAGGCATGCGCGGTCCGGAGAACGGCTCCCAGATTATAGGCTTTGGAAATGCCTTCGACGCCAATACCAAAATATCCTCTCATCCTTCACCTGCGTAACTTTGATAATTGTGAGGATGAAAGACGCGCCAAGCACAATAGGCGGCCACGACGGCGCTGACGATGACGATAAACAAAAATGGCGACTTAGGCGGTAGTTTCGAATAGCCAAGGAAATATAAACCAAAGGTAACGACATTCACTGCCAGATTTAGAAGAACGGCGCCCGCTGCCATCAACCGGGCACGATTTTCTGGCTTGGCCCGTCTTTGAGCCATGGCCTGTAAGGGTACGACAAATAATCCGGCGCTGATCGACGCTCCGACAACATCCACAATGAAACGGGGCGTTTCCTTTGCAGCGTAAAAGCTTTCGAGATTTCCCAGTTCCACACGAGTAGATTGTTGGCCGTTTATATAAAGATCCAGAGTAAAAATAATGACGCCGATTATGCCGATGGTCGTCAGGCCAATAGCTTCGCGTCCGCGGGCTAAGACCATACATAAAAGCGATCCGACCAGAATGCCGACCGTGCAAAAAACGAGAACCATAGTTAGAACCCATTCATCATATCGCATGACATCTGCAATATAGATCGGGAAGGCGGTGACAAAAATTGTGGCAAGCCCGTAAAACCAGGCAATTCCCAGCATAGGGCGAAATACCGGCTTGTCGGCCCAGGCATCTCTAAGCGTTTTATAAATGGCTGTTATAGGATTGTAATCGACTTTCAGATCCGGTCTGGGAGCGGGGGCTTTGGGGACGTTTTCAGCGGCCAGCCACCCGACCAGAGCAAGCACGATTAATATTATGGCGATAACTCTGGGACCATTGAGCCAACCAATCTCAGGAAAGGCCATCAAAACGATAAGTGTTCCGACCGATTGACCAAGCAAGACGGAAAAAAATTGAAATCCACTCATCAGGCTATTGCCGGTGATCAATTCTTTGTCCGTGAGCCATTGCGGGAGAACAGCGTTTTTTGTCGGCGAGAAAAAGGCTGACTGCGCGCCCATACAAACCAGGGTACAGGCCAGAATTGCCGGGCTGTTAAAGAAAAAGCCAAAAGCGGCTAAAATCATGATCAGGACTTCGGCTCGCTTGATCCATTTTAGGATAACACCGCGATCAACCTTATCCGCGATTTGCCCGGCAATTGTGCACAATATCAAAAACGGCATGGTGAAGAGCAGGGCTGCTAGTGGCACGACGGAGCTACGCGGAAGGTTTTCGGAAAATAAAATAACGCCAGCATAGGTGACGAGGGCGATCAGTGCATTTTTGAGGGCATTGTCATTAAATGTGCCCGCCTGAAATAACACAAACAGCGGCAGGAAGCGCCGCTGTTTTAGTAGATGTCCAGCCTGCCGGGCGCTCATGACAGGTCTCCTTCCGCTTCCCTTTTCAAGCGGGCTTTGCGGGCGGCCTTGTTTTCCGAGAGCTTGCCAATATCGTCAGGATTAAGGGCTCCTAAATTGTCCATGTCCAAAAGCTCAAGGCTGCGTGTTTCAATCACGTCTTGTAGCTTTTCCATAAACTCATCCTTACTCAGCCCCGGCATGATCGGTGGGAGCATTTCCACCGTGGCCTCTCCTGGATATTTTTTCAAGTCTACTTGGTTCCATCTCTGGCCGAGATTGGTTGCCACGGGGACAACTGGACACTCGAAATCCCGGTAAAGGTGATACACACCTTTGCGGTAACGGTGATGGGTGCCGACCTGTGACAGATGACCTTCGGGATAAATCAATAAGCGTCGACCTTGGGATTTTACCAAGGCGGCGGTTTCGGCCATCTTTCGGCGTTGATCAACACCGCCGCAGCTATCGATAACGACGGCGTTCATTTTCGCCAGTATCCGTTTTAGGGTGAAAAACCGTTCCAAGTGATCGCCGGTCACAAAGGCCAAGTCGTCAAATTGTGAGAACAGAACGATACCGTCACCATAGCTTTGATGTTTCGCAGCAAAAATTACGGGACCATCGACCGGTACATTATTGTGTCCTGAAACACCAACCCTGATGTCGGCGATTTTTCGCATGCCCCAGACCATGACCCGGGTATACCGGCGCAGGCTGGCCATCATGATCTTCCGGCCGGGTAAAAAAGACAATGTCACCGCGATCAACGCGTAAAACAAGGTCGTCAGAAAAAAGAAGATATTAAATAATAAAGATCGCACGGCTTAGTCCTCTTCTTCAAAATTCAAAACAGCTAAGACTTTCTGGGTAAATAGATCCGTTCGGGCAGAAAGCGGGCCGTCAACAAAGCCCAGAACCTTGGCTTGTGCGGATTGCAGGACAATTCCAAGTGCCATGGCGCTTAATATATAAGGGTCCATATGACGTATCGTGCCCTGATCCATGGCCCGTCCAAGAAGTTCGGCAGCGGCACCAATAGGGCTTTGCACGGGGTTCTCGGAAATCCGGCGGAAATGGTGCAAATGCAGAATGTGATATTTGAACAAGGTCCAGTCATCATCCGCAATTCGACAATAATGCTGAACAATAAAATGCACGGTCTCTTTGAGATTGTCATGGGCCATGCCGGCGGTTTCGATCATTTCTGTGAGGCGTTCATTAATGGCGCTCATAAGGGCGCGGGCCAGGGCCTCCTTACCGTCGAAATGGCGATAAATTGCCCCTTCAGATATGCCGGCCATTTTGGCGATCTGTTTAGTCGATACGCCGTCAATGCCGTGTTCTGCAAACAAGGTGACGGCCGCGCGCTCGATCTTGGCTTTGGTGGACCCATCCGTGGATGACACGCCGCGCATCTTGATATTTACAGTCATAATTCCTCACATTTATTTAAATAAGTAAGTGTTCACTTACTTATATATGATAAAAACTGTGAATATGCAAGTGAGTAATCACTCATTATTTAAAAACTTGATGTATGAAAGGTGAATATTCCTAAAAAACCTAGTAGGCAGAGGCGGTTACGGCGCCGTCACCACAGGCAAAAGCATGACGAATACCTTCGGAATTATAGGGCGTGGAGACATTGCCATGGCGATCCACGGCGATCAGCCCGCCATACCCACCGAGCGCGCCCATATCGGCCAATGCCGCGCGAGTCGCCTCATTTAGGCTCTCACCCAGATATTTCACACGTGCGGCCACATCTGCGGCGACAGCCGCCTTCATGAAATATTCGCCTTGCCCGGTACAGGACACAGCGGCATTTTGGTCCGCCCAGCATCCGGCGCCAAGGATCGGGCTGTCTCCCACCCGCCCGGCCATTTTTCCCATTAATCCGCCGGTTGATGTGGCCGAAGCCAATTTACCGTATTGATCGAGTGCGACGGCGCCCACCGTACCCGTATCCAGGTCTTGCGGTGTCGCGGTCGTCCCTTGCACCAGATAATAGGCTTTGGGATCGGTGACGGGCTCACAATCTTTATCGGCGGCGAAATGCGCCGCCCCTTTGCCCGCCAAGAGCAAATGCGGTGTGTCCTCAAGAACGAAACGGGCCACCCGAACCGGATAGCGATACCCCTGCAAGGCGCAGACTCCGCCGGCCCTGCGGGTCGAACCGTCCATAATAGAGGCATCAAGTTCATATTCGCCGAGATTATTAGGTCCCGTCCCGCGGCCAGCCACATAGTGTCCGCTATCTTCCAGGGCCATGACACATTCGGTGACGACATCCAGCGAACATTTGCCTGACAACAGGTCGGCTTGCCCCTTTTCACAAACGGTTTTCAAAAAAGCGATTTTTTCAGACTGGTCTTTGCCGTGATATTGTCCGGCGCCGCCATGAAGTGCGAGAGCTATCATTCTGTGACCTTTTGATGCGCAAACTTATTATGGTTTTAGCTTGAGCCTGAAGGTCGCCAAGCTATGTTACGCCCTTAAAATAAAAGAGGGTAATATGGAACTCAATTCTGACATTTCTGCGATCGTCACAGGTGGGGCCTCCGGTCTCGGCGAAGCCACAGCCCGGTCGCTGGCCGCCAAGGGCGTCAAAGTCGGTATTTTTGATATGAATACCGAACGCGGCCAAATGGTGGCTGATGATATTGGTGGTGTGTTCACCAAGGTTGATGTCTCGAGCATTGATAGCGTGGATGCCGGCCTCGACTTTGTCCGCGCGGCCAATGGTCAGGAACGGATCATGGTCAATTGCGCCGGTATTGGCCTGGGCATGAAAACCGCTTCGCGCAAACGCGATACCGGAGAGATTCTTGCCCACGACCCGGCCGCCTATATCCGTATTATCAATATCAATCTGATCGGATCATTTTTATGCGCGTCCAAATCTGCGGCGGGCATGATGAGCCTCGAGCCCCTCGATCCGGATGGGGAACGCGGTGTGATCATCAATACGGCGTCAGTCGCCGCCGAAGACGGGCAGATCGGGCAAGTGGCCTATTCATCATCAAAAGGCGGGATCAAAGGCATGACCCTGCCTATGGCGCGGGATCTGGGCCGCGAAGGCATTCGGGTCAACACCATCCTGCCGGGCTTTTTCGAAACGCCGATTTATGAGCAGATGATCCCAGAGGTCAAAGAAAGCCTGCGCGCCCATGTGGTCTTCCCGAACCGGTTCGGCAAGCCTGCGGAATATGGGGCTCTGGCGACCTTCCTGTGTGAAAACGTCTATATTAACGGCGAATGCATTCGCTCTGACGCCTCGGCCCGTATGCCGCCGCGGTAAAGCGGGCGGTATTGCCGGGAGAAGTCTGCGCGGGTTTCACTCTGATGCCGGATTATCTTGGACTGGTAAGCTGTGGTGATACCCATTGGCACGCCTGAGAGTTGCAAGTTCTTTTAAGCCGGGCTTTTCCCAGAGCGCATGATAGCGCGGGTGCTTTAGGAGTTCGTCCGGATAATTCTTCTGGCCATAAAAGGGCAGCATATCGAATGATGCGCCAAACAAATCACCGCGTTCATAGGCCAGTTTTAATGTGTCTATGAACAACTCCGGTGGCATAAACTGCGCAAATGTCGGGCCCCATTGCCCGATCGTGTCGGTTACCGGCTCTGTTTTGAATAATTCGATCATTTCCTGTTGTAGCTGTTCAGCGTTGGGGTCTCCAAATTCCGTTGCGAAATATGCCGGAATGACTTTGACCACTTGTGGCAGTTCGGACTCTGGTAGTGTTTTGATAAAAGCGTGAAAACCGTGCCAGAGCTTTTGCCATTTCTCGATCTCCGCCGGATCTTCTGAAAGCAATGCAACGGTTGAGCCGAACGCGATAAACCCTTCCTGCAGGCAATTTACGGCCTGACACTCATTATAGAATTTCAGGGCATCATCATCCCGCCCGATCATCGCTTGTAGGTCGGCTCGAATGCGCAAGAAACCGAAATTCAACGGATCCAGTTCGGCAACTTTATCCCGGGCGGCCAAAGCCTTTTCAGGCTCACCGGTCATCGCCCAATACACAGCATAAGCCAGCTCAGTCTGCTTGGGATCTATTTGCCGGGCGCGTTCAAACAGATCCTGAGCTCCGTCAAAATCCAGATGTTCGCTGATCCGCCAATGACCGGCCACTAAAAGAGCTTCAAGATTTTGAGGGTTTGTTGCCAGAGCGCGGTCAAGCGCTTGATCAATTTTTTTAGAAAATGCTTCTTTGTCACGCGACAACGGCGAGCCTTTACTGCCCAGCCCCGTCAGAGCCAATGCGGACCAGGCTTCTGAAAAACCGGGGTCAATCTCAACCGCGCGTTCGAAGGCTTTGAAGGATTTGAAACGATTCTCATTATTGCGCATTCGAAGGCTCCACAACGCCTTGCCGTTTAGAAACGCTTCATAGGCGGCAGGGTCAATGCCGTCGCCCGTTGGCTTGGATTGACCGATCCCCACCCCTAAACGTATTTGAAGGGTTCTTGATATCGCGGCGACAATGCGATCCTCGATGAGGAATAAATCGGCCATTTCCGGCTCAAATGTCTCTGTCCAGATATGATAGCCATCATCGGTTCGAACCAATTGGGCCGTAATTCTTATCCTATCGCCGGACCGCCTGATCGACCCCTCTAATATATGGGCGACTTCTAGGCGTTCACCGATTTCTTTTATATCCAGGTCCTGATCTGCAAGCGCAAATGAGGAGGTGCGGGCGGAAACTTTCAATTCCGGGATTTTCGCAAGACGATTAAGTGTTTCTTCGGCGACGGCGCGACCCAAAAACAAATCACTTTGTTCCGCGCTCATGGCTTCGAAAGGTAGAACCGCGATAGATTTTTCAGGGGCGTCGATAATCTCGGCGCTGCGTTCGGTTTTACTGGTCATCACATTAGGGCTTAGAATTCTTAGGCCCAAAACCCCGACGATAAACAAGGTGATTGCAATGGCGGCAATGTCAAACAGTTCTATCTTTGCGTCTTGTCCACTGATATCCGCTTGCGGAATGTCTTTGTTTCGAACCAGGCCTTCCGACGTGAATTGAAATACCCAGGCCAGGACGATCACTGGTATCAAGCCCATGACCAATATGCTGATGACCGATGTGTCGAACCAGGTTGGCAAAACCAGAGCGTGTTCCAATGTTTGAGCCACCAATAAGAGGGCATAACCGACGCCGATATAGGCGCCGACGGTTCGAAATACCCGGCGTTTGATCAATTCTGTCCAAAACGTTTTCATTGAAGTTAGGCCCCGTTTGAATTCATCATTCGGGCGTAGATAAGCAAAAAAAGCGCGCTTTGTCTATTTATCCGCGGCCATGGCGTTCCTTGCCCGCGTTTTTCGACCTCTTGCCAGAAAGCATGAAATTATCCATAGTCGCCCTTCCTTGGGGAGGGGCGCGCCTTGTTACTTCGAAGAATTACGCAACACGTCAAAGATCAGAACTGGTTTGCGGTTCTGATCGATTTTGTCATCGTCGTGTTTGGTGTGTTTATTGGTATTCAGGTCGCTAATTGGAATGATGCGCGCGCGGATCAGAGGTTGGGGCTCGATTATGAGCGCCGCCTTATCGCAGATTTAAAGCAAGATTTAGAGATGCATGAAATTTCAACGGTCTACTACCAAGCTGTATTAGAGAGCATCGTTGACGCGGATCAACTTTTGAATACACCAAGCCCTGATCCAAAAAGCTTGATTTTGTCAGCTTATCGGGCCAGCGAAATCCGCAATGCAACGGCCAATCGTGCAACATGGGATCAAATTGTCTCATCCGGTCATATCGGTCTTTTGCCGGAATATACGCTTGAGGCTGGGCTCGATGATTACTACAAATATGACCGAGATGTATGGCTGGTTTTCGAGCGAATTTTCGACTCCGAATACAGGAAACTCGTTCGCTCCATTATTCCTTTGCCCGTTCAACTTGAAATCCGCGGTGGTTGTAGCGATGTCGTTAGCGGCATTAATGTAATTGTCGGTTTCGTCGAGACCTGTGAAATCGATATTGATGATGAAACACTCTCTGCGGTGGCAGAAGCATTGAAATCATCACCTTCACTAAAAGAGGAATTGCGTTTTCAATATTCCGGTGTTTCCAGCGGTCTTGATAATTCACGGGGGAACAAAACTCTGGTTCAGAATATCCTAGACACACTTGAACCCGGGACGGGACAATAATGCTCCTGCGCCGTATCACCCAACACGTCCAACGCCCCGTCATTGCCGGGCTCGACCCGGCAATCCAGCCAATGTTTGTAACGCAACCTCGTTTGTTCGAGCGAAGCCTGGATTACCCGATCAAGTCGGGTGATGACGAAAAGGGAGACCTGTAATGCTCCTGCGCCGGATCACAGAGCACGTCAAAGATCAGAACTGGTTTGCTGTTCTGATTGATTTTGTCATCGTCGTATTCGGTGTGTTTATCGGTATTCAAGTCAGTAATTGGAACAATTACCGCCAGCAATCCGTTCTAAAATCGCTGACATATGATCGAATTTCAGCCGACTTTGTGTATTTAGATGAGCAGTTGGATATGGCTGTCCAGGACATGGAAAAACGTCTGTTTGCGCTTGAAGTTTTGAGAAATGCGATCTCTGTAGGTTCAGTTCAAGAAAACGAGCAAGAGGAAATTCTTTACGCCATCGGATTTGGTCAAAGTTACACTAACTTTCTCGGTCAATCATCCACTTATGAAGAGTTACTATCGAGCGGTAACTTACAATTAATTGAAGACGCAATTCTTCGAGCCGCTCTCTCAAATTTTTATCACGGTCAACAGAGGCGAACGGTGAATTTGCAACAGATAAGAGACGCCATGCACAAGACACAAAAAAGCGAAGTTCTAAGACGGTATGCTAAGTTAGAACCGTTACGAGTTGACGGGGAAATGGGCAATCACGTTCTTCGATATCAGGATTTCAACTTTGATCAAATGCTGGCCGATCCTGATTTAAAATGGACGGTCGAAAATACTCTTTTGCATCAATCATGGGTTTATTCAAATGTACGTAGCTCCCGTCAAGGCGCGGATGAGGTGCTCGCAATTTTGGAGAAAAACTAACGCTCCTGCACCGGATCACAGAGCACCTCCTAATTTCCGTCATTGCCGGGCCCGACCCGGCAATCCAGTCAATATTATTAACGCAGCCCCGTTTGTTGGAGCGAAGCCTGGATCACCCACCTCAGGGGCGGGAATTACGGTTTGGGGGTTAGATCACCCCTGCTTAACGCCGTAAGATTGCCCCTAAAATGCCCCGGGCGATGGCCGACTCCGCGTAGTTTTATGTTGCCTGATGGCGTTCAACCAATTTTAAAATCCCTGTCCTGGTAATTTCTTTTTGGAGAAAAGACTTGCCTTTTCCTTAGCGAGTGCTAATTAGCGATCGCTAAGGAGTTAAAAAGTGAACGGACGTGAACGCATAGTTGAACAGGCCTTCGTTCTGTTTTCTGAAAAAGGGTTTGCCTCAGTCGGTATTCGGGAGATTGCAGACCAGGCCGGACTTTCCAATCCGGCTTTGTATCAGCATTTTTCTAGCAAATATGCTTTGGGCCAAGAAATATATTTGCGTTGTTATTCGGAGTTAATGCGGGCATTGGATGCGCGGCTGCGCGAGGAAATGACGCCTTTTGAGTGTTTGGATGTCTATATTGATGCAGCAATACATCTACACAAGCAAACGCCTTCGCCTCTATTGTTTTTAGAAGACGAGCAGCGCCGTTTTGCTGATTACATGCAAGAGGTTTTTGGCGATCAAACTGTAACGGCCCGCTTAACCCGGTGGATTGAAGCTGGGCGGGCGCAAGGCATAATTCGAACAGATATACCGACCCGTATGTTGGTCGTTTTGACGATCGGCCAATTGACCAAATGGATGGCCATGTCGTCGGTAAATATGGCGCCAAAACGGGGTGTAGGGAAATGGTTGAAACAACTCCTGCGAAGCGCTCTCAGCACATCAACACAACAATAAAAGCATGAAAGGAAAATCTATGTTTATTAAATTTCCCACACTCTTAATTAGTACGGCAGTCATTCTTACCGCTTGCAATAATTCAACGGCGCAACAGGCTGTCATGCCTGAGCAATCATCGGCTGATTTAGCCAATTGTATAAGAACCGTTTTAACCCTGGACGAAGGAACATGGGATTATATGGGTACGATCGCACGGATGAATGGGAAGTTTCGAACCTATCAGACGACCTCGATACATGCTTCGGCAGGTGAAAATAAATGGTCAGCTCGTTCATTTGGCGGTGATGTGGGTGAAGACTACAGTAATGTCACACACTACGTCCATCTTTCGGGCACTCGTCTCATTCCTTTAGAAGATGGAACGCCCAATGAAGCTGCTGCGCTGGATTATAAATCCTGCTCAGGACCAGACACTGAAGGGCGATATGAATTTGAATTCGAATATTCCGAGCCTTTTGATGATGACAGTCGTCTTATAATCAAAAACCAAACATGGCGCAGTGCCCACGGGTCTCATTTTACCGAAGATATTTTTGACGAGACCGGACGTTTGAGGGCACGGCGCTCAGGGGTTTATACGCCGACCAAAACAACCGAATCCGAAAACTAGATAGGCCTAACTCGCAAATCGATAATTTTTTTTACAATACCTTGCGCGCGTTCGTATCAGGAGGCTTGCGGATTTAACGCCGCAAAATAGCGCCCAGAATGCCTCGGGCGATAGCAGCGCCGTGTTTGCCGCCGAGCTGTCGTCCGATGGAACTGGCAATAGATCTCGCCCCGGCTTTCATACCGGCTTCAAGCGCCGTGTCGCGACGACGTCCGGAGCGCCGGGACGTGGATTTTTTCTTTGTCGTTTTCGCCTTCACCTCTTTGGCGGCGGCCTCTTCCTGGGCTTTACGGGCCGCGTCGCGTTTTTCCTTCAAGATTTCATAGGCGGATTTGCGGTCAATGGCCTCGTCATAAATACCTTTGACCGGGCTGCCCTTCATCACGGTTTCGCGTTCTGGTTCGGTGGCCGGGCCAAGACGAGAAGAAGGCGGGCGGATCAGGGTCTGTCCGACAACTTGCGGACGCCCCTTTTCATCCAAAATGGAGACTAAGGCCTCACCCACGCCGAGCTCGGTGATGACGTCTTTGGTTTCAAAATTGGGATTGGGGCGAAAGGCATCGGCGCTGGCCTTGATCGCCTTTTGCTCTTTGGGTGTATAGCCGCGCAGCGCATGTTGAATGCGGTTACCAATCTGGCCCAGAACATCATCGGGAATATCGGCGGGGTTCTGGGTCACGAACCAGACGGAAACCCCCTTGGAGCGGATCAGACGCGCAACCTGTGTGATTTTATCGACCAGAGCTTTGGGGCTTTCATCAAAAACCAAATGCGCCTCGTCAAAGAAAAACGCCATGATCGGTTTATCCGGGTCGCCGACCTCGGGCAGTTCTTCAAACAGCTCGCTCATCAGCCAAAGCAAAAAGGTTGAATAAAGCCGCGGCGCATTGATCAGCTTGTCGGCGGCCAGAATATTGACAATGCCCTGACCATTGGTGTCGGTCCGCATCAAATCTGTGAGCTTGAGGGCCGGCTCGCCAAAAAACTGATTGGCACCTTCGCGCTCCAAAACCAGGAGCGAGCGGATAATCGCGGCGACGGACTGGCTGGTGATATTGCCATAATCCATCATCAGGTCTTTGCGGTTTTCCGAAATAAAGACCAAGACTTGATTGAGGTCCTTTAGGTCGATCAAGGGCCAGTCATTATCTTCGGCTACATCAAAGGCAATATTCATTATGCCTTCCTGTGTCGCGGTCAGATCCATCAGGCGCGATAATAACATCGGGCCCATTTCAGAGATCGTAGTGCGAACCGGATGGCCTTTTTCGCCGTAAAGATCCCAGAAGATCGTCGGGCGGGCATCATAGCCGTAATCCTCAAGGCCGATTTTCTCTGCCCGGGCGATCAGTTTATCGTGGAGCTTGTGATCTTCAGATCCGCTTTGGGAAATACCGGACAGGTCACCTTTCACATCGGCGGCGAAAACCGGGACACCGGCCTTGGAGAAGCCTTCTGATAGGATCTGCAGAGTCACAGTTTTACCGGTGCCGGTCGCCCCGGCGACCAGGCCGTGGCGATTGGCCTTATCCAGCAATAATCTCTGGGTCAGGCCGTCCGTGTCTTTGCCGATAAAAATAGAGCTCATATTCTCCCCTCCATCGCCCAAGTGATAGGTTGCAGCCCCCGCCTTGGCAATATAGGAATACAGGGAAAGGGAGCTCTTATGGACAATACGGTTCGCGCGTCACTTCTGTTTTTATCTTTTGTTGTGGCTATCGCCTCGCTTTATTTCATTCGTGATATTCTGGCGCCCTTTGCTCTGGCGGTTTTCTTTTGGTTGATCATCGATGCCTTTGCCCGTTGGATAGACGGTTTGTCGGACAAAGTTCCCTATTGGTTGGGACTGACCGTTGCGATTCTCTCGGTTGTTTTTGGTTTCGGCGTTATTGCGGCCATTGTCACCAATACCGGCTTTCAGATCGCCGATGAGGCGCCTTATTATAAAACCCGCCTGTTTGAGATACTCAGCTGGGTTGACGGTGTGGTCAATTCGGTCGGTGGCTGGTTTGGGCAAAGCGATTTCTCTTTACAAACCCTCGAAGAGCGCCTCGGCATTACGGCTAAGGCCCAGCAATGGCTGGTTGGAATTGCGGCCTCTATGGATAATGTGTTTTCCCAAATCATGATGATCATTATTTATGTGGCGTTTTTGTTTGTGGCCCAATCTTCCTTTCCCAAGAAAATGGATGAGCTGTTTCCCGATGAAACAAAACGCGCTTGGGCGGGTAACGTGGCCGTTCGCATCCGTACCGCGGTCGAAAAATATTTGAGCGTGCAAACATTGATGAGCCTGATCCAAACCATTCTCAGCTATATTGTGATGGCGAGCCTGGGCCTGGACAATGCTTTGTTCTGGGCCATGGTAATTTTCATCTTAAATTATATTCCAATTGTCGGCGGTATTTTGGCGGTCATTCTGCCACTCATGTTCGGTCTGGTTCAGTTTGAGTCGCTCACCCGGTTCGGTATTCTGGCCGGCGGATTGTTCCTGGTTCAGTTTATTATCAACAATACGCTTCAGCCCAAAATGATGGGGGATAGTATGAACCTGTCCGCCTTGGTTGTTGTGATTGCTCTGGTCATTTGGACGGCGCTTTGGGGCGGCGTAGGCGCGTTCTTGTCCGCGCCATTGACGGTGATCATTATGATCATTTTGGCGCAATTCCCAACCACACGCTGGATCGCGGTTCTATTATCCGCGGATGGGCATCCGGATATGGATGATGACCCCAAAGAGGAAAAGGTCGAAGCCATTCCGTCTCTGTAGTTCACGCAGGTGTGATGAGGAGTTCAGTGGGTGTTAATCTAAAGCGGTCTTATACAGGGCCTATGAAAAAATTAGTTTTAATATCCTTGGCCAGTATGATGGCGTCTGATCTGGCATTGGCCAAATCGTCTCAGCCCGAGCGCGTCGTGGAACTTTTTACCTCGCAAGGCTGCTCCTCTTGCCCGCCGGCAAATGCCACACTGACAAAAGTTTCTGAAGATCCGGGCACATTGGCCCTGTCCTATGGGGTGACCTATTGGGACTATCTGGGTTGGAAGGATACTTTCGCTGACCCGAAATTTACGGACCGTCAAAGAAGTTATGGACGCGTCTTTGAAATGGGAAATCTGTATACGCCGCAAATTGTTCTTAACGGCGCCTCCCATGGTGCCCGTTATTCCGCCCGCGATATCGGGACGATGGATTTACCTGAAAACCAGATCGGAATTGAGCTGGAGCTCACTGAAACGGGATTGGTCGCCCATTGCCCGAATGAGGCTGGTGCTTTTAAGGCGGTTTTGGTCGAGTTTGTTTCTGGACCGCAGACAGTTCCAGTTAAGGCCGGCGAAAATCGAGGACGAACCCTGTTAATTTCAAATGTGGTTACAGATGTGGTTGATCTGGGGCTTTGGTCGTCTTCACAGGCTGGTCAATGGAATATCCTGGATGCCATCAAGTCTGGCAAATCCTATGCGCTTCTCATGCATGACCTGGAAACCGGGCAAATCAAAGCCGCCGCGAGCTATATTCCCGAAAATTAGACACAAAAAATCCCCGTCGCTGTTGGTGTGGGATGCGACGGGGTTTTTTGTAGCACACATGGGACGTGTGTATTGTGGGATGTGGGAGCTAACGGTGGAGACAAAACCCAAGGGGGGCTGGGGTTGTTGGGAAATCGGATCTCGTCTCCACCGATTAACAATTGTTTTATCCCACCCGCTTCGGGCGGCAAAAAGACCGAAATAAGGCAATTTTGTGGCAATCGGTTAATATCGGTTAACACACTCGCTTTTTTCGTGAAAAAATCGTCATAAATTGGTCATGCGTGCATTTTTTACCCAAATCCTTGCCTGAATCGAATCATAGGCTAAGATAGGCCTATGAGCTCAAAAATTGTGTCTTTACCGCCTCAATTGACCTCCGGACAGGTCAGACCGCCTTCGCAAATTGCTTTTAATCGTCAGGAACTGGGCCAGATCCTCAGCGTCTATGGCCGCATGGTCAGTCAGGGGCATTGGAAGGACTATGCGCTGGATTTTCTCAAAGATAAGGCGGTGTTCAGTGTCTACCGCAAGGCCAGTGAATATCCCTTATACCGGATCGAAAAAGTGCCTGGCCTGCGCCAAAAACAAGGACAATTCAGCGTAATTGCGCCAGGCGGGCTGATTATGAAACGGGGCCATGAATTGGCGAGCGTCCTTAAAGTGTTTGATCGCAAGCGGTTTCAGGTCAAATAAAAAACCCCGCGGCAAGCGCGGGGTATTTTTCTCTATCTTTATAAATGACTTAGGTGGCAGAGGCCGCATTCGACAGGAAGATACGCTCAATTAATGTACGTAAAATCGCCATCACAGCTGCTGCACCAAAGACTTTGCCCAGGCTTCCCAGGATATCGCCAAACACACCGTGAAGCCCGTTAAGTGCTCCAGATCCGCCTAGCATCAGGAAGATGGCTGCAATAATAACACCTCGTCGATGATCCGCGTCCAAGAACCATCCACTTGCGAGTCCCAAAACGGCCAGGATCATACCGTTATAATTGGTATCAACAAAAGCCAGAAGGGCCGCGCCAAGTGCGCTGACGAGCCAAATTATTTTAGCTAAAGACATAGTTTTTCCCCTTTATGTATATCCGCTAATTAATTAATTTGTTACGGATCGTTAACCTTTGGCAAAAAAAGACAGTTTCGTCAATCACTTAAAGAAAAACCCCGCGCAAAAGCACGGGGTGCAATTAATTAGTTATGTTCTTATTTGGTCTATTCGCGGCCGAAAAGGCTCAGTAAAATCTGGAACATATTGATAAATGCCAGTAACAGGCTGGCGGCGCCGTAAGCGGACATTTTACCCAGCATGGCAGCATTTCCGGCCATAGAGTAATAGACGCGCTTGAGCATTTGGGTTTCCCAGGCCGTGATCACTGAAATCGCCAATAGGGCAACGCCTGTGATAATCAGGTCGAGCGTACCGGTCGGACGGATTGCCGGCCAGAACATGCCCAGGACGTTAATCGCGACATAGCCGAGGAATGCGGCAAACGCATATTTAGCGAATGTGCTGAGGTCGCGTCCGGTTGAATACCCAAACATCGACAGGGCGCCAAACATGGCGACGGTCATGAAGAATATCTTCGCGATGACCATAGGATCATAACGCAACGCAACGGCCGACATAAATACGCCCATAAAGGCGGCAAAGCCGAACAGGAAGGTCATGACACCGCCCATGCTCATCTTATGAAGGCGGGCGCCTATCGAGCCAAACAACACCGGAATGGCGATAACAAAGCCTAGCAAGACAAATGGATTATAGACAATTGCCGCGATAGACGGGTTTGTCATCATTAACTGGCTGAAAAAATAGGCAACGACAGCGGTCACACCCATGGCCATAGCCATGTAGCGATAAGTGCCGAGCATAAAGTTTTTCAGGCCAATGTCTGTTTCGGTATGACCCGCAACAGGATTGGGTGAACGATCGGTCATAAAAACTCCCTTGTGAATTATTGACCCACTCTTATATGGACAGATCATATATAGTGTAAAAATACAAAAACTCAAAATATAAGCGTCCAAATCAACAGGTTTTTCCATGGAATTTCGTAATTTAGGTCAAACAGACCTTAAAGTGACCTCTATTTGCCTCGGAACCATGACATGGGGCGAGCAAAATTCAGAGGCAGAAGCTCACGCGCAGCTCGATTATGCCCTGTCGCGCGGCATCAATTTCATTGATACTGCTGAAATGTACCCAGTGCCTGGGCGGGCCGAGACCTCCGGGCGTACGGAAAGCTATATCGGAAGCTGGATTAATAACCGCGGCAAGCGGGATGATTTCGTCCTGGCTACGAAAATCACCGGTCGGTCAGGTATGATCTGGGGGCGGGACAATGCCTCCGAAACCCGACACAGCCGGGCGCAGATAGATGAGGCAATCGAAAAATCTCTGCGCCGCCTGCAAACCGATTATATTGATCTTTACCAGCTGCATTGGCCGGATCGTCAGATCAACGGCTTTGGCTATCATTCCTATTTTGATTACGACGCCGACGAAATGATCCCGCTTGAGGATATTCTCGAAAGCCTCAACCGTCATGTGGAAAAAGGCAATATCCGCCATATCGGTGTGTCCAATGAATATCCCTGGGGGGTTATGAAGTTCCTCCAAATCGCCGAACAGCGCGGTTGGCCGCGTATGGTCTCAAATCAATGTGTTTATAGCCTGGTGGCGCGCCGCTTTGATTATGGCAATGCCGAGATCGCCATGCGTGAAGGGGTCGGGCTTTTGGCATATTCACCGCTATCCATGGGATATCTGACCGGTAAATATGACGGCGGTGCCGTCCCCAAGGGTTCACGCAAAGATCTGTTTGAAGGGTTCTTGCAGCGTTATGTCAGCGAAAATGCCCAGGCCGCGATCAAAGATTGTAACCAGTCCGCGCGTGAGCTCGGCATAACGCCGACAGAGTTTGCTCTCAAATTTGTCGAAACCCGTCAATTTGTGACCTCCAATATTATTGGCGCAACCAGTGTTGAGCAGCTCAAAGAAAATATTGATGCCCACGACATTAGCTGGACCAAGGAGATGGAAAAACAGGCGCGGCGTATTCAGGCGAAATATCTCTCGCCTGTCTGTTAATGCGTCTATTCACCGCCATATATCCGCCGGAACATATTGTCCGGAAACTGACGCGCCTGCAAAAAGGGGTCAGCGGCGCACGCTGGTCCGAGCCGGAAAAGCTCCATATCACCACCGGATTTTACGGCGATCTCGATGCGGAATATGCGGAAATCCTCGATCATCATTTGGGGCAGATACGTCTGCCCGGATTTGACCTTTCGCTCAGCGGGGCCGGGCATTTCGGGAAATCTGAGCCCCATTCCATTTGGGTCGGCGTGGACGAGAACGACTCTCTATCGCGTCTGCATATGGCCTGCCGCCGGGCGGCCCGCCAATCCTGTATCGACATGGAAAGCCGCGAATTTCGGCCCCATGTGACCCTGGCCTATATGCGCGGCGAGGTCCGCATCGACCGGATCGTGGCCTTTGAAAAGCGCGTCAATGCGTTCAAAGCCGGACCGTTTCTGGTCGATCAGTTTCACCTGGTCTCGTCCTGGCAGAAAAAAACCGGCGGCAATCTCTATAAAATCGAGGCGTCTTACCCGCTTTATGGGTAAGCGTGTTCAGCTCCGGTAATCTTTGGATTAAAGGCGTTGACCTGTTTGTCAGCTGTTTTGCGACGCGAGTAGGGTTTCGGCCGCCAATCGTCCAAAATCATTGGCCGCGAGTGGGCTGGCACCTGTGATCAGTCGGCGGTCTTTGTGGCAGGTCGCGTCAGCCTTTTTATTGATGATTTTGACGCCCAATTGATTGAGCTTTTCACCAAATTTCCAGGGCATATGACCGGGCATATATCCAATCATCGGCGTTTGTTTGTCGACCGCGTCCGGGAAGGCGGCGATGTCATATCCCTCATAGATAAAGCCCTGATCATCCTGAGCGGCCAGCAAGGCCGCCGGGCCATGACAAATTGCCAAAGTGTAAAGATCATTGCCATGCGCCCAACGCAAGAGCTGCCCCAGATCATCATTTTCGGGAAGGCCCAGCATGGCGCCGTGGCCACCGGGCAGATAAACGGCAATATAAGGGGAATTATCCGTCATCGACCCGGCGACAAATTCCGCCAGGCTGTCCGGTGCCTCAAGGCGCTTGGCGAAATCCTGGAAAAGGTTTTGAACCGCCTGATCTTCGGACGGCATGGCCCATTGTTCAATTTTGGTGGATCCACCGGTCGGTGTGACCACGTCGATCTCGTAACCGGCCGCCAGAAGATGCAGCATAGGCAGGCCCATTTCGACCGGATGGTTACCGGTTGAAAATTTCTTGCCATTGGCCATGACCATATGGCGCTCTTCCGT
>JAHDDX010000087.1 GCA_020629135.1 Hellea sp.
TATATAGGGAAACGAATTTGCGGTGTCAAACACCTTTTTCAAAAAAATTTCGTATAACTGAACTTTTTTTGCGTTATGTTCAAATTCGATCCAAAAAAGCCCATATACCAAGGGTTTAGAGCTTATGGAGACCTATATGCAGAGACTAAATTCACCATTTTTACGCTTTGGAGCGCTTTCGATCATTTGTCTGGGCGGCCTTATAGCAAATGGCTGCACTTCTGGCAAGGCGACTCACGCCGCCGATCCGGCTTCAGATACGCAGAAAATAGCTAAAAAACCTTTAGCAAAAAACGTTATTCTATTTGTAGGTGACGGCATGGGGGTGTCCACGGTTACAGCCGCCCGCATATTTGATGGCCAGTCTCAGGGCAAATTAGGCGAGGAACACAGCCTCGCCTTTGAAGATTTTGACAATGTCGCCCTGATAAAGACCTATAATCTAAATGCTCAGGTCCCAGACAGCGCTGGCACGGCGACGGCCATCATGTCCGGCTTTAAAACCAATATCGGCACCGTTAATGTTAAAGCCAACACACCTTTTGGGGGGTGTGGAGATATCCCCGCCCCGCCGACCCTGGCTGAAATAGCCTCTGATGCTGACAAATCTGTGGGCATTATCTCCACCGCACGAATAACTCACGCCACGCCCGCCGCCGTTTTTGCCCACGCCATGTATCGAGGCTGGGAAGCTGACCGGGACATTAAAGGCCCCGCCGCTGAAAACGGATGTGTTAGTATCGCCGCGCAGCTCGTGGACCCGACAACGCCAATTGATCTGGCTTTGGGTGGCGGCCTTAACGAATTTACGGACGCTCAATTCACCGCTTGGGACAATCAAGGGGCTGAACATGTAGTGGTAAAGACCGGAACAGACTTTGACGCCCTGGCTGGCGACGCTGGCCAAAACGTATTGGGGCTATTCGGAGAGTCCCATATGGATTATGAAGCGGACCGGGAGAGCAAAGGCGACCAACCTTCTCTCGCGGAAATGACCGCCTTTGCGATCGACAATCTATCTTCACGAGACTCGGACGGCTTTGTTTTGATGGTTGAGGCGGGCCGGGTGGATCATGCCCATCACGGCACCAACGCCTATCGGGCCCTTCGGGATATGCAGGCCTTAAATGAAGCCGTTAAGACGGCGCTCTCAAAAACCTCCAGCGAAGACACATTAATATTAGTCACCGCTGACCACTCTCATGTTTTTACAATGTCGGGTTACCCGGTGCGGGGCAACCCCATCCTTGGCCTGGTCCGATCTCATGACCGCTCTACTGGGCAACCCAGTCCAGATCCAGCGCTGGCTGATGATAAAAAGCCTTATACAACATTGGGCTATCAAAACGGCGGCAATGTTCGCCTGCCCGACAGTCCGCCATTGACCGATAATGTCGTACAGGCCCCTGATTTTCGTCAGCAAGTCGCTGTGCCACTGGGCTCAGAGACCCATGCCGGCGAAGATGTTCCTTTATATGGAACCGGACCCGGATCTGAAAAAATTCGCGGGGTCATGGAACAAAACGAAATCCACGATGTCATGATCGAGGCGATGGGAATAAAATAGTTCAAGCCGGAAACTCAAATTCCGACGCTTTAACATTATCGACGATCAGGCGGGCCATCAGTTCTCCGGAACCTGCTGACAAGGTCCAGCCCATATGGCCGTGTCCGCAATTAACCCAAAGGCCATTTATCGGGGTCTCTCCGATAATCGGACGGCCCAAAGCCGATGCGGGGCGATCTCCACTCCAGACTGAAATCGGTTTACCTAATACCGCATATAGGTCTGGTAGGATTTCTTCCCAGATTTCGGCGAGAGCCTCTGGCTCACCCTCTCCAACCGTGCCCGACAGACGTAGGTGATCTTTGAAGGCCGTTATCGCGGACCGGGTTTCATAATGCATAATCGGCCAGGGCGGCAATTCCATATCGGGGCGGGCGAAATTCATGGCATGGCCAGTTACGGCTTTGACCGGAAGTGCCAACCCTAAAGGATGGATCAGGTGTTCACTTGCTGCGCCACAAGCCACCACTATATGCTGACCTATATATAAAGTATCGCCAACATTTACTTCAACTCGGTCATTTCGCTGAATCAGACGCGCAAGGGCCTCGTAAACAAATCTGACCCCGCGGCTTCGCAGGTCACGTTCCAAGACCTCACAATACTCAAATGCGTTGCCGGATCGATCATTTGGAAAGAACAATGCATAGCGCGCCGTATCCCATGGACCGCGATAGGGTTTAACGGCGACCCCCATTTCATCATATCGCGCCATAGCTTGTTGGCCGAAATATTGGCTGTCAAAAAGCTGTAAACATCCGTCGGGGCGACGCGCATCAGATATTTTTAGACGGTCAAATTGATTAAACAACAAATCACGAGATCGCTCTGCCAGGCCATGAACCGCATTGACGACGGTAGGTTCCGGATTTTCAACCAGCCATGGCAAGGCCTGGCTCGGATGGATCATGCCGGAATTGCTAAAGCTCGCGCCGCGTCCAGGTCCGACCGCCGCATCAATTACAGTTACGCTCAATCCTCGCGCCGATAATTGATCTGCCGTTGACAGACCTATCAGTCCCGCGCCAATAATAATGATATCGGACTTTTTTTCCACGGAGCGGCGCTTACATCATGAACGACTCATTTCCTAGACGTCTCAAACATATTTGTTTGACTTTATCGATTGCTGCGCTCGCCGCCTGTCAGACGAAAACCAGCCCGGGCATTGTCATCCAAACGCCACAAGGGCCTGTTCAAGGAATAACGACCGAAAATAATATTCAAAACATATTGGGCATTCCTTATGCAGCCCCGCCGGTAGGAAATCTGCGTTGGCGGCCGCCGGCCCCGTCTGAAAGCTGGTCTGACATTCGGGATGCAAGCCACTTTTCCAAAGACTGTATGCAGCCTCGCTCCAGCGGTGGTGGGTTTGTTAAGCTTATGATCGAAGGACACGGGCTCAGCGGCTTCAAAACATGGCTGATTAAGCGCGCCATTGCCGCTCAAATCGCAAGCGAAACCAGTGAGGACTGTCTTTACCTTAATATTCGCACTCCCAACATCACGACTGATGGCTCGGTCAAGGGCGACCCCCTACCGGTCATGGTCTGGATTCATGGTGGCGGACATCAATTTGGATCATCTGACACCGATCTATATCAGTCTGATGATTTGCCCAAAAAAGGCGTTGTACTGGTTACCATCAAATATCGTTTGGGCGCCTTTGGATATCTCGCACACCCCGCTTTGTCTGAGGATGATCCGCGTGGCGTGTCCGGAAATTACGGAACCTTAGATCAAATTGCGGCACTCAAATGGGTGCAGAGTAATATTGCGGCCTATGGCGGCGATCCCAATAATATCACCATTTTTGGTGAAAGCGCCGGGTCCTGGTCGGTCACCGAAATGATGACAACCCCACTCGCCCAAGGCCTGTTTCATAAGGCCATCGGTCAGAGCGGCGCGTCATCCTATCATATGGGTCAACTTGACTATGACCCCGGGCCTTGGCCCAGCGGACATGAAAACGGCGTCGCGCTGGCAAATGCCTTGGATTTAGACAATCCAAGCGCGGAGGAATTGCGCGCGGTTGACGCCGGTAAAATTATTGGCGCCGTGACAGAACCTATGACGGATCTGTTTCATCACGTCCGAGACGGCGTTGTTTTCAAAGAAAATGTGGGGATCGCCTTTGGGCGCGGTAACATAAATTCTGTTCCTGCCATCTTTGGATATAATTCCGATGAGTCCACTGTATTTTTTCCAGATGATCCTGAACCTACAGTCTGGGTCGAAGGCTTCCCCACAGAAGGGCGCGCCGCGCAGATCGCGGCGCTGAAACCGCATTTTGGCGACGCCTCTGAAACCGTTATCGATCTTTATAATCTGGACGACCCAGCCCAGTATTTTGACGGTGGCACGCAAATGATGGGCGATGAGTTTTTTGGTATCAATATCCGATTTGCGGGTCGCAATATCGAAAAAACGGGACAGCCCGTCTATCTTTATAATTTTGCGCGCGTACCTCCAAACCCAAAGCAGACCGTTGGCGCTTTCCACATTGCCGAAATTCCGTTTGTCTTTGGCTCTGAAGAGCGCGCGCTGGGTTGGTCGGACGAAGATGAAGACTTGTCGGAACTAATGCAGGCCTACTGGGTGAATTTCGCCAAAACGGGCAATCCAAACGGGACAAACCTTCCAGAATGGCCAACCTATCAGAGTAAGAACTGGATGCAGTTTGGGGCCAATAACGATATTGAAACCGGCGCGATCACGAATTATCGCCAGGCCAAGTTAGACGCACTTGAAACTGCCCTCCTGTCAAAGCTGGACGCCGTTAGTCGTCTTCAAACTCCGCCAGAGCCTGACGGGTCCGGTCCACAATCAAGCGAGTAACATCCGGCCTGGAATAATGGCCTGTCGGATCAAAATTTTGCCGTTCCCGGCGTACAAATGCCGGGGCGAGCTGCGCAAAACGCAGGCTTTCTGACCCGGTTTCAGGCGGCAAAACCCAACTGCCATCCGGGGCCGCGATACAAGATCCGCCATTGGCCGGCATATCAGACAGAGAGGCCCGAATTTCCTTTGCGTAAGGAATTGAGTCCGGGACATCTTCACGACGCATAAGGCTGGAGACTGATACGCAATAGCTGCGCCCTTCTTTGGCGAGAAACGGCGTGATGTCTTCGGTATTGCGCTGGCTTCCTGGCCAGCAGGCGATGTGGAGATCTTCACCTTGAGCATAAAGCGCCGCTCGTGACAAAGGCATCCAGTTTTCCCAACAATTCAGACCACCAAGCGTGAAGGCCCCGAGCTTGTGGGTTTTGAGACCATTGCCGTCTCCGGGCGACCAGACAAGGCGTTCTTCATAGGTCGGTTGCAGCTTCCGATGGATTGATCTGATTTCACCGGATTGGTCGATATAGACATAAGAACAATACAATGAATGACCGCTCCGGTTTCGTGGACGCTCAATAACGCCAAGATAGGCCGCCATGTTTGCCGATTTCAACTGCTGACATATGACGTCCAGATGCCCATCTTCAATAATCACCGCCTGATCGAGTAAAATGCAAACAACTCTTTTTGCATGGGGTCATCGAACCGGGCGCCCCCGGTATTGTCGAGCCAGAATGGATATCCCGGTACAGCCCCCTCACCAAAAACAATGAGGTCTGATTTCTGCGTTGCCGCACGGGCAACATAGTCTTGCATTTTTTCCAAGCTTGCGAGTCTGTTCAGCCAAATCGGCGCAATTTGTGGCAGTGCTATTTTGAGGGTATCGGTCATAATTGGTTAACGCTTTTAAACATTATTAACCTCAAATTGGAACAGAATTTAAACCGTTTTGCCTTATGTGATAGCCCAAATTGTGTGGGACAGGCGCGTAAAATGAGATATTTCAAGGACAATTCGGGGCAGTTCGCCATCATGTTTTGTGTCGGCGCAATGATGCTGCTATTCGCGGTAGGTGTGGCGGTAGACATTGCGGGCGTTACGAAAGAAAAACAACGTTTGCAGAATATGACAGACTCTGCCGTTTTGGCGGCCGCAGGGTCTGGCGAAGACAAAGTCGGTGTGATCAAAGAAATTGCGGCCCAAAGCATAGATCAAAATAATGCAAGAGGTTGGACATTGGATGTAAAAACGACACTCGTGAACGATGTCGTTCGTGTTGAAGCCAAGACATCATACAACGCATTTTTGATGGGGGTTTTGGGAGCTGGCGATATTCCTGTCAGTGCGGCTTCAGAGGCGCCACTGCCCAAAGAAGTACCAGTAAACATCGCCCTGGTTCTGGATTCCACAGGGTCAATGTCGGGGGCCAATATGGACGCGCTTAAATCCGCGTCCAAGGTGCTGCTTGATTCTTTTGCAGGCTTGAATCCAGGGACAATACAGGCCGCCGTTGTTCCTTACGCTCAATACGTAAATGTTGGGCTTGCTAACCGATCCGCCCCGTGGATAGACGTCGAGGATGACAGCTCTACTACGCTTGACGAAGTCTGCTACATGACCAAAGACACTGTAGACTCGAGCCTGTGCACGACAACATCGACACCCTCAACCTGTTATAATGATAGCGGCTCTTATAGCTGCACCTCGAGCAGTACGACTTGTCCTCCGGAAGCATATGGACCAGAATACGAATACTGTTATACGCCGACTTCCACCCAAACTTGGAATGGCTGTGTCGGATCACGTACGGATCCATTTCATACAGATCCGGACTACAAAGGTAACAAAATCCCAGGCATCATGAACACAAGTTGTGGAACAGAGGCCCTTGAATTATCGTCGGATATGGTGGCAGTGCAGGCACGTATTGACAGCCTTACCGCAACCGGAAACACCTATATTCCAGCCGGATTAATCTGGGGCTGGCGCATGCTGGACCCAGATCAACCTTTCGGCAATCTGACAAACAGCCAGACTGACCGAAAACGGGCACTGGTTCTTATGACCGACGGTGCTAACACCGTTCGATTGGCAACACCCTATCACTATAGTGACACACAAATGACTGAACGAGCTGCCGCAGATGCACTTACTCTGGAGCTTTGCCAAGGCATCAAAGATGAGGGTATCGACCTTTATTCGGTCGCTTATAAATTAGAATCTGCAGATGCAGCGACAACACAGATGGTCAAAGATTGCGCGACAAGTTCAGCAACATTTTTCCAAGCTGACAACGCCGCCGAACTCGAAAAAGCGTTTAAAGATATCGCATTGTCGCTCTACGAAGTCAGACTGTCGAAATAATCCAATTACTCAGCTGCTTCGGCAACGGGCTCTTCCGGCTTTGGGTCTCTGGCGGGCGCCTTACGGCGCCGGGTTGATTTAACGACTTTCACAGGTTCGTCGTCATTTGAATCAGACCCTTCTGCCTCTGCAGCACCATTAGCCGCTTGATCCTCGCTATCGCTCTTGCGGGCACGAGGAGGATAGCGTCGGCGTGACCGGCTCTCGCCCTCATTGTTTTCACCGTCTTCGCTATCGTCGGATTTGCCTTCCGCTTCGTCTTGCGCTTCGCGCTCTTCACGGGCCGCTTGCTTGGCGGCTTCAATCGCATTGACGATACGCAGATAATGTTCGGCGTGCTGCCGCAAATTCTCGGCTTTTACGCGATTACCACTAGCCGCCGCATCGCGAGCCAAGGCTTCGTATTTATCAAATATCTGTTTGGCCGAGCCGCGAACTTTCACATCTGGACCATTACTCTCCATGGAGCGATTGGCATTTGGCGAGTTATTATTGCGGCGATTACGGCCCCTTTGACGCTTCATTTAGGCAATCCTTATATCCTAGCGCATGTTCTCAAACATGCCGCTCAGCGTTGATTTCGGACAAATGTGAAAGCGGTCTTTCGTCTTCGCTTTTCACACTGTTTGACTAGCAAAGCCAGACACATCCGCCAAGTGTTTTTTTAGCTTTCATCGGTAATTGTCACAGATTGTTATATGCGCCCGCAGACCACCCGGTCATTTCCACCCAGATCCTTCAAGACCTCCACTTGAGAAAATCCAGCAAATGTCATCATATCCGATACTGGCCTCGCCTGCTGATACCCGATTTCCAACACGACCCATCCGCCCGGTTTCATATACTCTGGAGCTTCCGATATGATCACGCGGTAAGCCGCAAGTCCGTCCATTCCGCCGCGCAAAGCCAAATCAGGGTCAAATTGCGACACTTCCGTTGAAAGTCCCTCCATTTCCTCGTCGGAAATATAGGGCGGGTTGGAAATAATCAGGTCAAATTTTTGATCGCGACTGAGCTTGGAGAACCAATCTGATTTCATGAAATGAGATCGGTCTGAAACCTCAAGGCCTTGGGCATTTTTTTGAGCCATATCGAGCGCCGCTTGGCTTAGGTCTACGCCAATCCCCGTCGCCCTGATATGTTCAGCCAGGAGTGTGATCAAAATGGCTCCACTACCGACACCAAGATCTAGAATGCGGGGCTCCCCTATATCTGCTATCCGTTTAAGGCCCGTTTCAACGACGATTTCAGTGTCCGCCCGAGGAGACAATATGTGTTTTGAAATTTGAAACCGGCGTCCATAAAATTCACGAAAGCCCATTATATGGTCCAGAGGCTCGCCGGACAGACGGCGCGCAACCAAGGCTTCGACTTGAGCTTGGCTGACTTCATCAACAAGCTCGGCTGATTTAACAATCAGTTCATGTGCGTCACAATCAAAACGGAAACAGATTAATTCCCGGGCTTCTATATCTGCCGCGTCAATTCCACGAGCCTTGAGCACTTCTACAACGCGTCGCCGCAGGGTCTGCAGGGATATTGGACCAGCTTTATCCATGCCGCCTATCTAGTTTAAAAACGCCGCAATAAAAGGGTTATTCTAAGATTTGGCGACCGCTTCTTCAAATGATGTCAAAATCTGGTCCTCGGTCATATCCTTGGTTATTTTGCCGATCACAGAAAGATCGTCCATATCGATCAACAGCATCTGACCCGTTTTGACTTTGCCATCGAGATATTTACGAACCGGAATATCGACCCCGGCCGTATTCGCCGTCAGATAGAAAGCCGCTTCATCTTTTTTAGTGTAATCCAAAGTGACAAAAGATAGTCCGTCGACTTTTTTCTTGGCGCGAGCGGCCTGTATTTTGGGGTCCAGCGCCTTGCAGCTGCCACACCAATCCGCATAAATCAGAACAGCCGCCGTTTTGGACGCGCTGATCTCGGAAACTGGGGTGTCTTTAAATCTGAATGCGGCTTCACTTTTAGTCGCGCTTTGACTACAGCTTGATAACGCTAAGATTCCGGCCAATATAAACATTGAATAATTGCGCATGTCTCTCTCCTCTTGGTCTTAGTAAACCCCAAATCAGGGCCAAATAAAACTCACAATCCTGTTAGATTTGGCGGCAGACCTCTTTGACCGTCCGGATCAGGCGGTCAATATCCTCAGCTCGGGACAGGCTGTGATCGCCTTCTTTAACCAAAGTCAGCGTCACATCCGGGCTCGAAATGGCATCCATAACATTTTGGGCATAACTTGCTGGCACCACCGAATCCGCCAAGCCCTGTAAGATCCGGACCGGGCCGTCAAAATCAATTCCTTCGTCCAGAATTTGGTTGTCGCGTCCGTCGAGGATCAATTCCCGGCTATATTCATAAGGTTCATCATATTCCGAGGGCTCATAATAAATCCCGTCCTCCATGACAGCTCGCCGGGCTTCGTCTGACCAATTAGCCCAGGTCAGCTTTTCAGTAAAATCCGGGGCAGGCGCGATCAGCACAAGACCTTTTACTCTTTCGGGCTTTTGGATGGCCGTTAATAGAGACGTCCACCCCCCCATAGACGATCCGATTAAAATGACTTCGGGCGCAGCAAGATCTTCGATCACTTGCCCGACATCCGCAGCCCACCGACTGATTGTGCCGTCTCTGAAACGGCCAGAGCTTTGCCCATGCCCATAATAGTCAAAGCGGATGAAATTCCGTCCTGCATCAGCCGCCCAATCGTGAAGTGCCGATGCTTTGCTCCCCTCCATGTCCGACTTTAATCCACCACACCAAATGATGGTCGGGCCATTGCCCATGACTTGCTGATAGGCGAGGCTTTCATTTTCATCTGATAAAAATGGTGGGGCCGCCAAATATTTGATTGTATTTTCGTCGTTCATGGTAAAGCGCTCATTGTGATGTTACTGCTTATGATAGACCGATGAATGTGTTGCAAGTCCTGCCCGCGCTAAATGCCGGGGGTGTTGAACGTACAACGATCGAAATGTGTGAGGCCCTGAGTGCGGATGGCCATAACGCGCATGTGGCCTGTGCGGGCGGGCGCATGGAGGCGCTATTGACCGAGGCGGGAGGCGTGCTTCACCGGATCAATATTGGCAGTAAAAACCCGTTAAAATTAAGATCCAGCACCAAAGCCCTGATCGACATTATCCGGCGCGAAAGCATTGACATTGTCCATGCCCGGTCCCGGGCGCCAGGCTGGCCCGCTCACGCGGCGGCCCGCGCCGCCGGCGTTCCCTTTGTCACGACGTATCACGGCATATATAATGCCAAGACCCGGCTCAAGCGGCGTTACAATGCGGTTATGGCCCGGGGTGATATCATAATTGCCAATTCAGAGTTTACGAAATCCCATATCATGCAAGAGCACGGCACCGATCCGGAACGGATTGTTGTTATTCCGCGCGGTGTAGATATGGCTTTATTCGATCCAGCGCTGATCAATCGAGGCGACGTTCAAAAGCTCCGATCAGATTGGGGTATTGGTGATGGTCAAACCGTCATTTTGCTGCCTGGACGTCTGACCCGCTGGAAAGGCCAATTAGTGGCCATTGCGGCGCTTGAAAAATTGGGTCCGGATTGCGTTTTGATTTTGCTCGGCGATCCCCAAGGGCGCAAAGACTATGTTGACGAACTTAATCAGGATATTGCGGCTCGTCAGCTTTCCGGCCGGGTCATTATTCCGGGGCATTTTGACAATGTCCCCCTCGCCCTTTCAGCCGCGGATATTGTGATTTCGACCTCAACTGACCCCGAAGCCTTTGGCCGGGTCATGGCCGAGGCACAGGCTATGAAACGACCGGTTGTAGCGAGTGCCCATGGTGGGTCTATGGAAACGGTTGTTCCGGGGAAATCCGGGCAGTTAGTCCCCCCCGGCGACCCAAAAGCCTTAGCCGAAGCGGTCTCTGACGTGCTCTCATGGAATGATTTTGACGGGGACAAGGTCCGCAGACGGATAGAAGAAAATTTCTCAAAACGTCAGCTGCAGGAAAAGACTCTCGCAGTCTATCAGAGGCTTGTGTTGTAAATCCGGCACATAATTGGGGAAAAAGTCTCCAAACCCCGCCTAAATGCTTGAAAAAACTAAACCCGTCACTCATATACATGCCGTCTTTAACTACCATGAGGAGATTTCGATATAGCTAGACGACCCTTTGCCGCGCCGCCGTCCAAAAAACCAAAAGGACCGCGCGTAAACCAGGACATTGAAGCGTCCAAAGTTCTTTTAATCACGGAAACCGGTGAAAAACGAGGTGTCGTCCCGATTGACGAAGCCCTGGCTGCCGCCCGTGCCGCTGGACTGGACCTGGTCGAAGTCGCTCCGAATCCCGACGCCCCGGTTGTTAAAATCCTCGATTACGGCAAATTACGTTTTGAGCAGCAGAAGAAAAAAGCGGCCCAACGTAAAAGCCAGCGGACGCAGGATCTGAAAGAGATCAAAATGCGTCCTAATATCGACACCCATGATTATCAGGTCAAAACCAAGGCCATGACCCGCTTTTTTGAGCGCGGCGATAAAGTCAAAGTCACGATCCGTTTTCGCGGCCGTGAAATGGCCCATATGGACCGCGGAACAGACCTTTTGCAGCGTGTCAAAGAAGATTTCGAAGAGATCGCCAAGGTCGAATTTGAGCCCAAAACCGAAGGGCGCTTGATGACCATGGTGCTGGCCCCGAAATAAACCAAGCCAGAAAATTTGATTCTTAAAAGGCCCGCATGGGCCTTTTTCTATGCCGTTCGCCGATAGATGATTGTCCCGACAATGACCAAGAAAATCTCAAGCCCTAACTCGTAATAGGTCTGCACTGGACCCGTGCCGTCCAATGTCAGCCCCAATAGACGTCCGGACGCGAACGCCAAGAGCAAGAATATCACAGCCAACAAAACCGGGCGCTGGTCGCCCATCCGTTTTGAAG
>JAHDDX010000088.1:0-8808 GCA_020629135.1 Hellea sp.
GATTATTTCTGAAAAATTTGGGTCCAGGTCTTTCAGGCTTGGATCATGAAATCCGTCGTCGATCGACATAATGATAAGACCGTCAATTTGACCCGGGCCTGTGTTTAGAAAACGGATTCGAGAGAGGATGTCTTCCTGGGTCTGCAAGCTGAACAACGGGGACGATTGTCGAATTTGGAGCATCGTCAAGACCTCCGCTTTGGCCGCGCGGATGAGCTTTTCATCGACGATGTCCCGACCTTCATTAGCGGTAATTAGTTTTCCAATCAGCGGCCAATTGGCTTTGTCCTTTTCAGCCGGAGGAAGCCCCTTGTTATAATTATTGGATTTATAGGTGAAGTCGACGGCATTAAACCAATGCCCGTAATTATAGCTGTCCCGTAAGAATGACTTTGAGCGCAGCAATTCACTGCCCATGTGAATAAATGGAATTCCCTGGGCGTAGATCGGATAAGACATAGACTGAACATGCAAGCGAACCCGATCTTCAGTCGTCATATCATATGGGAGCCGATATTGATGATTGTCCCACAGGGATTGATTGTCATGTTTGGAAACATAATTGATCGTATCCGCGGGATCTTCGGCATATCCGGCGGGTGCGCCGAGGTAGTCAATGTCCGTGCCGCTTAATCTTGTGCCATCCCGACCCAAAAGTTCAAAAGATTTGAGGTTACCTGCCAGTCCCAGGCGCACGAGGTTTAGATCATTGTCATAGGTGGATCGGTCTTGAGGGGACGCCAATTCGTTCCGGCGGGTCCATTGACCCGAGCCAATTCCCTGTGCGGCGCGCATGTGGTCGGATTCCACAAACGGTGTGCCGCCTCGGACAGCGTCTCGCAACCGGTCTGTAAATGTTCCGATTTCTGTCCCGGTTAACTCGGTTTGAGTCGCCTGCACGAAGCGGGCATTATTCGCGACTTCGCCAAAATTCCAGCCTTCGCCGTAAAAGTAATTATCCTGATCAACCTTATGAACTGCGTCGCGCGCGCTCAGCATTAAATCTCGGGGCTGATGGCCCATCAGGTCAAACCGAAATCCATCGATTTTGTAATCGCGGGCCCAGACCACAAGCGAATCCGTCATGAGCTTGCCCATCATGACGCGTTCAGTGGCCGTGTTCTCGCAGCAGGTTGAGCGCTCAATCTCGCCGGTTAGCGGATGCCGCCGATGATAATAGCCGGGCACTATCTTATCGAGGACGGATTTCTCATCCATCCCGGATTTGAAGGTATGATTATAGACGACATCCATGACCACCCGCAGGCCCATTTCATGCAGTGATTGAACCATTTCGCGGAATTCAATAATGCGGGTGATACCGTCTGCGTCGGTCGCGTAGCTGCCTTCAGGAACCGTGTAATGTACCGGATCATAGCCCCAGTTATAGTCATCTTGTTCATCAATGGCTTCGATGACGGCCTGAGCATTTGGGCTCAAGGGGTCATAACTTTCCAGCAGGGCGCGAAGTGTTTGCTCTGGGGCAGCCTTATTGCAAAAGGCTGACTTATCGTTGATGGCGGTGCAGGCTTTGGCGACCGTGTCACTCAGGCGAATTTGATTGTTTTGGATTTCGTCGACAGTTCCAATGTCATAGGCGGGCAAAAGGTGAAATGTCGTAAGGCCGGCGTCTTTTAGGTCCGCAAGATGTTTCATCGGGGCAGTCTTCGCCTCGGTGAACGCTTTGTA
Source organism: Hellea sp. (assembly GCA_020629135.1). Lineage (GTDB taxonomy): Bacteria > Pseudomonadota > Alphaproteobacteria > Caulobacterales > Maricaulaceae > JACOMS01. The sequence continues at coordinate 1,690 of JAHDDX010000088.1, forward strand.
GCGCCCGCGGGCTATTTCAGAGGTAGACTGATCGGTTCCGGAAAAATCGCCGATATGGGCTTCGTAAATGACTTGCGCCTCTGGATGGGTGAGGTTTGGCGACGAGTGGGATGTCCATCCTTCGGGTTGGGTTTGGGGGTCATCCAAATCAATAATACAGGAATACTCGCTATTGGATGACAGGCACAGGGAATAGGGATCGGTGACTTGATAGGTCTCATGCTGACGGGTTTGCGGGTGAAAAATTTCCAGCTCATATCGGTAATAAAAAGCCGGCTGGTCATTAGGAATATTCAATGCCCAAACCCCCGTATCCAGGTCAAGGACCATGGGTAAAGTGTTCAGTGAAGATTTCTTCTTATCAAATAAGGCGAGCCGGACATTGATCGCTGTAGGCGCCCAAACCTTAAAATTGGTTGTATCACCCGATCGAACGACGCCGTAATCTAAGACGTCATCCGCATCATCTGGCCCGGATGTATAAAAATCATCGAGCGCGTGGCCAAACTGCAGAAGATTGACAGATATTACTTCATCGCCATCCAATCCGGCCACAACGGGTTCGCCGCGCATTTGGGCGCGTAGGTCAACGCTATGCGTCACTATGCGATAGGCATTGAATGTGCCCAGGTGCGGAAATTTGGTTTGAATTTCAGGAGGTAGGTCAATGGCATTCAGTCGGTATTGCGTCGTCATAGGGCCGTGGCTTAGGCCTGAGCTAAATGTGGCCAGCACAAATTTTTCGCCAGCGACATGAGGGGCGACGAGAATTATATCTTTGCGAACCCAATGTGCGGCAGATTCCAATGGATTATTGCTTGAAAAGGTTTTGACCTTTTCATCCGATATTTGGATATTCGGGTTTGGCGAGCACCCGATCATCAGGGTCAATGCAGCACACAGTAAGCTCAATCTGAAAAACATGTTTGCCCTCTAATTCGTTATTGCAAATATTATGCAATTATTACATAAATTTGCAAAACATAATTATCACTGGGGATTTTATGACGTCCACTATGTCGGATCAGAATGTAAAAAATCAGGGAAAACCGGCGATGACCATTTTCCAGATATGGAATATGGCGTTCGGATTTTTTGGATTGCAGATCGGCTTTGCCTTACAGAACGCCAATGCCAGTCGAATTTTTCAAAGTCTTGGGGCCGAACTTGATACATTGCCTTTGCTCTGGCTCGCCGGACCGATTACCGGTCTGATTGTCCAGCCGATTGTCGGTTATTTCTCAGATAAGACCTGGGGCCGATTTGGACGGCGTCGCCCATATTTCCTCATCGGGGCGATTTTCGCGTCATTGGCCTTATTTGTTATGCCGAATTCACCTTATCTTTGGATGGCAGCCGGGTCGCTTTGGATTTTGGATGCGTCCTTGAATATTTCGATGGAACCGTTCAGGGCCTTTGTCGGCGACAATTTGAATTCCAAGCAGAGAACTTTGGGATATGCCTTACAAGGCTTTATGATCGGGGCGGGTGGATGGCTGGCCTCCAAACTTCCCAACTTTCTAACTGAGGCCGGATTTGCCAATACAGCCGCCGAAAATCAGGTGCCTGACTCAGTCAAATATGCCTTTATCATTGGTGGCGTGTTGCTGTTTGTGTCGGTTCTCTGGACCGTTTTGACGTCCAAGGAATACGACCCCGAGACGCTCAAACGATATGAAGCGGCCGACACATCAGAAAATGCGCGATTGCGAAATGCAGAACGGCCTGTGCCTGAGCCCGTGTTCTTTACGAAGTGGGGTGTTATCCTTCTGATTGCGGGTGCTGTTATGCAGGCCATGATCAAAATCTTTGAAACCGACAAACAGTTCATCGTATTTGCGACGGGCGTGATGATCGTCGGGGGGCTGTTTTTATATAATGGTTTTCGCCTTAAAAAAGGCGGCACCGCTAATATGGTTGGCACGGTCCTGGATGATCTGGCGACCATGCCCAAAGTCATGAAGCGATTGGCCGCCGTTCAATTCACCAGCTGGTTCGCGTTTTTCATTCTTTGGATTTACCTGACCCCGGCGATCACGTCTCATTATTTCGGCGCGACCGAGGCTGGCTCAGAAGCTTATGGACAAGGCAGTCTGGCGGTAAATAATATATTTGCGCTGTATAGTCTTGTTGCCTGGGGTTTTAGTCTCGCCATTCCACTGGTAGTCAGATTTGCGGGACTTAAACTATCCTATGCCGGGGCGTTATTGCTGGGCGGCGTCAGTTTCGCATCCCTCTATTTCATTGGCGATCCGAAACTGTTCTGGATGTCTGCGACCGGCATTGGGATTGTATGGGCCTGTGTGTTGACCCTGCCTTATGCGATCCTGGCCGACGCACTTCCGCCGGAAAAAATGGGCACTTATATGGGGATATTTAATTTCTTCATCGTCATTCCACAAATCATTGTCGGCACAATCATGGGGCCGGTCGTGAAATCTTTCCTGGGCAATCAACCGATTCTGGCGCTTGTCGTGGGGGGATTTGTCATGGCTTTCGGTGCTGTCCTGCTGTTTTTTGTTCCGTATAAAGAAGCGGCGAAAGCGGGATAAAGACGGTGGGTAAAAAAATCAGATTAGAAGATCTTGCGCGAATTGCCGGGAAATCCACGGCAACAGTTTCACGCGCGCTGAATGACCATCCCGCGGTCAATCAGGATACAAAACGCAAAGTATGGCAACTGGCCAGGGAACATGGTTACAGTTTTCGACCAGGCATGCCGACATCACTGAATCAGGCTGATGCCACCATCAGCATTATCGTGCCGGCACCGCAAGGCCGCGAGGGCTGGTTGCTTGATCCGTTTTTTCTGGAGCTACTGGGCGGCATTGGCGAAGCGGCGCGTGAAAGCCGCTGCGATTTTCTAGTGTCTCATACCACGCCCCAATCCTTTGACGATCTTCATAAGCTCATGGACACCAATCGCGCGGACGGCGTTATTTTCCTCGGGCAAAGTTTTTTACATGACCGTTTAAACCGGCTTGCCGATATTGAAAGGCGTTTTGTCGTGTGGGGCGGAGAGCTTCCAGGGCAGAGATATTGTTCCGTGGGCAGCGACAATGTGAGGGGCGGGCGTCGGGCGACGTCTCATTTGTTGCGATTAGGGCGTCGGAGAACCGTCTTTATCGGCGACCGCGACGCACCGGAAATAGCACAGCGATTTGAAGGCTATCTTGAGGCACATGACCGCGCAGGTGTTGCCGTTGATGACCGACTGATATCCAGTGCTTATTTTGAAATTGAAAGCGCGACCACGGCGGTGGATGCGTTGATTGCGCAGGACATTAAATTTGACAGTATCTTCGCCTGTTCTGACGTTATTGCGATGGGCGCGATCCAGTCGCTGACCCGTCATGGAATCCGTGTGCCGGAAGATGTGTCCGTCGTCGGTTATGACGACGTTATGATGGCACGCTATAGTCGTCCGGCCCTGACGACTGTCAGGCAAGATCTTGCGCGCGCCGGGCGCTTGATGGTGTCAAAGTTGTTGAATGCCAAATCCGGTCGACAAATGGTATCAGAACGATTGGACACCAGTATTATCGTACGGGATTCCTGCGGCGCCTAAATAGCAATCAGGGCGCCGGACCAAGCCGGGATAACGCCTTGATCGAAATTGTCCGTTTGTAGCAAAATTGAGCCGGTTATGGGTTCATGCTTGATCGGTTTTTCTGTCAGATTAACAACCATCAGAATTTGGTGTGCGCCTGCCTGACGTTTACAAACCAGAAGGTCAGCGTCTGCAGTTAGAAATTCCTGATCTCCATGCTTGAGTACCTCTGAATTTTGACGCAAGGCCAGCGCCTTTCTATAAAAATTCAATACGGAAGACGCAGACCCGTCTTGATCTGTGACCGTTTCGTTCAGGTGCCGCTTATCAACCGGTAGCCAGGGCTTGCTTTCCGAAAAGCCCGCATATTGATTATCATTTTTCCAGGGCATAGGCGTTCGGGCACCGTCGCGCCCGAGCGTATGAGGCCAATTTGCGATGGCCTCAGGGTCTTTGAGCTCTTCAAAGGCGATGTCCGCCTGACAAAGGCCCAATTCTTCACCCTGATAGATAAAAATGTTTCCGCGCATGCCAACCATCATCAAGCATAAAAGTTTAGCGTAGTCACCTTGTGGGCATTTGCCTCGCCAGCGACTAACAGCGCGCGGTGCATCATGGTTGGAAAAAGCCCAGCTCGGCCAACCATCATTCTTACCGCCCGGCCATTGGCCAAGTGTTTCGCGAACAAGCTGGGCGTCCAATTTGTCCGAATATAGAAAATCAAAGGCATAGGCGGTGTTGAGGCGATTATCGCCACCCGTATAAGCCTTCATCTCATCGAGCGGGAAGGGACCGCCGATTTCAGCAACCGAAAAACGACCTGGATATTCATCCATCAGTGCGCGGATATTTTCCAAAAAGGGATAAATCTCCGGCTGAGACATATTGTTGATATGCGCTTGGAAGTCATGCGGACGCGTTGGCGGGCGCTTGAATTTTGATGCCGGGGGATTGTCGGTCAGCGCTTGATTATGGAAACCAAAATTCAGAGCGTCCAGACGAAAGCCGTCAACGCCCCGGTCCAGCCAGAATTTTGGCACCGCCATGATGGCATCCTGCACATCCGGATTATGAAGATTTAAATCCGGTTGTTCCGGGAGAAAGTTGTGCAGGTAATATTGGCCGCGCCGCGCGTCCCATTCCCAGGCGGGGCCTGCAAATACGGATTGCCAGTTATTCGGCGGTGAGCCATCTGGCTTGGGGTCGGCCCAGACATACCAGTCGGCTTTATCATTGTCTCGCGAGCGGCGGCTTTCCTCGAACCAAGGGTGTTGATCTGATGAATGTGAGTAGACCTGATCAATTATGACTTTGAGGCCTAGTCGGTGAGATTTCTCAATCAAGGCGTCAAAATCCGCTAAAGACCCGAAAATCGGATCGACATCACAAAAGTCCGATACATCGTACCCATAATCCGCCATTGGCGATTTAAAAAAGGGCGATAGCCAGATCGCCTCAACGCCGAGCGTAGCGATATAATCCAGTTTCTGAGTGATCCCGGGCAAATCACCGACACCGTCACCATTGCTATCCAGGTAACTGCGTGGATATATTTGATAAACCGACGCGCCTTTCCACCAGGGTTCACCGGCCGCATTAACGGCAGATACTTTGGTGTTTGTGATGTGATTCAGAGGTGAGCCCATCTCATTCTACGTCCGTGAAAAAGCTTGAGGGTTGATCGGCTTTGCAAACAATCAATTCAAATGGAGCCATGTTCAGGTTGACGGTACTGGTCGTCACAACACTGTCGGGACAGTTTCCGAGCAGTCGTTCAAAAGTTGCAGACGCTGCGTCAACGCCGATATTGACCATTTGTGCAGACGCTCCTGTATTGGCGGCAACGAGATATTCGTGGCCTGTTTCAGGATCAATACGGGAAAACGCCAGGATATGTCCATCTTCCTGAAGCAGTCGCGGGATGAGGCGGCCACGACGTATAGCTTTGTGATTTTTGCGAATTTGAGCGGAATCGCGGATGGCCACATATAAAGGATGATTTGTGTCGAAGTTATCATCCGCCGTTGTCGCATCCGTGCCGATCAGATCATTGTCATTGTAAACCTCAACACGGCTGGGGAACATGTCCTCTCTGGCAAGTTGATCATTACCGTCGCTGACAAACCCCTGTTCGTCTCCGGCATAGATCACGGGTGAGCCACGCAAGAAAACAAGTAATTGATGGGCAAGTCTGACGCGGTCAAGCAGTTCCTCTTGGGAGATTTCCGGATTGGCGGCCTTAATCATTCCGGACAAGCGGCCTTTGTCATGATTGCCGATAAAGGTCGGGTTGCTGATGGCTGTGCGATAACCGTCCACATACATGTCATCCATTTTGAAAAGTTTATTGAAGCTTTCGAGTGGATTTTTGCCTGTGGAAATATCAATGATGGCATCGGAAACCGCAAAATCCAGAACATTATCGTAACCGCCTTCACGGGTCTGCCAGGCCAGCATTTCCGGCTCTCTATCATAATAGGCTTCACCGAAAATGTAAAAATTTTCAATGCCTTGGGATTTGGCATGTGCCTGAATGGCCGGTACAAATTGTTTCCAGAAATTTGGATTGACGTGCTTCGCGGTATCGACACGGAAACCGTCAATACGATATTTTGTAATCCAATCCTTGAAAATTTCGATCATTCCCTCGACGACGATCGGATGTTCAGTGAATAGATCATCCAGTCCGGCAAAGTCACCATAAGTTTCGGCTTCCCCGGACCAGTGTGTTTCGCCTCGATTGTGGTAGTATTTGACATCATTCAGCCAGGCTGGGACTTTGACATCTTCTTCGCCAGCAGGGATGTATGGGGTGTAGGCGTAGTCCGCACGCGATAATCGTTCAAAATTTTCAGATGATTGATGCTGAGGTTCGTCTCCGGCAAACCCTTCATTAATCCGGTCACCCTGAATGCCGCCGCGTGTCGTATATGGATAGTCGGCCACGCTCCGATAACGGCAATAATCTTGTGGCTTGTCATCGCCGTCATAGTCCGGGTCATGACATTCACGATAGGCAATCACATCAGCCGTATGATTAGTGATGATGTCCATATAAACTCTAATGCCGCGCGCGTGCGCACTTTCAACGAAATGCTTGAAGTCATCTTCAGTGCCAAGGTGAGGGTCGACGCTGGTAAAATCAGTGATCCAGTATCCATGATATCCGGCGCTGATCCACGGTTCTGCGCCTTGGACGGGCTTGTTTTTGAAAATAGGCCCAAGCCAGATAGCGGTTGCGCCCAGTCCTTGAATATAGTCTAGTTTTTCAGTCAGGCCCTTAAGATCCCCACCATGATAAAACCCTTTATGTGTGGGGTCATACCCATGATCGAGGGGACCGCCGTCTATGCCGCCAGTATCATTGCTGGGATCACCATTGTTAAATCGGTCAGGCAGCATGAAGTAGACGATTTCATCTTGAGGCAATCGCGCGTCCAGTAAAGATGCATTTGAGGTAGTTTCTTTTACTTCGATTGGCATATCCGTACTGGTGGGGGCGCAGGCCTGCAGGCTGACCGCTAAGGTTAAAGCTACCATGCTGCGGGAGATGGATTGAAGCAGGCTGC
>JAHDDX010000088.1:8908-11610 GCA_020629135.1 Hellea sp.
AATATATGAGAGATTTGAAGCTACAAATGTTGCGGGCGAGGTGCGCCTTGCATCGGGGAATTCGCTAAACAGGGGATATTCATGTCATTTCTTGAATTCAATAAATCAAAACTACTGATCAGTTCTGCGGCTGCGGTGCTGACGCTGTCCTTATCAAACACAGCATTCGCACAAGATGCCGACGAAGATGAGGTCGTTGTCACAGGTATTAGGCAGTCGATCGAGGAAAGCCTGAAAATTAAGAAAGACTCGTCTTCAATCGTCGAAGCGATTTCCGCAGAAGACATCGGTAAGCTGCCAGATGTTTCAATTGCCGACTCTTTGGCACGCCTGCCAGGTGTAACGGCTCAGCGCGTTCGTGGCCGCGCGCAACAGATTTCAATTCGTGGCCTGGGTCCAGATTTCTCTATCGCTCTTCTCAACGGACGCGAAATGGTCTCAGCCGGTAATAACCGTGGTATCGAATTTGACGTTTTCCCGTCAGAGCTGATTGCTTCGGGTGTTGTTTACAAAACACCGGATGCAACGCTGGCAGCGACCGGTGTTGCTGGCGCGGTTGATCTAAGAACCGTACGCCCACTTGATTATACAAGCCGTCAACTGAACGCTTCAGCGAAATATGTCATCAATGACAATGGCAAGCTGAACCCGGACTTCAGTGATGACGGTTACCGTTTGTTTGGGTCTTATATCGATCAAAACGAAGATGGAACGATCGGTTGGTCACTAGGCATTACGCATCAGTCCAACCCAACTCACTTCTATTCGCGGGAGTTGAAAACAAACCAATTCCAAACCGCGCAAACTGCAGGCGGCACCTATTTCCCAGTTGATAACCCGCGTACCGGCGTTGTTTCGCGCGACTTTAAGCGGACGTCAGTTGCCGGTGCTTTGCAATTCGAACCATCAGATCGTTTCCAGGCGACAATTGATGTTGGCTATTCGGATTTTGAGGATGAAGGTATTTTCCGGGGTGTTGAGACACCTTTGGCTCAGTGGGGTGGTGTCGGTACACCGACCGTGAACGGCTCAGGCGTGTTTGCAGATTCTGCGACCTATGAGAATGTCGGACCGATCCTTCGGACAGATACAGAAGGAAATACCGCCGAGATTTTCTCCTGGGGAATCAACGCATCTTACGAGATTAATGACCGTTTGACGGCCACGGTGGATTTCAGCGGTTCTTCACTTGAAAAAGACGATGTAGATTATGAAAGCTATGCCGGTACTGGCAGTCGTATTTTCCGCGGTGTTGATTGGGGTACGGGTGGATTTACACCCGCACGCGACCCAAGCCTGCTGGATACACTGACCTATACGTTCCCGGAAAACGGCGAGTACACGGTTAATACCGGACTGGATTACACGGATCCGAGCCGCATCGTTCTCGCTGATCCGGGCGGATGGGGACAGGTCGGATTTATCAAAGAGCCGCATATCGAGGACGACCTCAATCAGCTTCGCGCTGAGGCGGAATATGAGCTTGATAAAGGCATACTCGACAGTGTTGTTGTTGGCGGTTTGATCACTGACCGTGAAAAATCTTTCAATTCCAACGAAGCCTTCATTCGGGTCGGTGCCGGATTCACCAACGATGAAGCACCATTACCATCTGGCGCGGTTGTCGGAGCCACAGACACCGGCAGTATTGGATTTGATATTGTCGCCTATGACCCGTCGAGCCTTTTGACTGATGGAACATACCGTCTGGAGCAGGCCAATAGCGTAGCCTGGACCGTCGAGGAAGATATCACAACCCTTTACGGTATGCTCAATATCAGCAGTGAAGGCAGCGTGCCTGTTCGCGGTAATATCGGCTTGCAATATGTTGATGTCGAACAATCATCCACCGGTACATTGGCCGGAAGCGGTGAGCAGACTTTGGGTGACAGCTACGACCATTGGCTGCCAAGTGCTAACCTGAGCTTCGAAGTTGCAGAAGATACTTATATCCGGTTGGCCGGTGCGAAAACCGTCACGCGTCCGCGTCTCGATCAAATGACGGCTAATCAGTCAATCAGCGTAAACAGTACAGTTTGCCCGGATGCAGACAGTGACGGAATTCCAGACAGCGTCGTAAATCACGATCCATCTGCAGGCCGTTCCTGTTTCAATCTAGGCGGCGGAAACCCGGCGCTGCGCCCATATTCGGCCACCCAGTTCGATGTCGCGTTTGAAAAGTATTTCTCACCTGACACGGCAATTGCGTTGGCGGTATTCCATAAAAACATTGATGACTGGGTTGTAGGACGTTCAATTGTTGTCGATGCGTCTCAGCAAATCAATCAGGCCGGTTTCGGCGCATTCCTGTCCGCGAACCCAAATGTGGCGTTGAGTTCTCTGGGAACAAATGAAAACTTCGAGAAGGCTAAAATCACAGGCGTTGAAGCGACTGTGAAAGCCGGATTGGACAGTATTCTTCCATTTGAAGGATTTGGGGTGGAAGCCAGTTACACCTATGCAGACGCGTCGCTTGACGATGGTGCCGGTAACGTTATCCCAATTCCGGGTTATTCCGAGAATGTCTGGAGCGCGGCAGCCTATTATGATCATAATGGTTGGCGGGCAAAATTAAGCGCGCGCCATCGTTCGGACTTCCTTTCTGAAGTGGCGCTTTTTGATGGTACGCTTTCAGGGGCCGATGCGTTGGATGAAACTATTCTGGACGCCCAGCTCGGTTACGAGTTCCAGGATGGGATGCT